>NC_020829.1:1800000-2110000 GCF_000349845.1 Pseudomonas sp. ATCC 13867 | reverse complement strand
CGGCCTTCCATTCGTACTTTTTATCGAACATACGGGTACTCCTCCGCCGCCAAGGGCATGGATGGAATGAACGCTTGCGCAGGTAGGATTGCGGGGTGGATCAGAAGTACACGAGGGCTTCGACCAGACCGGTCAATTGGGTGCGGTCACGACCATTGCCGTAGACTCGGTCATGTTCGATGGGATCGAACCAGTCGTAACGCAGTTCGGGACGGATGCTGATGTGGCGCGTGGCGTCCCATCGGAGGCCCATCGTCAGAGCGTTGAAGTCGCCCCGAGCGCTACTGGTGGGGAACAGCACGAAGGCGTCGCGATCGCGGAAGTGTTCGCCGCGAACGGAAAAGGCCAGGTCCTTGCGGTGCTGGTAGGTCAGCACACCGTTGACGCCCCACCATGAGGCTCCGTCGAAACCAGGCCCGGTGACGATATCGACGGTGTCTGCCTTCCCATCCCCGGACTGGCGACCGTAGACCACCTCCCCGCCCATCGACCAACGCGTATCGAAAGCGTGCCAGGCGTTCAGCGAATGCTGCTGACGCAACTGGCCATCGTGAGAGACCAACCGCGCGGTAGGGGCCTGGACGTCGTCGAAGTCATGGTTCTCCTCATCGCCAACCATGAACTCGTAGTCGATCCAGGTCTGCATGTCTGGCGTGCGCCAGCGTAGCGCGCCCAGGACCGACTTGCCGCTGTTGTTGTCCCGCAGGTTGTTGCGTCCCTGTACCACCCCCAGCTCGACGCCGAGAAGACCGCTCTCGTCATCGAGTAACCGGGTGCTGGCCAGGAATCCCGACACGGTGCTGGCTTCGGAGACGAAGGCGTAGGTCTTGCTGGCGAATGGGTTGCGCGCCTCTCGGATGTTCGGTGGGATCTCGTAGCCCGTCGCCGGGCCGAAGATCCCGGCGATCAGGCTGAAGCCGGGACCATAGGGCAGGTATATGGAAGCGAACAGGTTCGGCGTGGCGACGAACTTCTCCTTGTCGCGCTTGGCCCGTTCGACATCGTCGTCGCCCGGTGAGTTGGCGGGCCAGTGCATGTCCCAGCCGAAGGTCCGCGCAAACTGGGCGTTGCGCCCATAGAGCGTCTCCATGCTGAATCCGAAGGACACCTCTTCGGGTTTGGGGCCGGGCAGCGGCGTGACCCTGGGTACCACATTGGCCACCAGCGGCTTGTCGGCAAATATATGCACCGATGCCAGCTCCAGCCCTTCATCGGAGAAGCCGGTCAGCGGCAGGTTGCTCAGACCGTCCTCTCGCTCGGCATGACTGGAGCGGTTGTTGCGGGCATAGCCGACATCCAGCAGACCGGAAATCCGTATGCCGTGGTCATGCTCCAGCTCGGGACCGAGCAACCAGCGCGCCAGGGAGCCCTCCCCCTTTTCTTCGACTTCAGCGTGAGCGCTCATCGCCGCAACGGCGAGCAAACCGGCGCTCATGGACAGCATCACGTTGTTCAACATATCTGCCTCTTGTTCTTGTTTTCGCGGATAGGGCGAGTCCCCTCCCGGAAGGCCTTCGCGGGGCAAAACACTCCCGAACCGGGCCGTGTGACCGGCCCGGCGGGAAGGGACTCATGAACGGGAAGGGAAACTCAGTGGCGAGCCAGCACGGCCTTCAAGGCATCCAGCAGCAATGCATCGGCAGATGGTGAAACACGCTGCGCACGCCAGGCGACATGCTTGTCAGGACGGACCAGTACGCAGCCGTCCTCATGGATCTCACGCAGCCGCGACCAATCGCCATAGCTGTCGGTATATTCCAGGCCCAGCCCGATGCGGCGTACGACCAGATCGATGCCCAGCTCCTGGGCAGCCAGTTGGGCGGCATGGCGCCAGGCCTCTCCACCGTGCCCGATAAGCAGCGTGAACCGCCCCTGGCTGCAGACATCCAGGGTGGAGAGCTTGTGTCCGGCGGCGTCATGCAACCAGGCATGCGGCAGGTGCGCACCGGGCCAGGTGGTGGGGTGATAGTAGAGTTCACGGTCCCGACCATAGGCCGGCGCCTCGCTGCCATCCCCCGACACCGCGCAGCCTTGATAACGCTGGCCCAGCTCCACGCCATGACAGTTGAACTGATAGTGCTGCAGTTGAATGGCTTGCTCCAGGGCCGCGCGGCGCTCACGGCCGGTTGCCGAGTCCGCGCTGAGCTCCTGCAGGCTCGCCCAGCCTTCGGCCTCGGTCTGGCCTGGCTTGAAACCCAGCGCGCTGGAGATCGGCAACATGTTGCGTACGCTCTCCATCGCGCGGTCCACGACCTCGCGCCCCACCGGCTGACGCTCCTGGTTGTAGCTGTCCAGCAACCCCGTGCCGGCTTCCCCCTTAAGGACCATCGCGAGCTTCCAGGCCAGGTTGTAGGCGTCCTGCACCGAGGTGTTGGTGCCCAGCCCGTTGGCCGGCGGATGGCGGTGCACAGCGTCGCCGCAGCAGAACACCCGCCCTTCGGAGTAGTGGCTGGCGACCACGTGGTTGATCTGCCACTTGCTGGTGGCGAGCACTTCCACGGGGATATCGGCGTCGCCGATGACACGGCGGGCTCGCTCGATCACCGCTGCCTCGCTGAGGTCCGGTTCCCCCTGTGCGGGATCGTACATGAACAGCATCACCCACTCGTTCCACGGACGAACGCAGATGAAAGTACCGCTGCCCACCCAGTAGTCGTTGCCCGGCTGCACCATCCAATAGAGCACGCCAGGGCGGCTTTCGCAGTAGCGGCGCAGGTCGGCGCGCAGCCAGACATTCACCGCGCAGCCCAGGCCCATCTCGCCTTCCAGCGGGATGCCGAGCAACTCCATCACCCGGCTACGGGCACCGTCTGCGCCGATCATGTAGCGGGCGCGCACGGTGAACTCGCGCCCGGTACCGCGATCAAGGACGCGGGCGGTAACCCCCTCGGCATCCTGGGTGAAGTCCACGAGTTCGTTGTTGAAACGCATCTCGCTGCCGGCGCGCAAGGCTTCGTTGGCGAGAATCGGCTCCATCAGGTGCTGGGGGATGTTGCACATGGCCGACGGGCTGGCCAATTCGTAGTCGGACTTGCGCTCGATGGCATTCCCCCAGGTCAGCAGGCGGCCGAACTCCTGGCCACTGAAACTGGTGGCCCAGACGTTGTTGGCCATCAGCTCATGGGGACTTGCGGCGGCGACGACCTGCGATTCGACACCGGCATCCCGGAACACTTCCATGGTGCGCTGGTTGGTGATGTGCGCCCGCGGGCTGTTGGCGGTCCAGCGATACTTGTTGATCAGCAGGTTGCGGATACCGTAGCGCGACAGCAGCAGGGAAGCCGTGAGGCCGGAGGGACCACCTCCGACAATCAGGACGGGGACTTCGATGATTTCGGAGGTGTTTTGCAGTTTCATGGTTGTACTCCGCACTCTTGTTCTTGAAATCGGAAAGTTACCCACCAGGGCGGGCGCTATTGCCTGCGCCACTTATCCAGGATCGGGCAAGCCGAACCCGCGCCGCTTGCCCGAAGGCAATCAGCGAATACGAAATGAATGGCGTCAGGGAGTTGCTGGCGTGCCGGTCAGCCGCCCGCCTCGGTGTTCAGGATGAAGTAGTCGGGGACCGGCGGCCCCCAGAGATACAGCGAGCTCTCCGCTGGGAAGTCTCCCGCCGGCCACTCGCTCCCGGCCTCGATGAAGTCCATTTCCGTGGAGTACTCACTGAAGGAGCCCCAGGGGTCGCGGACGTAATGGAAGTAGTTGGAACCCAGGCAATGCCTGCCCGTGCCCCACCCTTCGACATAGCCCGCGGCGGCCATCTGCTCCGCCCCATTGCCCACGTCATCGATGGTCGGGACGTCCCAGGCCGCGTGGTGGAACCCCTTGGCGCCGCTTTTGGCGAAGGCCACCAGATGGTGATCGCAACCGTGTCGCGCATGGGTGAAGGCAATGATGTCCTGGGAGCGGTCGGAAAGTTTCAAACCCAGCGCCTGCTCATAGAAAGCCACGGCCCGCGGCACGTCTGGAGAAAAGAACAGGACGTGGGACAGGCGCCTTGGCCGGACCTGGCACACCGCGTCCCGGCTGCCCACGCCACGCAGGTCGCGAACAACCTGGGGACTCGTGGGGCGCGAATCCGGCATGGTCTTCTCACCTACCCGGACCTGTATCAGGTTGCCGTCCGGATCGCGGAACCAGAAACCGTCGCCAGCGCCTTCTTCGAGCGGCGCGCCGCTACGCTCCACCTGCTCGCGCAGCGTGGCGAAGTCGTCCTCGAAGCAATTGAAGCTGATCCAGGCCAGTGACTTGCCCGGCCCCGGCAATATGCGCGCCCAGCGATGGCCGTCGGCCGCCGAAATGTCCAGCCACGCCTCGCTCCCCTGCACATCCAGACCGAAGTGCTCGAAGAAATGCCGGGCCTGCTGTAGCGACGGGACGTACAGCGCGTAATGATCGATCGAATGCACGCCACGACTCGTGATGCCCATGATCGCCTCCCTCATCTTGTTGTAGTCGAAGCCCCAGGGAGGGGGCTTCTCTGCTCATCGGTTGCGGCGACCGCTCAGGCCTCGTCGACCACCGGATTGACCAGCGTGCCAATGCCTTCGATGGAAACTTCCACGACATCGCCGGCCTTGAGATAGACCTTCGGGTCCATGCCGAAGCCGACGCCGGCGGGCGTACCGCTGACGATCACGTCGCCGGCTTCCAGGGTCACCGCCTCGCTGAGGGTGGAGATGATCGTTGCCACGTCGAACAGCATGTCCTGGGTGTTGGCTGACTGCACCACCTTGCCGTTGACCCTGGTCTGCAACAGCAGGCCCTTGCCGCCGAGCGGCAGTTCGTCCGCGGTGACCAGATCAGGACCGAAGGCGCCGGTGTCGTCGAAGTTCTTGCCGACTGTCCATTGCGGCGACTTGAACTGATAGTCACGCACGGAGCCCTCATTGAACAGCGCGTAGCCGGCCACGCAGTCCAGAGCCTTGTCTTTCGGGATATGCCGGCCGCCACTCTTGAGCACCACCGCCATCTCGCCTTCGTAGTCCAGCGTGTCGGAAACGCGCGGCCGCACCAGCGGCTGGTTATGAGCGGTCAGGCTGCTGTTGAAGCGCGGGAACAGGGTGGGATAGTCCGGCTGCGCATAGGGCGACTCTTTGGTGTGGTCGGCGTAGTTGAGGCCGACACACACGATCTTCCCCGGCCTGCGCATCAACGGCAGGTAGTCCTGTTCGCCAACCTCCACGACGTCCCCCTTGGCCTTCTCGCCATAGGTGGCCAGGTCCTCACCACGCGTCAGCAGCGACTCCAGGGTTTCCTCACCCAGCACCTTCACGCCTTCAGGAGTGCGAACGCCCAGCACGGCGCGGCCTTGATGATTGAACGATACATAGCGCATGGATCAGGACCTCTTGTTGTGTTGTACGGCACCGTCACGCAGAACGGCATAGGGAGAAAGCTAAACCCGTTAAAATATATCGTCAATTAAAAAATATATTTTCTTCAGATTTTCTACAAAAGGCTCTGCGTGTATGATCCTGCTAACGCTGACGCACACTGGGTATCTGCCATGAACCAACCTGAACGCTGGATGGAATCGGTCGAAGGCGTCGACAAGCGCACGATGGCTTCCCAGCTTGAATCCCGTGTCCGCCAGGACATCATCAGCGGCCGCCTGGCGCCAGGCAGCAAGTTGCGCCTCAAGGAGCTCGCCGATACCTACGACGCCGGCGTGATCCCGTTGCGCGAGGCCCTGTCGCGCCTGGCTGCCACCTGCTTCGTACTCGCCACCGAGCAGAAAGGCTTCAGCGTCGGCCGCATCTCCGCCGAAGAAATCCGCGACATCACCCATACCCGTCTGCTGATCGAATGCCAGGCACTGCGGTTATCCATCACCCAAGGCGACCTGGACTGGGAGAGCCGGCTGATTGCCGCCCACCACCGCCTGGACCGCCTGCCGGTGGTGGAAGGCCCCGAGAGAATGCTGCGGCCGGACTGGGAGCAGGCCCATGAGGCTTTCCATACTATCCTGCTCTCGGCCTGCGACTCGCACTGGCTGATGCGCTTTGCCGGAATGCTCCGCGACCAGACCGCGCGTTATCGCCAGTTGTCGCTGCTGTACGCCGGCAGCATCGATCGCGATGTACCGGGTGAACACCGCGCCCTGCTGGACGCGGCATTGGCACGTGACGTGGAGCGGGCCTGCGAGCTGCTCACCGAACATTACGAGACCACCACGCGCAATGTGCTCAAGCATGAGCGCCTGAAGGCTTCCACTCAGAGCTGACTCCGGCCTCTCTGAGCACTCAGAAAAGCCCCTTGAAGGAGCTGGACGTCACAATGCCTTTCCCAGGCGACGGGAGCGCAGCCAATCGCAGAAGCCTCCGCAAGCGGTGGCGCGGGGGGAATAAGTGGCTGGCCCGGGGGAACGTCGAAACCAGCCCACAGAGGCGGCAATCAGGCCGTAAGACCACCGTCGACCAGATAGTGAGCGCCGGTGACGAACGAAGCTCGCTCCGACGCCAGCCACATGACCAGCTCACCGACCTCCTCGGGCTTTGCTGCGCGACGAATCGCGGCGTTGGCCAGCAGCACCTTCACGCTCTTGTCGTCCCCCTGTGCTCACCGTCATCGGCGTGGCGATCAGGCCCGGACACACGGCATTGACCCGGATGTTGTAGCGCCCGCAATCCATCGCCGCAGCACGCGCCAAACCGATCACGCCATGCTTGGACACACGATACGCGACATCACCCGACATCGAGCGGACACCCGCGATCGACGCCGCATTGATGATTGCCCCACTGCCCGGAGCCTTCATCGCCGCGATCTGATGAAGCATGCACTTAATACCCCGACCAGGTTCACATCGATCACCCGTCGCCAGGTTTCCAGGCCCAGCGCATCAACCGGCAGCAGTTCGCCGGAATCCCCGCGCTGTTGAAGGCAACGTCCAGTCTTCCCATATGTCGTACGAATGCCAACTCTAAGCGTATGGGGTCCCAATGATGGCAATGAGGGGCGGCCCCGCTGGAGCTCGTGTGTAGATCCACCTGGAAAGCTGTTGAACCCATAGGCTCTCGTACGCCCCGGCTAACCCGCGGACACCCATCGCAGCGCCTACCGAAGGACACCTCGCCGCCGTAACTGGAGTAGTCGCCCACAGACCGACAGATATCATCCCCAATATACAAGGAGCTCCTCAGGCCCGCGTATCAATCCCGCTCATGATTCAGGACTGCAGCCTGACGCTCCCCTGCTGGCGACGTTACACTTCGGCGCTCGCCTACAGAGGCAAGCCTATCCGCTCCTATTCCCCGTTGGAGTATGCGGACTACAGCCCGCCTCCCTTCTTGACTATCAAGCGTGTTGTGGAGAGAGAGGGCTACTGGGCCACAAGAACGGCAGCATCACCAGCCACTACTCCGCGGCGGAGCTGGACAAGCTGATTGAGGCAGCCAACAAGGTATCAGCAACCGACCGTCGCGCACCGGCGCTTACGATTCTAAAGAGGAGGATGGGCTAGTCGAAAAGGGGCGTGCCACTTGAAAAGTCACTGCCCAGAAACGACAAAACCGCCCGAAGGCGGCTAAGTCATTGAATATATTGGTCGGGACGGAGTGATTCGAACACTCGACCCCTTGCACCCCATGCAAGTGCGCTACCAGGCTGCGCTACGCCCCGACGTTGCTTTTGAGTTCCCTCAGAAGCGGATCGCACTATACCCCAAGCATTTGCTTCGGAGAAGTGCTTTTTTCATTTTTTTCAGTTACTTGCGCAAGACGTGCAGCACGTCTTCCAATTCGGCGATCATCTGCCGGATCAGTTGCTTGTACTGTGTGGCGTCCTCGCGGGCTTCATCGCCAGTGAGGCGCTGGCGGGCACCACCGATGGTGAAGCCCTGATCGTAGAGCAGCGCGCGGATCTGGCGGATCATGAGCACGTCCTGACGCTGGTAGTAGCGCCGGTTGCCTCGTCGCTTGACCGGGTTGAGTTGCGGGAACTCCTGTTCCCAGTACCGCAGCACGTGCGGCTTTACCGCGCAAAGGTCACTTACTTCACCGATGGTGAAATAGCGCTTGCCCGGAATGGGGGGCAACTCGTCGTTATGACTTGGTTCCAGCATAAGCTTCAACCCTGGCCTTCAGTTTCTGCCCTGGACGAAAGGTGACGACGCGCCGGGCTGTGATCGGGATTTCCTCTCCCGTCTTCGGGTTGCGTCCCGGACGCTGGCGCTTGTCGCGCAGGTCGAAGTTGCCGAAACCCGACAACTTCACCTGTTCGTTATGCTCCAGCGCCTGGCGGATCTCTTCGAAGAAGAGCTCCACCAGTTCCTTGGCTTCCCGCTTATTCAGGCCCAGCTCTTCGTACAGACGTTCAGCAATTTCAGCTTTCGTCAGAGCCCCCATACGCTACTTCCTTAACGTGGCGTTGAACCTTTGTTCCAGCGAGGCGACGATATTCTGCGTAGTCGCGTTCACCTCGTCATCGTTAAGAGTGCGTGATGGATGCTGCCAGGTCAAGCCAACCGCCAAGCTTTTTCTAAGCGGATCAATGCCTTTACCGTGGTAGACGTCAAACAGCCTGAGGTCCGTCAGCCATTCGCCCGCCATTTCACGGATATTTGCCAGGACGAATTCGGCCGGGGTATCCAGATCGACGATCAGCGCCAGGTCACGGCGCACTTCGGGGAAGCGCGACAGTTCGCTGAATTTCGGCAGGCGGCCCTTGGCGACCTCGGCCAGTACCAGCTCGAAGGCATAGACCGGGCGATCCACGTCCAACGCCCTGGCCAGCTCCGGGTGCAGGGCACCCAGATAACCGACGAGCACGCCGTCACGCTCGATCCTGGCGGTCTGGCCCGGATGCAGCGCCGGGTGCTCCGCCGGGGAGAAGGTGAAGGCATCGATGGCGCCGGCGCTACCCAGTAGCGCTTCGACGTCGGCTTTCACGTCGAAGAAGTCGACGCTCTCGCGGCCGTTGGCCCAGCCTTCCGGCTGACGGGCACCGCAGACGACGCCGGCGAGCATGTTTTCCTGCACCAGCCCTTCCAACTGACCAACGAAGCGCAGGCCGCTTTCGAACAGGCGCACGCGGGTCTGCTGGCGGTTGAGGTTGTGCTGCAGGGACTTCACCAGACCCGGCCAGAGCGAGGCACGCATGGCGGCCATGTCGGCAGAGATCGGGTTGGCCAGCATCAGCGGCTCAACGCCAGGGTGGAACAGCTGGAACAGCTTGGGATCGATGAAGCTGTAGGTAATGGCTTCCTGGTAGTCGCGGGCGACCAGCAGGCGGCGCAGTGCCGGCAGTTCGGCCTGAGACTCGGACTTGGTGTTCGGCGCCAGGCGGGCCTGCGGGTAGCGAACCGGCAGACGGTTGTAGCCGTACAGGCGGCCCAGCTCTTCGATCAGGTCGACTTCGATGGAGACGTCGAAGCGATGGCTCGGCACACCCACAGTCCAGGCATCGGCGCCGGCCTTCTGGACGTCGAACTCCAGAGCGGTGAGCAGACGCTCGATCTCGGCGTTTTCCAGGGTCATGCCCAGCATCTGGGTGACGCGCTCGGCACGCAGGGTGACCGGAGCAACCTTGGGCAGGTCGGCCTCGTCGACCGCTTCCACGATCGGGCCGGCTTCGCCGCCGACGATCTGCAGCAGCAGTTCGGTGGCGCGCTCCATGGCGCGACGGGCCAGCTGCGAGTCCACGCCACGTTCGAAGCGATGCGAGGCATCGGTGTGCAGGCCGTAGGAGCGAGCCTTGCCGGCCACGGCGATGCTGTCGAAGAAGGCGCTTTCGAGGAACAGGTCGCGGGTCTTGGCGCTGACGCCGCTGTGCTCGCCACCCATCACGCCGGCAATGGCCAGGGCGCGTTCGTGGTCGGCGATCACCAGGGTGTCGGCACGCAGGGTGACTTCCTGGCCATCGAGCAGGACGAGCTTTTCGCCCTCCTCCGCCATGCGCACGCGCACGCCGCCCTTGATCTCGTCGAGGTCGAAGGCGTGCATCGGCTGGCCCAGTTCGATCATCACGTAGTTGGTGATATCGACGGCGGCGTCGATGCTGCGGATGTCGGAACGGCGCAGGCGCTCGACCATCCACAGCGGGGACGGCTTGCTCAGGTCGACGTTGCGGACAACGCGACCGAGGTAGCGCGGGCAGGCCTTGGGCGCGAGCAGCTCGACGTTGCGCACTTCGTCGATGTGCGGAGCAACGGCGTTGACCACCACCGGCTTGACCTCGGCGCTGTACAACGCACCGACTTCGCGAGCGAGGCCAGTCAGGGACAGGCAGTCGCCGCGGTTCGGGGTCAGGCCGATCTCGATGGAGGCGTCGTCCAGTTCGAGGTAGTCGCGGATGTTGGCGCCCACCGGCGCATCAGCGGCGAGCTCCATCAGGCCGGCGTTCTCTTCGCTGATTTCCAGCTCTTTGGCCGAGCAGAGCATGCCGTTGGATTCAACGCCGCGCAGCTTGGCTTTCTTGATCTTGAAGTCGCCCGGCAGCTCGGCGCCGATCATGGCGAAGGGGATCTTCAGGCCTGGGCGCACGTTGGGCGCGCCACAGACGACCTGGAAGGTCTCCGAACCGTTGCTGACCTGGCAGACGCGCAGCTTGTCGGCGTCCGGGTGCTGTTCGGTCGACAGCACTTCGCCAACGACCACGCCGCTGAACTGGCCGGCAACCGGGATCACGGCGTCGACCTCGAGGCCAGCCATGGACAGACGAGCGACCAGCTCGTCACGGGATACCTGCGGATTTACCCAGCTCCGCAGCCACTGTTCACTGAATTTCATCCTGCTCTCCTAAATGCGTTGACGGTCGTGCGGGCTAGCGGAACTGGCCGAGGAACCGCAGATCGTTATCGAAGAACAGGCGCAAGTCGTTCACGCCATAGCGCAGCATGGCCAGGCGTTCGATACCCATGCCGAAGGCGAAGCCCTGGTATTTCTCGGGGTCGATGCCGGACATGCGCAGCACGTCGGGGTGGACCATGCCGCAACCCATGACTTCCAGCCAGCCGGTCTGCTTGCAGACGCGGCAACCCTTGCCGCTGCAGAGCACGCACTGGATGTCGACTTCCGCCGAAGGCTCGGTGAAGGGGAAGAAGGACGGACGGAAGCGAACGGAGAACTCCTTCTCGAAGAAGGCGCGGAGGAATTCCTCGATGGTGCCCTTGAGGTCGGCGAAGCTGACGTCTTCATCGACCAGCAGACCTTCGACCTGGTGGAACATGGGCGAGTGGGTCAGGTCGGAGTCGCAGCGGTAGACGCGGCCCGGGCAGACAATGCGAATCGGCGGCTTCTGGTTTTCCATGGTGCGGACCTGTACCGGCGAGGTATGGGTGCGCAACAGCATGTTCGCATTGAAGTAGAAGGTGTCGTGCATGGCACGAGCCGGGTGGTGACCCGGAATGTTGAGCGCTTCGAAGTTGTGATAGTCGTCTTCGACTTCCGGCCCCTCGGCGACTTCATAGCCGATACGGGTGAAGCACTGCTCGATGCGTTCCTTGGTGCGGGTGACCGGATGCAGGCCGCCGGAGGTCTGGCCACGCCCCGGCAAGGTCACGTCGATGCGCTCGGCAGCCAGCTTGGCGGCGAGGGCGGCGCCCTCAAGCTCAGCCTTGCGGGCGTTCAGCACATCCTGAACCTGTTCCTTGGCGACGTTGATCAGCGCGCCGACCTTGGGGCGCTCTTCGGCCGGCAGGTCGCCCAGGGTCTTCATGACCTGGGTCAGCTCGCCTTTCTTGCCGAGGTAGTGAACCCGGATCTGCTCCAGGGCGTTGACGTCTTCGGTGTTTCGCACGGCGTCCAGGGCCTGCGAAACCAGCGCGTCCAGGTTTTCCATGTACCAACTCCAGATACAAAATAGGGGAAGAGCGGTAAGGCTCTTCCCCTATCGGTGACGTTACGTCCGGACCGAGATCCGGTAACTGTCGTGGGGCTTAAGCCAGGCTGGCCTTCGCTTTCTCGACAATCGCGGTAAACGCCGCTTTTTCGTTCACAGCCAGATCGGCCAGGACCTTACGGTCGATCTCGATGGCCGCCTTTTTCAGGCCAGCGATCAGACGGCTGTAGGACAGACCGTTCTGACGAGCACCAGCGTTGATACGGGCGATCCACAGGGCGCGGAACTGACGCTTGCGCTGACGACGGTCACGGTAGGCGTATTGGCCAGCCTTGATTACCGCCTGCTTGGCAACGCGGAACACGCGCGAACGCGCGCCGTAGTAGCCTTTTGCGAGCTTCAGGATCTTCTTGTGACGACGACGGGCAATCACGCCACGCTTAACACGAGCCATTTATTTATCCTCTACCAGAAATCAACGCAGACGCAGGGAGCGTTCTACACGGCGAACGTCGGAAGCAGCGAGCATCGAAGTGCCGCGCAGCTGACGCTTACGCTTGGTGGTCATTTTGGTCAGGATGTGGCTCTTGAAAGCGTGCTTGTGCTTGATGCCACCAGCAGTCACTTTGAAGCGCTTCTTGGCGCCACTCTTGGTTTTCATCTTTGGCATGTTTAGTACTCCGCATTCGTTAACAACTGATAACCATCAGGCCTGCCAGTGCCCGGGAGGTTATTTACGCTTCTTGGGAGCGATGACCATCATCAACTGGCGTCCTTCCAGCTTGGGATGCTGTTCCACGGTGCCGATCTCGGCGAGGTCGTTTTCGACCCGCTTCAACAGCTCCATGCCCAGCTCCTGGTGGGCCATCTCACGACCACGGAATCGAAGCGATACCTTGGCCTTGTCCCCTTCATTAAGGAAACGTACCAGGTTGCGTAGTTTTACCTGGTAATCCCCTTCTTCCGTCCCTGGACGAAACTTGATTTCTTTGATCTGTTGCTGGTGCTGGTTCTTCTTCGCAGCAGCGGCCTGCTTCTTCTTTTCGAAGAGGTGCTTGCCGTAGTCCATGATGCGGCAGACAGGGGGCACCGCATCAGCAGAAATTTCCACCAGGTCCAGCTTGGCCTCGTCGGCTAGACGGAGGGCCTCGTCGAGGGACACCACTCCTATCTGCTGACCGTCAGCACCAATCAGACGAACCTCACGGGCGGTGATATTCTCGTTGATCGGCGGTTTCGGGAGAGCCCGCTTATCCTGTCTCATTTCACGCTTAATAATGATTACTCCGAGTCTTGGCGACCACGCCGGGAAACCGCCTGAGCGAGCAGCTCAGCGAACTGGGCGACCGGCATCGAGCCGAGGTCTGCCCCTTCGCGCGTACGTACGGCGACGGCCTGCGATTCAACTTCCCGATCTCCAATAACCAGGAGATAGGGAACCTTGAGCAAAGTATGCTCGCGGATTTTAAAGCCAATTTTCTCGTTTCTCAAGTCGGACTTGGCACGGAATCCGCTTTGCTCGAGCTGGCGCACCACTTCTTCAGCCCATTCGCCCTGCTTGTCAGTGATATTCATCACCACGGCCTGGGTCGGTGCGAGCCAGGCCGGGAACAGGCCGGCATAGTGCTCGATCAGCATGCCGATGAAGCGCTCGAAGGAGCCGAGGATCGCGCGGTGCAGCATGACCGGGCGGGTACGACTGTTATCTTCGGCGATATAGCTGGCATCCAGACGCTCCGGCAAGTTCGGATCGTACTGCAGGGTGCCGCACTGCCAGTTACGGCCGAGGCAGTCCTTCAGGGTGAACTCGATCTTCGGACCGTAGAACGCGCCCTCGCCCGGCTGGTACTCCCACTCCAGGCCGGATTCGTTCAGAGCGTCGGCCAGCGCGCTTTCGGCGCGATCCCACAGCTCCTCGGAACCAACGCGCTTGGCCGGACGAGTGGACAGCTTCATGGAGACATCGGTGAAACCGAAGTCCGAGTAGACCTGCAGGGTCAGCTTGATGAAGTCGGCCGCTTCCTTCTTCACTTGCTCTTCGGTGCAGAAGATATGGGCGTCGTCCTGGGTGAAGCCACGCACGCGCATGATGCCATGCAGCGCGCCGGACGGCTCGTTGCGGTGGCAGGCGCCGAACTCGGCGAGGCGCAGCGGCAGGTCGCGGTAGGACTTCAGGCCCTGGTTGAAGATCTGCACGTGGCATGGGCAGTTCATCGGCTTGACCGCGAAGTCGCGGCTTTCCGACGCCGTGGTGAACATGTTTTCGGCGTAGTTGGTCCAGTGGCCGGAACGCTCCCAGAGGATGCGGTCGACGACCTGCGGGGTACGCACTTCCACGTAGCCGTGGTCGCGCTGCACCTTGCGCATGTACTGCTCGAGCACCTGATAGACGGTCCAACCGTTCGGATGCCAGAAGACCATGCCCGGCGCTTCTTCCTGGAGGTGGAAGAGGTCGAGCTGCTTGCCGATGCGGCGATGGTCGCGTTTCTCGGCTTCCTCGATGCGCTGGATGTAGGCAGCCAGCTGCTTCTTGTCCGCCCAGGCGGTGCCGTAGACGCGCTGCAGTTGCTCGTTCTTCGAGTCGCCGCGCCAGTAGGCACCGGAAATCTTGGTCAGCTTGAAGGCTTTCAGGAAACGGGTGTTCGGCACGTGCGGGCCGCGGCACATGTCCACGTACTCCTCATGGAAGTACAGGCCCATAGCCTTCTCGTCCGGCATGTCGTCGATGAGGCGCAGCTTGTATTCCTCGCCACGAGCCTTGAAGGTCTCGATGACTTCGGCACGCGGCGTCATCTTCTTGATGACGTCGTAGTCCTTCTCGATCAGCTCGGCCATGCGCTTTTCGATGGCAGCCATGTCTTCCGGCGTGAAGGGGCGCTCGAAGGCGATGTCGTAATAGAAGCCTTCGTCGATCACCGGGCCGATGACCATCTTGGCGGTCGGATACAGTTGCTTGACCGCATGGCCCACCAGGTGAGCGCAGGAGTGGCGGATGATTTCCAGCCCGTCCTCGTCCTTCGGGGTAATGATCTGCAAGGTCGCGTCGCTGTCGATGATGTCGCAGGCATCGACCAGGCGGCCGTTGACCTTGCCGGCCAGGGTGGCTTTCGCCAGGCCTGCGCCAATGGATTGCGCCACCTCGGTCACGCTGACCGGATGATCGAAGGAACGCTGACTACCGTCGGGAAGAGTAATGATGGGCATGGCGCCTCCTCTCCTAGTGGTGACCCCTACGAAAGGCCACATGGGTTGGGATGTGCCAGTAAGCGTCGCCCGCCGGGTAGGCCTGCCTCACAGTGGCAGGCGCCTTGTCGGCACCCTGCGCCTTAGCGCGCGGACGGAGATCACTGGAAGAAATCGGAAAACCTGCCCGCAAGCGATAGCGGGCAAGGCGTGGGATGTTACTGCAACTTTGGGTAACTGACGAGCGGCCACCCCCGACTTCGCTCAGTATTGATCGACAAATTCCAGCACGGTGCGATTGAAGGACGCCGGACGGATGACATTCATGCCATGAGAAGCACCGGAAATCATTGAAGTACGGGCGCCCGCCAGGGTCGATTGCAGCGCCTGGATGATCCGCGGAAAAGGCTCCGGGCTTTTTGCCCCGCCGATCAGCAGCACCGGCAATTGCAGTTGCTCGAGTTGAGCACGGGAAATCGGCAGCGGATGGTCCGTCACCTGCCCTACCAGGGTCATGGCATTGGCCGTGGCCATTTCACGGAACTGTCGGGAAGAACGCTCCCACACGCCCGCACCGCTCACCGTATCCACGAAGAGCTGCAACCCTTCGCCAACCTGCCCCGCGCGTATCATCATCAGCGCTTGCTGACGGAACTGATTGCGCTCAAGCGGGGATATTGGCGATACCAAGTCCACCATACGGAATACGTCTTCCGCAAAATCCCCGCCAGGATCGGCCAATGTCAGGGAGCGCAACTTCTCCGGCGCCGCCAGGGCCACGCGCAGACAAAGGTTGCCACCGCGCGAATGCCCCAACAGATGCACCGGACCGGGCAATTGATCCAACAATGCAAGCAGATCGCTCATATGCTGCTCAGTAGTAAAACCCGTCCCATTACCATCCCACTGCTCGGGAAAATAGTGCCGCAGGCTAGGCGCCACTACATGATAGCGGCCAGATAACGCAGCGAACTGCCCCTGCCAATAGCGGTAATCACAGAGAGAACCATGAACCAGCACAAGCGGCACCCCCCGCCCCGCCACCAGGCACGCGAGTTCATAATCATTGACCCGATACCGCACACTCTCGCTATTCATCCCGCTCTCGCACTCAACGCACCACAATGAATCACACAGCTTTCACAGGGATTTGACGAAGCCTCCCTTAGTCCGCGCATTATCCCCAGAAAACAACTAAGCCGTGCCCCCTGGATAACAGCCCGGAAGGTTTAAGGCATATTTTCCGAATCGCAACAATTCATATCCATAGTTGACGGCGATAACGACAAGAACAGAAAATCGCCCCACAATTCACCCCTGCCGACGGGAGCATATGATGTCCAAACTTGCGGAGTTCCGCGAAGCCGAACGCCAGCTTAAAGAACAACTCGCACTGCTGGAGAAACTCAAGAACGACAGCAGCCTGAAAAAGGAACTGGAGTTCAAGGACCAACTGCAAGCCCTGATGGACCAGTACGGCATGAACCTGCGGAACGTCATCAACATTCTTGACCCGCAACCCACCGGTGAACCGGCGCCGATCCAGCATCGCCGCAGCCGCCAGCTGAAAACCTACAAGAACCCGAACTCCGGTGAAATCATCGAGACCAAGGGCGGCAATCACAAGACCCTGAAAGCCTGGAAGCAACAATACGGCGCCGAAACCGTCGAATCCTGGCTGCAGAAGTAAGCCCCAAAGCCGCAGAGCGCTCCCGCCCTGCGGCTTTTCTTTACAGACTCGCAATGATTCTGACCAGCGGCCCAACATCGTCTGGCCATTTTCAACAGAAACCCCTATAATTCTGAAAGCGAGCACCAAACCTAAGGTCGCCCCTCCCAGCACTTCCCTACCTTGATCCAGGGTTGGAGCTGGGCACCACAGGGCCACGGCCAGCGCCTCCTCCGCATCGATTCCAGAGCACGTCAGCCGCGCCAGGAAAGTTTGCCCGAGCGATAGCGCCCACGTCAGTTCAACTGCCTTCACCCAACACTGCAGACTGACGCGAACCGACCCTCAAGTTTCCATTCGCTGCCATATTCCGGTCACACGCCTTCTGCATCCTCAGAGTGCACCCGGAGCTTTTTACGATTTCAACGGTCACAAGACCGTTACCTATTTGGAAAGACAAGACAATGAAAACCTCCCCGCATATCCAGGAGGCGATTCACGCCCTATCGGCAGCCTTCGCCCCACTGAACTGCATCATCCAGGCCAAGCGCAAGCACGGCTTCAGCTTCACGCTGGTGAACGAGCACGGCATCGCCAAGCACACCGAGCGCCTCTATCCCCAGCAGTATCAGGACGAAGCACCGCTGCAAGCAGTCATCGAGCGCGTGCAAGCCACCCTCGCCGCTTGAGCCTGACAATGAAAAGCCCCGCCGAAGCGGGGCTTCTTGCTTTCTGCCTTCTATATACAAGGCAGCGATTTGCACAAAGGTCAGCGCAGACTGATCCCCGCCTTGACCGACTCAATCTCCCCCGCAAGCGCCGCATAGTGCTCCGCCGGCGCCGCATAGGTCAGCGAATAGGCCGCCCCAGCTCCCAGCGCCACCTGCAACGCCTGCTTCAGCACCTCGGTACCGTTTCGACTGATACCACAGCGCACCTCCAGCCCCTCAAGGCCGCCCAGTTTCACCGCCTGCGGCCTGCTGCAGGCCGCCTGGAAGCCCTGACGAAGAAAGTCCTTCTGCAGCGCCTTGCGCATCTCGACGATGACCTTCTCCACATTGACGGAAGCGTCGGCAGCCAAACGGCTACGCGTAACCTCCATGACCAACGCCTGAGAACCATCCTCTGCCATGCGCACACCGCGCTGGCGAATCACCGGAGCATCGGCCGCCGCATCCTCCGGAGTGCGCGAGACACTCCAGCCCTCCGGCCAGACCACCTGCATGTCCGCCCACGCCGACCCGGACGCCAGCAACGCGCCGAGCAACAACCAGAATCGCAGACCGCCCATCACCACCTCCGACACACCCCAGAAGACACCCTAGCAGGCGCGTCAACTTTTCCGCAGGCAAACAAAAAGGGCGATCCTTTCGGATCGCCCTTTTTGCAACCGCCGAAGCGGCTATGTTTGGTAGGCACAATTGGACTCGAACCAACGACCCCCACCATGTCAAGGTGGTGCTCTAACCAACTGAGCTATGTGCCTGTCGATGTGGGCGCATTCTACGCGATGAATTTGGAGCGTCAAGCATTTTTTCAGCTAAGCCACTGAAAAAGTGAATTTTTTTATGTTCGACCGTCCGTAAATTATTTTGCACAGCTACTAGCCGGCCAGATTCGACTCAGGTAGCATCCACTCATCTCGTAAAAAATAACAAACACAGGTGCATTATGCCGCACACCCCCTACCCCTCTTCCTATTACGCAGCCTCGGCCAACCCGGTCCCGGCCCGTCCTGAACTGCAGGGCGAGGTGGAAACCGACGTCTGCGTGATCGGCGCAGGCTACACCGGCCTGTCCACTGCCCTGTTCCTGCTGGAAAACGGTTTCAAGGTCACCGTACTGGAAGCCGCCAAGGTCGGCTTCGGCGCTTCGGGCCGTAACGGTGGGCAGATCGTCAACAGCTACAGCCGCGACATCGACGTCATCGAACGCACCGTCGGCGCCAAGCAGGCTCAACTGCTGGGCCAGATGGCTTTCGAAGGCGGCCGTATCATTCGCGAGCGCATCGCCAAGTACAACATCCAGTGCGACCTGAAGGACGGCGGCGTATTTGCAGCCCTCAGCGCCAAGCAGATGGGCCACCTGGAGTCCCAGAAGAAACTGTGGGAGCGCTTCGGCCACACCCAGCTGGAACTGATGGACGCCAAGCGCATCCGCGAAGTCGTGGCAACCGACAGCTACGTCGGCGGCATGCTCGACATGAGCGGTGGTCACATCCACCCGCTGAACCTCGCCCTGGGCGAAGCGGCGGCCGTGGAGTCCCTGGGCGGCGTGATCCACGAGCAGTCCCCTGCCGTGAAGATCGACCGTGGTGCCAACCCGGTGGTGCACACCCCGCAAGGCCGCGTGAAGGCCAAGTTCATCGTGGTGGCCGGTAACGCCTACCTCGGCGGCCTGGTGCCGGAGCTGGCGTCCAAGTCCATGCCGTGCGGTACCCAGGTAATCACCACCGAGCCGCTGAGCGCCGACTTGGCCAAGACCCTGCTGCCGCAGGACTACTGTGTCGAGGACTGCAACTACCTGCTCGACTACTACCGTCTGACCGGCGACAACCGCCTGATCTTCGGTGGCGGCGTGGTCTACGGTGCGCGCGATCCGTCGAACATCGAAGCGATCATTCGTCCGAAGATGCTCAAGGTGTTCCCGCAGCTGAAGAACGTGAAAATCGACTTCGCCTGGACCGGCAACTTCCTGCTGACCCTGTCGCGCCTGCCGCAGGTCGGCCGCATCGGCGACAACATCTACTACTCGCAGGGCTGCTCCGGCCACGGCGTGACCTACACCCACCTCGCCGGCAAGGTACTGGCCGAGGCGCTGCGCGGCCAGGCCGAGCGTTTCGACGCCTTCGCCGACCTGCCGCACTACCCGTTCCCGGGTGGCCGCATGTTCCAGGTACCGTTCTCCGCAATCGGCGCCTGGTACTACAACCTGCGCGACAAGCTGGGCGTCTGACGCCCCGTACCGCACGAAGAACAACGGCGCCGCGAGGCGCCGTTTTCTTTTACTCACCCAAAGGATTCAGCCGCCCGGGCAGGCCGGCAGCGATTCACAGCGCGCCGCGGCATTCGAAGCGCCACCGGGAGCCACCGCAAAGCGCGAATCCGCCGGCGCCAGACGGGCCGCACAGCTACCCGCCTCGCGCGCCTGCTGCGGGCAACCCCGCTCACCCAGCACGTTCCCCAGGTTGAACCAGCCGGCGGCGAAGTCGGGACGCACGCCCACGCTCTGCCGCAAAGCCGATTCCGCCTCGGCCAGGTGACCACCCGCATACTGCGCATTGGCCAGGGCGAACCAGCCCAGCGCATCCTGTGGCCAGGCCTGTGTCGCGGTGCGGTAAGCCTGCTCGGCCAGCGCCGGCTGGCCGGTTTCCTCCAGGTCATGGGCCGCGCGCAACCAGGCGGTCGGCTGCGCCGTGGCCGGCAGGCGATCCGCCGGCACGGTCAGTACCGCCCAGCGTTTGCTACGAGCCCAGGTGACATCGAAGGCGGTGAAGTCGATCACCAACCGCTCGGTAATGCCCGAACGCAGGATCAACTCGTGACGCTGCCGATCGAAGCCGACCACCACCGCGAAATGCCACACCGGCAACCAGTCCAACCCCTGGTTCTGCAGGACCAGCACCGGGTTGCCCGCTGCCACTTCGCTCAGCACATCCTCCAGGCGCGGCCGCAACGGATAGACCAGCATGCCCTGCTCCCGCGCCGCCGCCACCAGCTCCACTTGCAAGCTGCCCTGGCGCTGCGGAAGGAAGACGCGATCCTTCAACTGGCGCGGCGTCACTCGCACCTCGCGCTGGTTGAGCATGGTCGCCAGCGCGGCCGGCCCGCACTGGAACTCCTGCTGCGGGAAAAACTGCACATCACGCAGTTCCACGCGTTCCGGTAGCGCCGCCACGCTGGCCGGCAACTTCGGCGCCTGCGCGCAGCCGCCGAGCGCCATGACCGCCGCCAATGCGGCAGCCACGGCCCAGCGACTCAACGCTGGCACCGGACGAAGGTAAAGATGTGGGTAATGCAGAGCATGTCGGTAATGACGAAGATCAGCAGGAACAGCAGGATGATGCCGATGATGCCGCCGGCGGGAGCCTGGTCCAGCTGCTGGTTGAATTGCGCCAGTTCCTCATTGGAGAGGCTCTTGATGCGCTGCTCCACCTTGCTGCGCTCGACGCCCATAGACTGCAGCTTCTGCTGCACACCCTGGTCATCGAGCATTTTCAGCAGTTGCTCACGGTCGACCTGCTGTTGCTGCGCCTGCAGCACTTCACCGGTACCGACCATGCTCGCCTGCGCCAGCGGAATCTCCGCCACCACGCCCAACTGCGCCAGCACCAACACGGCTGCAAGGCTCTTCACCCGCTTTGTTATGATCATTAAGGGTCACCTCATCATTGACTACATGCAAAAGGCGCGAGGTGCTGCCGCTCGGCGCAAGAGCCGGCCGGCCGCAACGTTCCCGCCCTATCGGCGCCAACTGCTGGGCCGCTATCTATTAAGATGCCAGGTCAGGAAAAGAGTTCGAAGCGCAGTGCACGCCAGTCGGCGTCGAGACGCCCCAGGTAGACGCAGGCGCAGTCTCGGGGAAAGAGCATGTGCTCGGGCCCGAAACCGCCACCCTCCACGCGCAGCAGTCGCCCCCAGGGATGATGACTGATACGCCCGCGCACATCGGCAACCGTGCCGCCACGCCACCAGTGAATGGCGCCTTCGGCATCCTCGACGCCTTCGGGCTGCTCGATGCGCACCGGTTCGTCGCACCAGCCGATGACCCGCCGTGGATCGAAGCCAGCCTGCCGCTCCAGCGGCAGGGGCGTGACCCAGCAGGCGCCGTCGCGCGTATCCAGCTCGACAGCCAGGTCGCACCACAATGGTTGCTCCAGGGCCCAGAGCAGGTCACCGTCGATTTCCAGTGAAGGCTCGGGCTGCGCCTGAATGCGGAAACCGGGGCAGACCAGCACGCCCTCGCGCAGTGAAATGCGGATCTCGCTCATGCTCCCTCCCGGAGCAGGAAGGGGCCGGCCTTGCGCTCCAGCAGGAGCACCAGTTCCGGCTGCTGGTACCTGTAGTCGTCGGGGATATCCAGGCAGACCAAGCGTTTACCGCGCATCGCCAGCGGAAACCGGCGCAGCAGTGCCTGCCGCTGTCGGCGCTCCATGACGAAGACAAGGTCGGCCCAGTCCAGGTGCTCGACGCTCAGCGGAACGTCCGCGTCCGGCGCCAGCCCGGCGGAGTCGGTCTCGACCTCCGGCCAGTTGGCGAAGACGGTTTCGGCAGTGGGGCTGCGCAAACGATTGCGGCTGCAGATGAACAAAGCGCGGCGCACTTCATCCTCCCTACGGCTGGCGCGCGAACGGCAGCCGCGATTCTAGGGAAGATATACGCTCAGGGCGAGACCGCCGCTTTCTGCCTGGCCTTCTGCCGTTCGAGGAAATCCACCTTCCATTGCTCGACACCCAGATGCTCGGAGTCCAGGCTCGCCTCGACGCCGTACTTGGCCTTGAGCAGCGCAACCTCCTTGGCGTGCTCGACGAGGAAGCGATCGAAGCGCTCGATCAACTCGCCGTGCTTCACCGTCGAGAGCTGGAAAGTGCTGCGGGTGTGCGGCAGGGACGGATCGAACACCAGCGCACCAGGGCGCGCGCGAATGTTGTCCAGGTAATAGGTCGCGACCACCACATTGAAGTAGGCGCCGTCGGCCTGCTTCTTCAGCGCGGTATGGATCATCTGCCGCAGGTCGGCGCTGGGAGCGATGCCGATCTGCCCGGACTGCACCGGCGCCTCGTAGCCACGCGGCGTCCAGCCCTCCACCAGCGCCAGCCGCTTCAACGCCCCGACACCCTGCCCCACGCGATCGGGGGCCACCAGCACACCGTCGACATACTGGGTCACCGGCTGGCTATAGCGCAGCGAGCTGGCGGCTTTCTGCTCCGGCGCCCAGTCACGGTTGTCCGGGTACTTGAAATCGACGTCGCCCGAAAGCAGCGCCGGCAACAGCGCATCCACCGGCAGCGGGCGGTATTCCAGGGTGATGCCGCTGCTGCTGGCGAACAGATCCAGCAGATCGCGGGCAAACCCCTGGTAGTGCCCCTGATCGTCAGTGACGTAGTGTGGCGCGAATGGCAGGTTCTCGACGCCGACCACATAGGTCTGCGCCATCGCCCCGGTGGAAAAGATGCTGGCAAGCGCCCAGCAAAAAGCCTTGAGCTTCAAAGTACCCTCCTGGTGACATTGTTGTTGTTCTGTCAGGCGGGCCAGGCAGCCCGCCGTGGCGGACTCAGCCGCCGGTCATGCTCATGAACCGCAGCACCTGTACCTGCTGATCGGCTTCGAAGTGATGGCGCTCGGGCTTCAGGCGCAGCGCTTCCATCAGCGCGGCACGCAGGCGCGCGACGTCGCCCGGGTACTCGCGCAGCAGGCGGCGCAGGTCCAGCGCGCCTTCATGGCCCAGGCACAGCACCAGCTTGCCCTCGGCGGTCACCCGCACGCGGTTGCAGTCGCCGCAGAAGTTATTGCTGTGCGGAGAAATGAAGCCGATGCGGCTGTCGTGGCCATCGATGCGGTAATAGCGCGACGGCCCGCCGCTGCGCTCGGGCGTCGGCAGCAACGACCAGCGCCCGGCCAGGTGCGCGCGCACCTCGTCGCTGCTGCACAGGGTGACCTTGCGCTCGTGGCTGCTGATGCTGCCCAGCGGCATTTCCTCGATGAAGCTGATGTCCAGCCCCTTGCTCAGGGCAAAGGCCACCAGCTCGCAGACTTCGTCGTCGTTGCGCCCCTTCTGCACCACGGTATTCAGCTTGATCCGCTCGAAACCCGCCTCGCGCGCGGCGTCGATACCGTCGAGAACCTGTTCCAGCCTGTCGGCACGGGTGAAGGCGGCGAAACGCTCGCGGCGCAGGGAGTCGAGGCTGATGTTCAGACGACGCACACCCGCGGCGCGCAACTCGGCGGCGCGTTCGCGCAATTGAGAGCCGTTGGTGGTAATGGCCAGATCGTCCAGTTCCGCGCGGGCGCCCAGCTTCGCCAGCAGACCGGTCAGCCCCTTGCGCACCAGCGGCTCGCCGCCGGTGATGCGAATACGGCGTACGCCCAGGCCAATGAAGGCATCCGCCACCGCTTCGAGTTCTTCCAGACTCAACACCTGGTCGCGCGGCAGGAACTGCATGTCTTCACTCATGCAGTAGGTGCAGCGGAAGTCGCAGCGGTCGGTGACCGAAAGGCGCAGGTAGGTGATGCGTCGGCCGAAAGGATCGACCAGTTGGGAATCAGGCATGGGCAATCAGGTTCCGGTTGGCAGGCGGGCCAGACGAAAGTGCGTTAGGAATACCTTAGCTGTGAATCGATGTATACACGATTTCGACCCGCAAGTCAGGAATTTACCCAAAACCTCTCGTCTTGAGAGGGCCGCAAGGCCGGTGCTACCATACCCGGCTCGGTTGGGCAACAACAGCAGCACAAGAAGACCAGCATCCATGACCAGCATTCGCGAGCGTAACCGGCGCCTGATCCTGCGCGCAGCCAGTGAGGAGTTCGCCGAAAAGGGATTCGCGGCGACCAAGACCAGCGACATCGCCGCTCGCGCCGGCCTGCCCAAGCCCAACGTCTACTACTACTTCCAGACCAAGGAAAATCTCTACCGCTGCGTTCTGGAAAGCGTCGTCGAGCCCTTGCTCCAGGCCTCCGCGCCATTCCGCGAGGATGACGAGCCGAGCGAGGCGCTGCGCGCCTACATCCGCTCCAAGGTGAAGATTTCCCAGGAGCTGCCGCATGCCTCCAAGGTATTCGCCAGCGAACTGATGCACGGCGCGCCGCACCTGCCGAAGGAGTATCTGGACGAACTGAACACCCAGGCGCAGCGCAACATCGCCTGTCTGCAGAGCTGGATCGACCGCGGCCTGCTCGCTCCGGTGGACCCGCATCACCTGCTGTTCACCATCTGGGCGGCGACCCAGACCTACGCCGATTTCGACTGGCAGATCTCGATAGTCACCGGCAAGACCAGCCTCAGCGACGCCGACTTCGAGGCCGCCACCGAGACCATCACCCGCCTGGTACTGCGCGGCACCGCGCCGGACAACGGTGGCGAGCACAAGCCCCAGGGGCGTTTGCGGCCGTTGCCGATCTGATCGATCGCACGTTCTACCCGCTGGAAACGTAGAACCGAGGGGGACGCCTGGTCCCTGCTCGCGAACCCGCTTCACACCTGAAACGTCCGGCGTAATCGAAGGTTCGCGAGCAAGCTCGCTCCTACAAAAGCATCCGGCGCGCGGCGAGCGCGCGCCCTTCCCTTCGTCGATCAGCCCGCGTCGGCCACCAGGCCTAGCGCCTGCACGCCACGGATCGCGCACTGCTCGTCGACATCCGAGAGGTCGCCGCTGATACCGATGGCGCCGATCACTTCATTGGCCTGATTGCGGATCAGCACGCCGCCCGGCGCCGGCACCACGTTGCCTTGCGCCAGGGTATTCACCGCCGCGATGAAGGACGGGCGCTGCTGCGCGTCCGCCGCCAGCACGCGCGACGACTTGCCCAGCGCCACGGCGCCCCAGGCCTTGCCGATGGCGATCTGCGGACGAAGCATGCTCGCGCCATCCTCCCGTTGCAGGGTCACCAGGTGTCCGCCGGCATCCAGCACGGCAATGGTCAGCGGCGCGGTGGACAGTTCGCGACTGGCGGCCAGGGCCTGGCGGGTGATGTCCAGCGCGGTTTCCAGACTGATGGTGCTCATGAGGTGTTCCTCTTCAAGGTTGATAAATCGGGGGTACGGACGGCGCTGGCAAATCGCCCGCAGACATCCGCATCAGAAATCTGTACGCAATCTAGTAGCCGAACGCCCCGCCCAAAGCAACACAAAAGGACAATGAGCACCTATTTTTGTATACATTTTTTCAAACAATAGTTTGACTTATGGATCAGCTTTTAAATTAGCTATCTGATTTATATATATTTTTAACAAAAATGACTCTTCAGTTCCTCGTATACAACCCGTCTTGACCTTCGCAACAGAGCCTGCCTAGAATCGCCTCAACTTTTGTACACAATCAGTATAAGAACCGAGGAACAAAATATGGCCAGAATGAGAGCAATCGAGGCTGCCGTACTGGTGATGCGTCGCGAAGGTGTCGATACCGCCTTCGGCGTGCCGGGCGCCGCCATCAACCCCATGTATGCGGCCATGAAGAAACTCGGCGGCATCGATCACGTCCTGGCCCGCCACGTCGAAGGCGCGTCGCACATGGCCGAGGGTTACACCCGCACCACCGCCGGCAACATCGGCGTGTGCATCGGCACCTCGGGCCCGGCCGGCACCGACATGGTCACCGGCCTGTACTCGGCCTCCGCCGACTCCATCCCGATTCTCTGCATCACCGGCCAGGCGCCTCGTGCACGCATGCACAAGGAAGACTTCCAGGCCGTGGACATCACCAGCATCGTCAAGCCGGTGACCAAGTGGGCGACCACCGTTCTGGAACCGGGCCAGGTGCCCTATGCCTTCCAGAAGGCCTTCTATGAAATGCGCAGCGGCCGTCCGGGCCCGGTGCTGATCGACCTGCCGTTCGACGTGCAGATGGCCGAGATCGAATTCGACATCGACGCCTACGAGCCGCTGCCGGTGAACAAGCCGAAAGCCACCCGCGCCCAGGCCGAAAAAGCCCTGGCCCTGCTCAACGACGCCGAGCGTCCGCTGATCTGCGCCGGCGGCGGCATCATCAACGCCGATGCCTCCGACAAGCTGGTCGAGTTCGCCGAACTGACCGGCGTACCGGTAGTCCCGACCCTGATGGGCTGGGGCACCATCCCGGATGATCACCCGCTGATGGCCGGCATGTGCGGCCTGCAGACCTCGCACCGCTACGGCAACGCCACCGTCCTGGAGTCGGACATGGTGCTGGGCATCGGCAACCGCTGGGCCAACCGCCACACCGGTTCGGTCGACGTCTACACCGCTGGCCGCAAGTTCGTCCACGTGGACATCGAACCGACCCAGATCGGCCGCGTATTCACCCCGGACCTGGGCATCGTGTCCGACGCCGGCTCCGCTCTGGACGTGTTCCTCGAAGTGGCCCGCGAGTGGAAAGCCGCCGGCAAGCTGAAGGACCGCAGCGCCTGGGTCGACGCCTGCCGCGAGCGCAAGCGCACGATGCAGCGCAAGACCCACTTCGACAACGTGCCGGTCAAGCCGCAGCGCGTCTACGAAGAGATGAACGAGTTCTTCGGCAAGGACACCTGCTACGTCAGCACCATCGGTCTGTCGCAGATCGCCGGCGCGCAGTTCCTGCACGTCTACAAGCCGCGCCACTGGATCAACTGCGGCCAGGCCGGCCCGCTGGGCTGGACCATTCCGGCAGCGCTGGGCGTGGTCAAGGCCGACCCGAGCCGTCAGGTCGTCGCGCTGTCGGGCGACTATGACTTCCAGTTCATGATCGAAGAACTGGCCGCCGGTGCGCAGTTCAACCTGCCGTACATCCACGTACTGGTGAACAACTCTTACCTGGGGCTGATCCGTCAGGCGCAGCGTGGCTTCGACATCGACTACTGCGTGCAACTGGCGTTCGACAATGTCAACGCGCCGGAACTCAACGGCTACGGCGTAGACCACGTCTCCGTGGTCGAGGGCCTGGGCTGTAAGGCGATCCGCGTATTCGACCCGAACCAGATCGGCGCCGCCTTCGCCCAGGCTCGCGAGCTGATGCAACAGCACCGCGTACCGGTTGTGGTGGAAGTCATCCTGGAGCGTGTCACCAACATTTCCATGGGTACCGAGATCAACGCGGTCAACGAGTTCGAGGAACTGGCGCTCAAGGGTATCGACGCGCCGACCGCCATCTCGCTGCTGGATTGATCCCCGTGGGAGAGGCGCCGCAAGGCCCTCTCCCCTGACCCTCTCCTTGCGAGAGGGGGCTGTTCGAGCAACACGCCATCAAGGAGTCACACAATGCCCCGTTTCTGCGCCAACCTGTCCATGCTGTTCACCGAGGTGGACTTCCTCGACCGTTTCGACGCCGCCGCCAAGGCCGGCTTCAGCGGTGTCGAGTACCTCTTCCCCTATGACGTCGAGGCCGAGGTGATCAAGGCCCGCCTGGACGCCAACAAGCTGGAACAAGTGCTGTTCAACCTGCCCGCCGGCGACTGGGCCAAGGGCGAGCGCGGTATCGCCTGCCACCCGGATCGCGTCGAGGAATTCCGCGCCGGTGTGGACAAGGCCATCGCCTACGCCAAGGTGCTGGGCAACAAGCAGGTCAACTGTCTAGCCGGCATCCGCCCGCAGGATCATGACTGCGCCACCATCGAGAACACCTTCCTGAACAACCTGGAGTACGCGGCGGGCAAGCTCGAAGCCGCGGGCATCAAGCTGGTCATGGAAATGATCAACACGATCGACATTCCCGGCTTCTACCTGCAGACCACGAAGCAGGCCCAGGACATCCGCGAGAAGGTCGGCAGCGCCAACCTGTTCCTGCAGTACGACATCTACCACATGCAGATCATGGAAGGTGACCTGGCGCGGACCCTCGAGAAGAACCTCGCCTCGATCAACCACGTGCAGTTGGCCGACAACCCCGGCCGCCACGAGCCGGGCACCGGCGAGATCAACTACCGCTTCCTGTTCGAGCACCTGGACCGCATCGGCTACCAGGGCTGGATCGGCTGCGAATACAAGCCCAAGACCACCACCGAAGCCGGCCTCGGCTGGCTGAAGAGCCACAACGTCATCTGATTCCGCTCGCAGGCGCGGTGGGTACGCACCGCGCCAGTCAGCCCAACAAGAACAACCAGGAGAATTCCTCATGGCCAAAATCGGATTCATCGGCACCGGCATCATGGGCCTGCCCATGGCACTGAACCTGCAGAAAGCGGGTCACCAGATCTTCGTTTCCACCCACCACGATGCCGCTCCCGCCGAGCTGGCCAGCGGCGGCGCCGTCGCCCTGGCCAACCCCAAGGAAGTCGCCCAGGAAGCCGAGTTCATCATCGTGATGGTCCCGGACACCCCGCAGGTCGAAGACGTCCTGTTCCGCAAGGATGGCATCGCCGAAGGCGTAGGCCCGAACAAGGTGGTGATCGACATGAGCTCGATCTCCCCCACCGCCACCAAGACCTTCGCCGAGAAGATCAAGGCCACTGGCGCACAGTACCTGGACGCCCCGGTTTCCGGCGGTGAAGTCGGCGCCAAGGCCGCTTCCCTGAGCATCATGGTCGGCGGCTGCCCGAACACCTTCGAACGCGCCCTGCCGCTGTTCCAGGCCATGGGCAAGAACATCACCCGCGTCGGCGGCAATGGCGATGGCCAGACCGCCAAGGTGGCCAACCAGATCATCGTCGCCCTGAACATCCAGGCCGTCGCCGAAGCCCTGCTGTTCGCCGCCAAGAACGGCGCCGATCCGGCCAAGGTGCGTGAAGCGCTGATGGGCGGCTTCGCCTCCTCGCGCATCCTCGAGGTACACGGCGAGCGCATGGTCAAGGGCACCTTCGACCCGGGCTTCCGCATCAGCCTGCACCAGAAGGACCTCAACCTGGCCCTGGCCGGCGCGCGCGAACTGGGCCTGAACCTGCCCAACACCGCCAACGCCCAGCAAGTGTTCAGCACCTGCGCGGCCATCGGCGGCAGCAACTGGGACCACTCCGGCCTGATCAAGGGCCTGGAGCACATGGCCAACTTCTCGATCCGCAAGGACTGAGAATCGGCGGATGAAGCGTTCCGCTTCATGCGCCCTACGAGGTACGTCAACGTAGGGCGCATAACGCCAAAGGCGTTATCCGCCACAGAGCAAAGTGACAGGCGAAGTTATGGGAGTGACGTCGCCCGTCACGCTGCAAAGCGACTCGAACACCCGGCCGGAGGGAATCACGGCCTCGCCGGCCGGGGCGTTCGAATCCATCGCTGAGTCTTCTGCGCGCAGAGAACCTTCTGCCCCGCAGAAGCCTGAGTCATGGATACACCACAACAAGAATCACGGGAGCCCCGTCATGAGCCTGGACCCACGCGCCTTCCTGCGCGAGCTGTTCGACACCGCCATCGCCGCCGCGCATCCGGCCCAGGTACTGGCGCAGCATCTGCCCACCGACCAGGGCGGCCGCACCATCGTCATCGGCGCCGGCAAGGCCGCCGGGGCGATGGCCGAAGTCGCCGAGAAGCACTGGAACGGCCAGGTCCAGGGCCTGGTCGTGGCGCCCTATGGCTACGGCGCCGATTGCCGCAGCATCGAAGTGGTGGAAGCCTCGCACCCGGTGCCGGACGATGCCGGCGAGCGCGTTGCGCGCCGCGTGCTGGAGCTGATCAGCGGGCTGACCGAGAACGACCGGGTGATCTTCCTGCTCTCCGGCGGCGGCTCCGCCCTGCTCGCCCTGCCGGCCGACGGCATCAGCCTCGACGACAAGCGCAGCGTGAACAAGGCGCTGCTCAAATCCGGCGCCGCCATCAGCGAAATGAACTGCGTGCGCAAGCACCTCTCGGCCATCAAGGGCGGGCGCCTGGCCCGCGCCTGCTGGCCGGCCAGCGTGTACACCTACGCAATCTCCGACGTCCCCGGCGACGAGGCCACGGTGATCGCCTCCGGCCCCACCGTGGGCGACCCGACCACCTCCGCCGACGCCCTGGCGATCCTCAAGCGCTACGCCATCGAGGTTCCGGCGAACGTGCGCGCCTGGCTGGAAGACCCGCGCTCGGAAACCGTCAAACCCGGTGACGAGTGCCTGTCGCGCAGCCACTTCAAGCTGATCGCCACGCCGCAGCACGCCCTCGATGCAGTGGCCGCCAAGGCCGAAGCCGCCGGCATCCCGGCGCTGATCCTGGGCGACCTGGAAGGCGAATCCCGCGAGGTCGCCAAGGTCCACGCCGGCATCGCCCGACAGATCCGCAAGCATGGCCAGCCGCTCAAGGCGCCGTGCCTGATCCTCTCCGGTGGCGAGACCACCGTGACCGTGCGCGGCAATGGCCGTGGCGGACGCAATGCAGAATTTCTCCTCAGCCTCACCGCCGACCTCAAGGGTGAACCGAACATCTGGGCCCTGGCGGGGGACACCGACGGCATCGACGGCATGGAAAGCAACGCCGGTGCCCTGATGAGCCCGTGCAGCTACAGCCGCGCCCTCAAGGCCGGCCTGAATCCGCTGCACGAGCTCGACAACAACAACGGCTACGGCTTCTTCGCCGAACTGGGCGACCTGGTGATCACCAGGCCGACCCGCACCAACGTCAACGACTTCCGCGCCATCCTGGTCCTCGAAAATGACTCCTGATAAAAAAGTAAAGATCCTCGCCACCCTGGGCCCGGCGATCAAAAGCCGCGACGACATCCGCGCCCTGGTGGAAGCCGGCGCCAACCTGTTCCGCCTGAACTTCAGCCACGGCGAGTACGGCGACCACGCCCAGCGTTTCGCCTGGGTCCGCGAAGTGGAAGCCGAGCTGAACTACCCCATCGGCATCCTGATGGACCTGCAGGGCCCGAAACTGCGCGTCGGCCGCTTCGCCGAGGGCGCGGTGCAGCTGGAAAAGGGCCAGAGCTTCACCCTGGACCTCAGCGACGTGCCGGGCGACGACAAGCGCGTCAACCTGCCCCACCCGGAAATCATCCAGGCGCTGGAGCCGGGCATGAGCCTGCTGCTGGACGATGGCAAGATCCGCCTGCAGGTGGTCAACGCCCACAGCGATGCCATCGAGACCCGCGTGATGAACAGCGGCGAGCTGTCCGACCGCAAGGGCGTCAATGTGCCCGAAGCCGTGCTCAAGCTCAGCCCGCTGACCGCCAAAGACCGCCGTGACCTCGAGTTCGGCCTGGAACTGGGCGTGGACTGGGTCGCACTGTCCTTCGTGCAGCGTCCAGAAGACATCGAGGAAGCCCGCGCGCTGATCGGCGACAAGGCCTTCCTCATGGCCAAGATCGAGAAGCCGTCGGCGGTGCAGTCCATCGAAGCCATCGCCCGCCTGGCCGACGCCATCATGGTCGCCCGTGGCGACCTGGGCGTGGAAATGCCGGCCGAGAGCGTGCCGGGTATCCAGAAGCGCATCATCCAGGTCTGTCGCCAGCTCGGCCGCCCGGTGGTGGTGGCAACCCAGATGCTCGAATCCATGCGTTTCTCCCCGGCGCCGACCCGCGCCGAGGTGACCGACGTCGCCAACGCCGTCAGCGAGGGCGCCGACTGCGTGATGCTCAGCGCCGAAAGTGCCTCCGGACAGTACCCGCGTGAAGCGGTGGAAATGATGGCGAAGATCATCCGCCAGGTGGAAGCCGAACCGGACTACCAGGGCCAGCTCGAACTCAACCGCCCGGAGCCGGACGCCACCGTCTCCGACGCCATCAGCTGCGCGATCCGCCGGATCAGCCGCATCCTGCCGGTCGCGGTGCTGGTGAACTACACCGAGTCGGGCGCCTCGACCCTGCGTGCCTCCCGCGAACGGCCCAAGGCACCGATCCTCAGCCTGACGCCGCAGCTCAAGTCCGCCCGCCGCCTGACCGTGGCCTGGGGCGTCCATTCGGTGGTCAACGCCCAGCTCGCCCATGTCGACGAGATCTGCTCCACCGCCCTGGACATCGCCCTGGCCCAGCGCATGGCGCGCCGTGGCGACACCGTGGTGATCACCGCCGGCGTACCCTTCGGCCAGCCGGGCAGCACCAACATGCTGCGCATCGAGACTGTCGCACCGGCGCTGGAAGGTTAAGCGTTGGAAGAGCGCCCTCACCCCAGCCCTCTCCCTCGGGAGAGGAGCGGGTTGAAGGGAACTGGCTGACAGGAGAAACACCGAGTTCAGGAGCCACGCAGCTGCAAGCGTGCCTCCGCACCGAGTCACTCCCGGACGGACGGGGCCGGGAATACGGGGCCGCGTCCCCGTCCGTCCGGGTTTGACCTTGCTATTGAATACTTGAGCACCGAATGCTTGTCGGTCCATGACCCCCACGCAGCAACTCCCAATGCTGGTCATGGAATTTCGAGGCTGTCAGCGGCTACCCCGCCGACAGCCTCTTTTCTTTTCAACCGTATGGCGCGGCCCCGTATGCCGGCGTCACAAGATGCTCTACGTTGCGCCGCCTCGACGCGCCCGGCCCGAGACGCAACCGAGCCCCAGTTTCCAACCACCCTGTAGCACCATGCCACTCATTCAGTTCGCTCGTACCCGGCTGATCGGATTCGGTCAGATCTACCTGCAGGCCGATGCCCGCTTCGGCCTGATCCTGCTGCTCAGCATCGCCTGGTCGGCGCCGCGCCTGTTGCCCGGCGCGCTCCTCGGTGCCCTGCTCGGCCCGCTCGCCGCGCGCTTCCTGCGCGTAGCGCAGGCGGACATCGACGCCGGCCTGCACGACTACAACCCGATTCTCGTCGGCCTGCTGCTGCCCTTCCTGTTCCAGTGGTCGCCGGCGATGCTGGCGCTCTGCGTCGCGGCCATCCTCGGTTCCGTGGCGCTGCAGGCCGGGCTGCTGCGCCAGTCGCGCCTGCGCTTCGGCCTGCCGGCCTATACGCTGGCCTTCGTGCTGCCGGGCTGGATCAGCGCGGCGCTGGGCAAGACCATCGGGCTGGCGCCCGCGACGGGGCTGGGTTGCCTATCCTGCAATCTGGTCAATCCTTACCTGGACTCCACGGTGCTGGGCTTTGGCGAAGTGATCTTCCTCGGCGAACCGCTGGCCGGCCTGACCATCGCCCTCGGCCTGCTGCTGGCCGACCGTCGCGCTGCCTTCTGGGCCCTGGCCGGTGCCGCCAGCGCCCTGCTGATCGCACCGCTGTTCGGGCTGCCGGCCGCCTCCACGCAAGCCGGCCTGCTCGGCCTGAACGGCGCGCTGGCCGGCATCGCCCTGTCGCCGCGCTACCGCGCTCCGCTGGCGCCGCTGTGCGGCATCCTGCTCGCCGTGCTGCTGCAGCCCGGCTTCGCGCTGATCGGCCTACCGGCCTTCACCGCGCCCTTCATCTTCGCCTGCTGGCTGGTGATCCTGGGGCAGCGCCTGCTGTCGGTGCTGCTGCGTAACCCGCCCACGGAAAAGGTCGGGCCGCGTCCATAGTCAGCCGGCCACCTCCTTCAGCGAGGGATCGCGGCCACGCATTTCGTGAAATACCAGGCACCGGGTAACGGCTACCCGGCCCATGCCGGGGACAACTTCCAGATGACCACGCGCGGCACGGTGCTGCCGGTCGCCGATATCGATCCGGGTCCCGGGGGCATTCCGCGAACCGGGCTGGGCCCGGCGCGATTCACGCGGCGACCGTCATGGATCAATACCGGTCCGCGTGCAGGCGTCCAGACTGCGCCCCGATGCCTGCCAGAACGGACGCTGGCCGCTCAATCGACGGGTAACCGCGCATTTCCCCATCGCAGACGGCATAATTCGCCCCCTTCCGTACCCGGTAGCGGGTGCGATCCCATTCCAACGCAGCGAACGATGTCATGACTCTTCCAGCCCCCACCTTCCTGCAACGACTCAAGCACACCAGCCTGGTCATGCGGATTTTCATCGGGATGCTCGCCGGCATTGCCCTGGCGCTCCTGTCGCCGGAGGCGGCCAAGGCCGTCGGCCTGCTCGGCAGCCTGTTCATCTCGGCCCTGAAAGCCGTCGCACCGGTACTCGTACTGGTGCTGGTGATGTCCTCCATCGCCAACCACAAGCAAGGCCAACGCACGCATATCCGGCCGATCCTGCTGCTGTACCTGATCGGCACCTTTTCCGCCGCGGTGGTCGCGGTGATTGCCAGCTTCGCCTTCCCCTCCAACCTGGTGCTGCACGCCCCCACCAGCGAACTGACGCCTCCCGGCGGTATCGGGGAAGTCCTGCGCGCGCTGCTGTTCAGCATCACCACCAACCCGGTGAAGGCACTGCTGGAGGCGGACTTCATCGCCATCCTGGCCTGGGCCATCGGCCTGGGGATCGCCCTGCGACACGCGCGGCAGAGCACCCGCGACCTGCTCGAGGACATGGCCAGCGGCGTGACCCTGATCGTCCGCGTGGTAATCGCCTTCGCCCCGCTGGGCATCTTCGGCCTGGTAGCCAACACCCTCGCCGAATCCGGCTTCGACGCGCTGCTCGGCTACCTGCACCTGCTGGCCGTGCTGCTGGGCTGCATGCTGTTCGTGGCACTGGTGGTGAACCCGCTGATCGTCTTCAGCAAGATCCGCCGCAACCCCTACCCGCTGGTGCTCACCTGCCTGCGCGAGAGCGGCATCACCGCCTTCTTCACCCGCAGCTCGGCGGCCAACATCCCGGTCAACCTGCAACTGTGCGAGCGCCTGGGCCTGCATGAAGACACCTACTCGGTGTCGATCCCGCTGGGCGCCACCATCAACATGGCCGGCGCGGCCATCACCATCAGCGTGCTGACCCTGGCGGCGGTGCACACCCTCGGCATCGCCGTGGACCTGCCCACCGCCATCCTGCTCAGCATGGTCGCCTCGATCTGCGCCTGCGGCGCCTCCGGCGTGGCCGGCGGTTCGCTGCTGCTGATCCCGCTGGCCTGCGGCCTGTTCGGCATCTCCAGCGAGGTGGCGATGCAGGTGGTGGCGGTCGGCTTCATCATCGGCATCCTCCAGGATTCGGCGGAAACCGCGCTGAACTCCTCCACCGACGTGCTGTTCACCGCCGCGGCCTGCATGGCCGAAGGCGACACCGACAGCCCCGAGGCCGGCGAACGCGCCTGACCCCGGCCGGGACGGCGGAGCACCCCGCCGTCCCGTCATTCCTCCCCGATTTTCGATCCGCGCCCTGTCCGGCAGCCTGATGACGCTGCACATTCCGGCTGCCCGCATGCGCGGATGAATAAGCAAATAGCCTTTAAGTATTTAATCGGCATATAACCCGACGGCATAATTCACCCCCAACAACACTGCCAAAAGGATCGGATTGTGAAACGACTGTTCAGCGCCTCGCTGCTCGCCGCCGGCCTCGCCCTGGCCTCCGCAGCCCAGGCCGCCCAGCCGCTGCTCAACGTCTCCTACGACGTGATGCGCGATTTCTACAAGGACTACAACGCCGCCTTCCAGAAACATTGGCAGGCGGAGAAAGGCGAGAACATCGTCATCCAGATGTCCCACGGCGGCTCCAGCAAACAGGCTCGCGCGGTCATCGACGGCCTGCCGGCCGACGTCATCACCATGAACCAGGCCACCGACATCGACGCCCTGGCCGACAACGGCGGCCTGGTGCCCAAGGACTGGTCCGCACGCCTGCCCAACAACAGCGCGCCCTTCACCTCCGCCACCGTGTTCATCGTGCGCAAAGGCAACCCCAAGGCCCTGAAGGACTGGCCGGACCTGATCAAGGACGGCGTGCAGGTCGTGGTGCCAAACCCGAAGACTTCCGGCAACGGCCGCTACACCTACCTCTCCGCCTGGGGCTACGCGCAGAAACACGGCGCCGATGAAGCCAAGGCCAAGGAATTCGTCGCCCAGCTGTTCAAGCACGTACCGGTGCTGGACACCGGCGGCCGCGCGGCGACCACCACCTTCATGCAGAACCAGATCGGCGACGTGCTGATCACCTTCGAGAACGAAGCCGAGATGATCGCCCGCGAATTTGGCCGTGGCGGCTTCGAAGTGGTCTACCCGAGCGTATCCGCCGAAGCCGAGCCACCGGTGACCGTGGTGGACAAGGTGGTCGACAAGAAAGGCTCTCGCGCACAGGCCGAGGCCTACCTGAAGTACCTGTGGTCCGACGAGGGCCAGACCATCGCGGCGAACAACTACCTGCGCCCGCGCAACCCGGAAATCCTCGCCAAGTTCTCCGACCGCTTCCCGAAAGTGGACTTCTTCTCGGTGGAGAAGACCTTCGGCGACTGGCGTACCGTGCAGAAGACCCACTTCGCCGACGGTGGTGTGTTCGACCAGATCTACACCCCGAACTGATCCGGGGCATGACGTAGGAGCGCCCTCCGTCCGCGATCCGGCCCAAGGCCAGCGTTCGCCCCATCGCGGACAAAGTCCGCTCCTACAAAAACACGAAAGCCGGAGCTGCTCAGCAGCTCCGGCTTTTTTATTGCCTTTCGTAGGAGCGAGCTTGCTCGCAAACCCGCCCCACTCCAGAGCGGCCGGGAAATCCGTTCGCGAGCAAGCTCGCTCCTACAGGGTGTGGCCAATCGACGGGCCGCAGTCCGGAGGATACCTCGCGTCATCCCTTCCAACCGACCTCGCGCAACGCCGCCAGCAGACGCTCCGCACTCAACGCCGGCGTGGCGGTGCAGGTACGCGACGCCGTGAGCCACTTCGGCGCCGGCGTGCTCTCCGAACGCGAGCTGGAGATCGCCCGGCTGATCCTGCGGGGTTACTCCTCCAAGGCCATGACCGAGCGCCTGGCGATCTCGCCGGAGACCATCAAGGTCCACCGCCGCCACCCGTACAACAAGCTCGACATCTCCTCGCAGCCGGAGCTGTTCTCGCTGTTCCTGCAGTCCCTGGGGCACGACCCGCAGACCCCCCGAAAGGCCTCGCCAGCCATCGGCGCGGCTGATGCCGCGCCATTCGCGCCCACCGGGACACCCCGCTGGCGCCCTGGGGACACTACCGCGCGCCGTCCGGGCTTCTAGACTGGAGCAGTGCCATCCAGCCCCTCCCACAACAATCACAAGAGCACAGCCCGATGAACGCACGCGCCCACTTCACCCATATGGAAGACGGCAGCGCCGAAGACTGGGCGATCATCGCCAAGGACTTCGCCCACTACGCCACCCTCCTGCCGGACCGCATCCTCACCCACCTGCGCCTGCTCGACGGCGACTTCGGCGGCTTCCCGGTGGACCGCCTGACCCACTCGCTGCAGACCGCCACCCTGGCTCACCGCGACGGTCGCGACGAGGAATACGTGGTCTGCGCCCTGCTCCACGACATCGGCGACACCTTGGGTTCGTTCAACCACGCCGACATCGCCGCGGCCATCCTCAAGCCCTTCGTCAGCGAAGAGAACCTGTGGATGATCGAGAAACACGCGATCTTCCAGGGCTACTACTTCTTCCACCACCTGGGCCTGGACCGGCACCTGCGCGAGCAGTTCAAGGACCACCCACAGTTCGAACAGACCATCGAATTCTGCGCACGCTACGACGCCGCCGCCTTCGATCCGGATGCCGAAGTGCTGCCCCTGGAGTTCTTCGAACCCATGCTGCGCCGGGTCTTCGCCCAGCCCCGCCGGTCGATCTACCGCAAGCCCGACGGCAGCATGGCCTGACCCGCGCCGAACCCGCGGCAGCCCGCGACGACGAGTGGCGAACCGCCACTGGCCCAGCGGGCTGCGCATGGAATAAGATCCCTACACCCGCAATCGCGTGGGAGGCGTCAATCAGGATTGCGCCGAAACTAACCAGGGACTTTTCCTGCGCATGAAGCCTATTGTCACCGAGCGTTCCGACGGCACGCTCACCCCCGCCCCCCTGCGCGAATACCATTCCCGCGTGCTGGCCTATATTGCCGTCGCCGCAACCATCACCGCCGGCACCTTCAGCCAGCACTTCGGCTACGACATCCTCTGGATGGTCCCCTACGCCCTGCTCTACCCGCATCTTGCCCAGCAGTTGAGCCGCCGCTTCAAGCACGACCACCCGCAGCGCACCCGCCTGATCCTGATGTTCATCGATGCCGTGCACGCCGGCGCCGCCACCGCGCTGATGGGCTTCTCGGAAGTGCCGAGCCTGATGCTGGTGCTGGTGCTGGCCTTCTCCTCGCTGATCATCGGCGGCCTGCGCTCCCTCGGCCTGGTCCTGCTGGTCATGCTCAGCGCGTCGGTGTTCACCGCGGCCCTGCTGTCTCCGGCCTACAAGGGCGGTACGCCGACCGTCGTGGCGTTGATCAGCGTGCTGTTCTCCACCCTGTACATCTGCATCACCGCCTTCTTCGTCCATCAGCAGGGCCTGCGCCTGGGCCTGGCCCGCGTGGAGATCGCCCGCGAACAGGAGAAGGCCGCGCGGCTGGCCAACAACCTGGCCAAGTACCTGTCGCCGCAGGTGTGGGAATCGATCTTCAGCGGCAAGAAGAGCGTGCGCCTGGAAACCCAGCGCAAGAAGCTCACGGTGTTCTTCTCCGACATCAAGGGCTTCACCGAGCTGTCCGAAGAGCTGGAGGCCGAAGCCCTCACCGACATGCTCAACAACTACCTGAACGAAATGTCGAAGATCGCCCTCAAGTACGGCGGCACCATCGACAAGTTCGTCGGCGACTGCGTGATGGTGTTCTTCGGCGACCCCGCCACCCAGGGCGCGCGCAAGGACGCCGCCGCCGCGGTGTCGATGGCCGTGGCCATGCGCAAGCACATGAAGGTCATGCGCCAGCAATGGCGCGCCCAGGGCATCACCAAGCCGCTGGAAGTGCGCATGGGCCTGAATACCGGCTACTGCACCGTGGGCAACTTCGGCGCCGAGACGCGCATGGACTACACCATCATCGGCCGCGAAGTGAACCTCGCCAGCCGCCTGGAAAACGCTGCCGAGGCCGGCGAAATCCTCATCAGCCACGAGACCTACTCGCTGGTCAAGGATGTGCTGATGTGCCGCGACAAGGGTCAGATCACGGTGAAGGGCTTCAGCAAGCCGGTGCAGATCTACCAGGTGGTCGACTTCCGCCGCGACCTGGGCTCCAACCCCAGCTTCATCGAGCACGAAGTGCCGGGCTTCTCCATGTACCTGGACACCAACAACGTGCAGAACTACGACAAGGAACGGGTCATCGAGGCGCTGCAACAGGCCGCCGAGAAGCTCAAGGACAAGATCATCCTCTGATCCTTCCAACGCAGGCCGCCCGGCCTGCGCGCCGTCTTCGCCTGGCTGGGCCCGTGCCGGGAAGTATGGCGCTTTCCCGAGGAGCGCAAGGCTACGCCTTGCATCGCGGACAAGGTCCGCACCTACGGGAGCGCACGGTGCCAGCCGATGAGCGTAGCAGCGGACTCCGTCCGTGATACCCCGCCACAAGCCCCAACCTGTAGGAGCGAGCTCGCTCGCGAACCACCCGGCTCCGGAGCCGCCGGATAAACCATTCGCGGCCAGAAGCCGCCGACACACCCCATCAGCCCATAAAAAAGCCCGCTCAAATGAGCGGGCTGGAATGGCTCCGGTGCTTCACGTTCACCGGGCCGAATTGCTCGTTGGGACACTCATCAGGAAGGCTGAAGCTCCGCGGAGTTGCCCGGGCCAGCGGCCAGTTCTTTGGACAGGGTCTTCTCGTCCAGCTGCTTGCACCACTTGGCGACCACGAGGGTAGCCACGCCATTGCCCACCAGGTTGGTCAGCGCGCGAGCTTCGGACATGAAGCGGTCGATACCCAGGATCAGCGCCAGCCCCGCAACCGGCAGGTGGCCCACGGCGGACAGGGTCGCGGCCAGCACGATGAAGCCCGAGCCGGTGACGCCGGCGGCGCCCTTGGAGGCGATCAGCAACACCACCAGCAGGGTGATCTGGTGGGAGATGTCCATCGGCGTGTCGGTGGCCTGGGCGATGAACACGGCCGCCATCGTCAGGTAGATCGAAGTGCCGTCCAGGTTGAACGAGTAGCCGGTAGGAATCACCAGGCCGACGACGCTCTTGTCGGCGCCCAGCTTTTCCATCTTGGCGATCATGCGCGGCAGGGCCGACTCGGAGGACGAAGTGCCCAGCACGATCAGCAGCTCCTCGCGGATGTAGGAGATGAAGCGCAGGATGCTGAAACCGTGATAGCGGGCAATGCTGCCGAGCACGACCAGCACGAAGAGGATGCAGGTGATGTAGAAGCACAGCATCAGCTGGCCGAGCTGCACCAGCGAACCCAGGCCGTAGGCGCCGATGGTGAAGGCCATCGCGCCGAAGGCGCCGAGCGGAGCGACCTTCATGATCACGTTGATGATGTTGAACATCACGTGGGTGATGCGATCGATGAACTGGAACACCGGCTGGCCGTAATCGCCCAGGCGGTGCAGCGAATAGCCGAACAGCACCGAGAAGAACAGCACCTGCAGGATGTCGCCATTGGCGAAGGCGCCGACCACGGTGTTCGGGATCACGTTCATGAAGAACTCGATGGTGCTCTGCTTCTCACCGGACGCCACGTAGGCCGTCAGCGTGGCGTTCTTGCTCATTTCGGCGGTGAGGCTGGCAACGTCGGCGTGCATGCCGGCACCCGGCTGCACGACATTGACCACGAACAGGCCGATGAGCAGCGCGATGGTGGAAACGATTTCGAAGTACAGCAGCGCCATGCCGCCCGTCTTGCCCACGGCCTTCATGCTCTGCATGCCGGCGATGCCGGTGACCACGGTACAGAAGATGATCGGCGCGATGGCCATCTTGATCAGTTTGACGAAGCCATCGCCCAGCGGCTTCATCAGCTTGGCAGTATCGGGATAGAAGTGGCCCAGCGCGATACCGATGGCGATGGCGATCAGCACCTGTACGTACAGGCTCTTGTAGAAAGGTTGCTTGGTCATGGCAGCTCTGTCCTCACGGGCATGCACTCCCGCCGGGGGAGGCAACACCGAACGCGTTATCTCCCTGCACTGGGAGAATTTGTTTTCAGGGCATGCCCACAGGCAAGCCTTGAGCGCTTATCGCAAGTGCTGTGCCAGACCTTTAGAAATCAATCTAATCCTTTATTTTCAATAACTTGCCATTAAAGACACGGTACGCAGGCAGCCAGAAATGGCGGAAACCCGCCTTCCGGCTGGCGGATTTCCCGCCCTCTGGCGGGTATCCGCCAGGGCCTTCGTACCGTAGTGTAGAGCCCCGCGACGGCCCCCCAACGACGGCCCGGACACACCGCGCGCACGAATGACGCACGGACAGAACAACAAGGACTCCCCATGCGAGAACGCACCATTGCCAGCCATTTCATCCGCGCCGCCGTGCAGGGTGCTCGGCGCCAGGGGCTGGATACCGCGCGTCTGCTGCGCGATGCCGGTATCGCCCAGGCGGTGCTCGACGAACCCCGCGCACGGATCGACCCCAGCCAGCTCACACGGTTGATACAGTGCTTGTGGGAGGCGCTGGACGACGAGTACATGGGGTTTGGCAACGTCCCCAGCAAACGCGGCACCTTCGCCATGATGTGCAACGCCATCATCCATTGCCGCACGCTGGAGAAGGCGTTGATCCGGGGCATACTGTTCTACGGCCTGTTTCCCGGAGCCCCGTCGATCCACCTGGTCCGCGAGGGCGACCGGGCGCGCCTGACCCTGGACGGACGCCACCTGCACGACCCCGACCACTTCCTGACCGAGAGCCTGCTGTTGATCTGGCACCGCCTGGCCAGTTGGCTGATCGGCCAGCGTATCCGCCTGGAAGAAGCCACCTTCAGCTACCCCGCGCCGGAGCACCAGGCCGAGTACGACCTGCTGTTCCCCTGCCCACGCCGCTTCGCCGCCGACAGCACCAGCCTGCTGCTGCCGGCGCGCTACCTGGACATGCCGCTGCTGCAGGACGAACGCACGCTCAAGCATTTCCTCAAGGACTCTCCCGCCGACCTGCTCGCCCGTCCCGACGGCGGCGACAGCCTGACCAGCCAGATCCGCCGCCTGCTTGGCCGCGACTGCCGCAACTGGCCGGACCTGGAGCAGGTCGCCGCGCAACTACACATGAGTCCGCAGACCCTGCGTCGTCACCTGCGCGAAGAAGGGCCGAACTTCCAGGAGCTGAAGGACCAGTTGCGCCGCGACCTGGCGATCTACTACCTGGGGCGCGACGAACTGTCGATCCAGGACATCGCCGACCAGCTCGGCTTCTCCGAGCCCTCGGCCTTCCACCGGGCGTTCAAGAAATGGACGGGGCTGACACCCGGCGCCTACAGGGCGCAGCAGGGGGAATAGCTCGGTTTCAACCTGTAGGAGCGCCGGCGCCCAGGCCGTAGGGCGCATAACCCGGAACGGATTATCCGCCGATTGCTCTCGCGGCGGATAACACTGGCGCGTTATGCGCCCTGCGACCTAAAACGAGGCTCCGGTGCGTGGGCGTTCGCGAGCAAGCTCGCTCCTACGAAGAGCGGGCCCTGCATAGCGGTCTTCGGCAGCACAGGTCGACCGGCTTTCTGTAGGAGCGAGCTCGCTCGCGAACCCGCACCGGCGCCCGATCACCCCGGCAGGCGAATCCGGAAGCACGCCCCACCCAACTCGGAATCCTCCAGCGCCAGTTCGCCGTCGTAGCTGTCGATGATGTCCTTCACCACCGCCGTGCCGATGCCCTGGCCGGGGTGCTGGGTGTCCAGGCGTTCGCCGCGCTTGAGGATACGCTCGCGCTGGCTGCCCGGAACGCCGGGACCGTCGTCCTCGACGACGAGCTCGAAGAAACGGCCCTGCTTGCGGGCGCTGACCTTTACTGTCGTCAGGCACAGGCGGTAGGCGTTTTCCAGCAGATTGCCGAGCATTTCCAGCAGCGCGCCCTGCTCCAGCGGCAGGGCGAATCCCTCGGGCATGTCGCGCTCCAGCAGCACGCGCTTGTCGCGGTAGACCTTGTCCAGCGCCCCACTGAGGGTGTCGAGCAAGGGTTCGAGCGCCGCACGATGCCGGATCAGGCCGCTCTTGCGCAGGCTGGCGCGCTGCAACTGGTAGCCGATCTGCTGGCTCATGCGCTCGATCTGAGTCTGCAGCACCTGCACCTGCTCGCGGTTCTGCGGCTGCGCGGCGAGGTTCTCGCTGACGCCCTGCAGCACCGCCAGCGGCGTCTTCAGGCTGTGGGCGAGATCGCCCAGGGAATTGCGGTAGCGCTCGCGCTGGGCGCGCTCGCTGTCGAGCAGGCGGTTCAGCGAACCGGTCAGGCGCAGCATCTCGTCCGGGTGCTCATCGCTCAGGCGCTCACGCTCGCCAGCCTCGATCTGATCCAGCTCGGCACGCAGCCCGCGCATCGAGCGAAAGCCCCAGCTCAAACCGAGCCAGAGCATCCCCAGCAGTACCAGCAGCGCTCCGCCCAGCCACACGTAGAGCTGTTCGCGGAAACCCCGTACCAATTCGCGGAAGTCGCTCTCCGGCTGCATGGTGACAATACTGTAGGCCGCCTGCGTCCCCCCGAGCAGGTCGATTTCCACGTCGTAGACGAAAAATTCCTGGCCGGAGCGATCGCGGATGCGCGTGAACTCGTCGACCAGGCCATCGTACTTGGGGACATACTCCACGCTCTCATCCTGCGCCGAGGTGGAGCGCCAGACCAATCGGCCATTCTGGTCGTAGATGTAGCCCAGCAGCTTGGATTCGGGGAGGTTGAAATCCTCCACCGGCAAATGGTCCGGCATGCTCAGCCGCCCGCCCTCGATGCGCGCCGCCGACACCAGCGTCGCCACATCGGCCGCCAGGCGCTGCTGGATGGCGTTCTCCAGGGCAATGCTGAAAGCCCGCTGCAGCGCCGGCAGCAAAGCCGCCATGAACAGGATGGCAAGCGTCGCCGCGCCGATCATCAAGCGCAGGCGCAGCGAACGAATCATTTGCACAACTCGTTGAAGATATAGCCCTGGCCACGCACCGTATCGATGGGCTTGAAGCCGGGCGCCATTTCCAACTTGCGGCGCAGGCGGCCGACCAGCACCTCGATCACGTTCGGATCGCGCTCGTCGTCATCGGGGTAGAGCTGCTCGATCAGCCGCTCCTTGGCCACCACCTGCTGGTGATGTCGCATGAGATATTCGAGGATGCGGTATTCGAAGGCGGTCAGTTGCAGCGACTCGCCATTGACCAGCGCTTGCTTGCGGTTGAGGTCGAGGAGCAGCGGGCCGGCCTCGATGCTCGACTGGGAAAAGCCGCTGGAGCGGCGCAACAAGGCATTCAGGCGCGCCTCCAGCTCCTCGAACTGGAAGGGCTTGACCACGTAGTCGTCGGCGCCGGCGGCCAGGCCTTCGACCTTGTCCTGCCAGTTGCCGCGCGCGGTAAGGATGAGGATCGGGAAGGTCTTGCCCTGGCTGCGGAACTCGCGGATCAGGTCCAGGCCGCTCATGCCCGGCAAGCCCAGGTCGATCATCGCCAGGTCGTGGTGGTATTCGCTGGCGCGGTACAGCGCCTCTTCGGCATCGGCCACGGCATCGACCACATGGCCTTGTTCGCCGAGCCGGGTGTACAGGTGATGGCGCAGCAGCGCCTCGTCTTCCACCACCAGCAATTTCATGCGCGTGCTCCCTGAGTCAGGCAACCGGGCCACGCGAGGCCCGGTTGCGGTACCGGTCAGAACCTGTAGTTGGCGCCCAGGTAGAACTGGGAGCTGCTGTGCAGGTCAAGGGATCCCACCTTGCCGCCACCGTGCGGGCTCATCTCGGTACTCGCGTTGCTACGCAGGTAACGGTAGCCGCCTTCCACGGATGCGTTCTTGCCGAGTTCCTGGAGGATACCGGCTTGGGCGCCGATGGCGTAACCCACATCGCTGTCGCGGCTGTAGCCCTTGGAGTCCTGCTCCAGCTTGACCAGGCCGGCGGTGCCGCCGCCGAACAGCCTGGTGCCCTGGTCGCCCAGCGGCAGGAAGGCGTCGTAGCTGCCGAGCAGGTTCTGCTGGCGCAGCTTCAGGCCGCTGTCGGTATCGGAAACGTTCTCGTAGGTGACGTAGTAGCGGCCCTGTTCCATCTGCTGGCCGGCGCGAACGCCCCAGGTACCGCTGTTGTTGATCACGCTGTCGAATTTCGGGTTGCCGAGGTTGCGATTCAGCGCGTCGGATTTCTGGATGTTGTTGCTGGTTTCGCCCCAGGTCATACCGACGAAGGTGTCGGCGGCGCTGGCCGCGGTGGCGGCGACACTGGCACCGAGGATGGCGCTGGCGAGGGCGATTTTCTTCATGGTTTTCATGGGGATTCTCCCGTCAAGGATCTGCGTAATGGGTTGACGGGGAAAAGGTTACGAGGAGGGTACTGAACGGAACCTGTCGGGGCGCTGAACCCAAGCTGAACGAGCTGGATGAAGGAAACCGCCAGCAGCTTTCGTAGTAGCGGACCTTGTCCGCGATGGGACTTTTCGCGAGCATCGATGCCTTGGGTTCGCGAGCAAGCTCGCTCCTGCAGTCTTGCTCCGTGCTCTTTGTAGGAGCGAGCTTGCTCGCGAACCAGAGCGGCACGGAGCGTCCTTTGCGGACAAGGTGCTCTTACGAGAGACAAAAGCCCCGGCTTGCGCCAGGGCTTCGGACCGCCAGAACGGGATCGCCTACCCGCTCTTCAATGCCTTCAGGATCTTCTGCCCTGCCCGCCCATCCGCGGGCGTCAGGCCGCGCTTGCGCTGCTCTTCCTGGATCGCCCGGCGCGTCATGTCGCCGATCATGCCGTCGGCCTTGCCGATGTCATAACCGCGCTGGATCAGCAACTCCTGCAACTCCTTGCGCTGCATCCGGCTCAGCCCCGGATCGTCGGTCGGCCAGGATGCGCGCAGCCCAGGCTCGCCACGCAGGCGGTCGGACAGCAGGGCAATGGCCAGCGCGTAGCTCTCCGCCGCATTGTAGGAATAGATCGCATCGTAGTTGCGCAGTACCAGGAAAGCCGGCCCCTGCGCCCCGGCCGGCAGCAGGATGGCCGCCCTGGAGTTCAGGTTCAGGATCGGCTGGCCATCGATACGCTTCACACCGCGCGCGCTCCAGTCGGCAATCGGCCGGCGCTTGGTGCGCCCGGCCAGCGACGCATCGAAGCCCGCCGGCAGCTTCACTTCGTACCCCCAGGGCTGGCCTTCGCGCCAACCCGACTTGCGCAGGTAGTTGGCGGTGGACGCCAAGGCATCGGCGGTGCTGCCCACCAGGTCGCGGTGGCCGTCGCCATCGAAGTCCTCGGCGATGCGCGCGTAGGTGGACGGCATGAACTGCGTCTGGCCGAAGGCGCCGGCCCAGGAGCCGGTGATGCCGCTGTCGCGGATATCGCCGGCCTGCAACAGCTTGAGGGTGGAGATGAACTCGCCCTGGAAGAATGCCTGGCGGCGCCCATAGCAGGACAGCGTCGACAGCGACACCAGCAGCGGCCGCTTGCCAGTGATGCGCCCGTAATCGCTCTCCACGCCCCATACCGCCACCACGGCGGCCGGATCGACGTGGTAGCGCGCGGCGACCTTGCGCAGCAGATCGGCGTGCTCGGTCATCATCGCCTTGCCGTCGGCCACGCGCTGTTCGTCCACCAGCCCCGCCAGGTAATCCCAGATCGGCGTGGTGAACTCCGGCTGCGCATCGAGCAACGGGAGCACGCTCATGTCCGCCTGCAGGCCCTGGGTGAAGCGCGCGTAGCTGGCCGCGCTGACGCCGCTGGCCTGGGCCTTGTCCTGCAGGCGGTCCAGGCAGGCGCCGAAGTCATCGCCCGGCGCCGCCTGCGCCAGCGCGACCGGCAGCAGGAGGGAAAGGGCCAGGGAAATGCGCACTGCCATGAAAGACATCCTCATTGGTGGTAGATCGTCAGGTTACTGAAGGTGGCCCGGCCACCCTCGCTCGCGGGCCCGCGATTGTCCTGCAGATAGAGCCCGGCCTTGAAGTACAGGCCCTGGAAGGCCCACTGCGGGCTCAACTGCTGGGTCACGTGGCCGTCGTTGACCTGGACGGTCAACAGCCCGCTGCGCGACACGCCCAGCCGGTAGCTGAACGCCTCGCCCAGCGGAAGGCCTTCGTACACGGTGTAGGTGCGGGTGGAGATATCATCGGGATGCTCGCGCACCAACGCCTGCACGCGCCCCAGGTTCAGACGCTGCTGGTAGACCAGCTTCACCAGCGGCAGTGCCTCGGCGCTGTTGCTGCCGTTGCTGTGGATCTGCCCGATCACCATGCGCCGGGTAGAGGGAACCGCATCGATCCGCAAGGTGGCCACCAGCAGGTTATTGTCGGCCTTCGGGTAGCGCCAGAACGACAACGCGCCGTTGGGCGCGGTCTCGCGCAGCTCGGTCCGTGGGTATTCGCTGCCGTTGGTGTGCGCGCCGTTGACCGGCACCCAGATTTCCACGCCGTTGACGCTGCGCTGGAAGTAGGGGCTCTGGTAATCGCGATTCAGCCTCGCGGTGGAAATGGTCGCGGCGGGGCCGCGCTGGGGAGTGGTCAGGTTCCAGGTACTGAGGTCCAGCATCAGCCAATCGCTTTCCGGGGTCGGGGAGTGGCGCCAAGGGTAGACGAGGCCATCTTACATTTCATCCATCGCCGCAGGATTGAACGGTTGTCCCTGCGCCGGGCAGGTGCCGCATAAACGACTATCTTCTCAGGGCCACCTTCGGCCACCGCCACGGAGAACCCCCATGCGCCTGCTCACAGCCCTGCTGCTGTTCGCGTTCGCCGCCAGCGCCGGCGCCGCGATCAAGACCCAGGAAATCCCCTATCAGTCCGCCGACGGCACGAAGATGGTCGGCTACTACGCCTACGACGACGCCAAACCCGGCATCCGTCCCGGCGTACTGGTGGTACACGAATGGTGGGGGCTCAACGATTACGCCAAACGCCGCGCCCGCGACCTCGCCGCGCTGGGCTACAGCGCGCTGGCCATCGACATGTACGGCGGCGGCAAGCACACCGAGCACCCTAACGACGCCAAGGCCTTCATGAGCGAAGCGCTGAAGAACGCCGACGCCGCCAAGGCACGCTTCCAGGCCGGCCTCGACCTGCTGAAGAAACAACCGCAGACCGACCCGGGCAAGATCGCCGCGATCGGCTACTGCTTCGGCGGCAAGGTGGTGCTGGACATGGCCCGCACCGGCCTGCCGCTGGCCGGCGTGGCGAGCTTCCACGGCGTGCTGGCCACCGATACGCCGGCACAGCCGGGCGCGGTGAAGGCGAAGATACTGGTCGAGCACGGCGGCGCCGACACCCTGGTGCCGGCCGAAAGCGTCGCCGCCTTCAAGGCCGAGATGGACAACGCCAAGGCCGACTACACACTGGTCGTGCTGCCGGGCGCCAAGCACAGCTTCACCAACCCGGACGCCGACATGCACAAGGGCCACGGCCTCGACGTGGGCTACGACAAGGCCGCCGACCAGAAGTCCTGGGCGGACCTGCAGGCGTTCTTCAAGGAGCTCTTCGACGAGAAGTCCTGAGCGCAGCACAAAAAAAACGGGAGCCCCTGGGGGCTCCCGCACTCAATCAAGTGTAAAGGTCGGAGCCCACCGTGGCGGCGCCCCAACAACAACCTCACCTGCGTCCCCACAGGGAACGCGGTCGGTAGTGTGGCAAAGCTCGTCCGGCGAATCCGTACGCCTTTGGTGAAGGTTTGCAAAGGAATGTAAGCGCCGCGTGACTGGTGAGCCACGTTCCGGCGCGGCAGAATGCTCCCCATGACCACCCTTCCCGTCTTCTGCACCCCGCTCTTCGCCGACTGGCCGCTACCCGTCCCACTGGCCGGCTGCCAGATGCGCAGCACCCGCTTCGATCACCAGCGCCTGCTGCCCGCTGACTTCCAGCACAGCCAGGTGCAGGCCCCGGCGAATATCCAGCGCGCCGTTGCCAAGCGCCAGGCCGAATACCTCGCCGGCCGCCTCTGCGCCCGCGCGGCGTTGCAGGCCAGCGGCGCAGACGCCGTAGTGCCCGGTACCGATGAAGAGCGGGCGCCCATCTGGCCGCCAGGCTTTTGCGGCTCGATCACCCACGGCGACGGCTGGGCAGCGGCGGTGGTGGCCCGCGCGAACGCCTGGCGCGGGCTGGGGCTGGACGTGGAAAGCCGTCTCGACAGCGCCCGCGCCCAGCACCTGGCCGGAGAAATCCTCACCCCGGACGAACTGTCGCGGCTCGACCCCGAACAGGCCGCGCTGCAAATCACCCTCACCTTCTCGCTCAAGGAAAGCCTGTTCAAGGCGCTCTTCCCACTGGTGCGCCAACGCTTCTACTTCGAGCACGCCGAACTGATCCAGTGGTCGGCCGGCGGCCATGCCCGCCTGCGACTGCTCACCGACCTCTCGGCGGAATGGCATCGCGGCAAGGAAATCGACGGGCAATACAGCCTGCAGGACGACCGCCTGCTCAGCCTGGTGGCGATTCCCGCCGATATCTGACGGCCATAATGTCTTGACTTAAAAGTCAGAATTTGGCGTCATGCACGCCGCTCAGACGCTCATCTACCTCTTTTGAACCTCAGGTTTTACCGCTCGGGGAGTCGTCAGCAGGTCCATCGCTATATAAAATCCTATACAGCCAAGTCAAAAACCTTGGCGACTGGGGTATCCACAAGAAGAACCGCACATCGGAGCAAACGGAATGACCAGAAACACCCTGGCGCTCGCCATCGCAGCCAGCTCGCTCGGTCTCATCGCGCAATCGGCGGCCGCCGGCGGCTTCATCGAAGACAGCAAGGCCAGCCTCACTCTGCGCAATTTCTACATCAACACCGACAACCGCAACGGCCCCGCCTCGCCCAGCAAGCAGGAAGAATGGGGCCAGGGCTTCATGCTCAACTATGCCTCGGGCTTCACCGAAGGCACCGTGGGCTTCGGCGTCGACGCCCTGGGCCTGTTCGGCGTGCGCCTGGACGGCGGCGGCAAGGCCGGCAAGCCGGGCATCGACCGCCAGCCGGGCACCATCTTTCCGCTGGAGAGCGACGGAAGCGCGGTGGATGAGTTCAGCAGCCTGGGACTCACCGCCAAGGCGAAGATTTCCAAGACCGAGTTTCGCTACGGCACCCTGCAGCCCAAGCTGCCGGTGGTGGTCTACAACGACGCCCGCCTGTTGCCGATGACCTACGAGGGCGGTCAGGTCACCTCCAGCGACATCGACAACCTGACCCTGACCGGCGGCCAACTGACCCACACCAAGGGCCGCAACTCCACCGACTGGCGCAGCATGTCCATCGCCGGTGCCAACGGCAGCAGCGCCTCTTCGCGCGACAGCAACAAGTTCTACTTCGCCGGCGGCGACTACAAGGCCGCCAAGAACCTGACCCTGTCGTACTACTACGGCGAGCTGGACAACTTCTACAAGCAGAACTACTTCGGCCTGGTGCATAACTGGGGTATCGGCCCGGGCACCCTGAAGTCCGACATCCGCGTCTTCATCAGCGATTCCGACGGCAAGAACGGCAGCGCCTCCGGCCGCGCCGACGGCTACGTCAGCAGCGGCTACTACGGCGGCAACAGCACCAAGGGCGAAGTGGACAACAACGTCTACAGCGGCATGTTCACCTACGCCCTGAGCGGCCATAGCATCGGCGCCGGCTACCAGGTCATGACCGGCGACAGCGACTTCCCCTACCTCAACCGCGGCGACGGCGAAGGCACCAGCACCTACCTGATCTCCGACGCCCAGCTGCTGAAGTTCAACCACGCCGGCGAGCGCACCTGGATCGGTCGCTACGCCTACGACTTCGCCAACCTCGGCATGCCCGGCCTGACCTTCAGCGTGCTTTACCTGAACGCCGACAACATCGACACCAAGCAAGGCGACCAGGGCGAGTGGGAACGCGATATCGCGCTCGGCTACGTGGTGCCGGAAGGTACCTTCAAGGGCCTGGGCCTGGCCTGGAAGAACGCCACCATGCGCAGCGGCCTGCCCGCCGCCACGACCGCTGGCTCCGCCAGCCAGCGCAACCAGGACGAGAACCGCCTGATCGTCAGCTACACCATTCCGCTGCTGTAAGGCGTAACCTGAAAGAAAAAAGGGCGGCCTTCGTTGGCCGCCCTTGTTCTTTATCCCCTCTACCGAGCTTCCGGCCCCTGTAAGCGAGCTTGCTCGCGAAGCTGTTCCCGCCGCCCCGCCGCCGCCCCCACATCTGTTCGCGAGCAAGCTCGCTCCTACGAAGAGCAACGGCAGCGATCACTGCCAGACCCAGGGGGTGGCGTGGAACAAAGCGGCACCCATCACAGCGGATAACGCTATGCCTTGTTTCCTGCAACGGGCACGCCCCACAAAAAGCAGGAACATCGCGGACGAAGTCCGCTCATGCGGAAAGCCCACAGCCTCAGGCCAGCAGCGCCACCGACTTGATCTGCGCCCACACCGCCTGCCCGGCGCGCAGGCCAAGCTGGTCGTGGGAATAGCGGGTGATCCGCGCCAGCAGCGGCGTGCCGGCCACATCCAGCTTCACCAGCAAGTGCGCGGGATTGTCCGTCGGCACCATCTCCACCACCGTCGCCGGCAGTACGTTGAGAATACTGCTGTGCGCCGCTGGCTCGAGGCTCAGGCTGACGTCCCGCGCCTGCACCTTGATGCGCAGCGCCCTGCCCTTTTCCATCGGCGCATGGGCCAGGCGAATGCGCTGTTCGCAACGGGGCAGCTCAAGGGTCAGCAACCCGTAGCCGGCGTCGTGGGCCAGCACATGCCCGTCGATCACCACGCCGGCATCCTCCAGGTGCGAGATCGGCAGATCGGTGCGCGCCAGCGTCTCCATCACCGGCCCGCTGGCAATGGCCTTGCCCTGGTCGAGCAGCACCAGGTGATCGGCCAGCCGCGCGACTTCGTCCGGCGAATGGCTGACGTAGAGAATCGGGATATCCAGCTCGTCGTGCAGACGCTCCAGATACGGCAGGATTTCCGCCTTGCGCTTGAGGTCCAGCGCCGCCAGCGGCTCGTCCATCAGCAGCAGGCGCGGGCTGGTCAGCAGCGCGCGGGCCATGCCGACGCGCTGGCGCTCGCCGCCTGACAGGTGCCTCGGCATGCGCTCCAGCAGATGGCCGATGCCCAGCAGTTCGCTGGCCTGCTCCAGCTTCACGCGGTGCTGGTCGCGCGGCACACGCTTCATGCCGTAGGTGAGGTTGCGCCGTACCGACAGGTGCTCGAACAGGTTGGCGTCCTGGAACACATAGCCCAGGGCGCGCTGGTGCGGCGGCAGGAACACACCCGTGGCGCTGTCCTGCCAGAGCTCCCCATTCACCACCAGGCGGCCGAGCGGCGCGCGCGAAAGCCCCGCCACGCAGCGCAGGCAGGTGGTCTTGCCCGAGCCGGAATGGCCGAACAACGCGGTGACGCCGCGCCCCGGCAGTTGCAGGTCCACGTCCAGGCTGAAGCCCGGGTAGGCGATCTGGAAACGCGCCTCGATGGCCCGCATGTCGACGGCTTCGTTCATCCCCACCTCACGCCCAAGCCGAACGGCTGCGGCGGCTCGCGTAGAGCGCCAGCAGGACGATGAAGGAGAACACCAGCATGCCACCGGACAACCAGTGTGCCTGGGCGTACTCCATCGCCTCGACGTGATCGAATATCTGCACCGACACCACGCGGGTCTTGCCCGGAATGTTGCCGCCGATCATCAGCACTACGCCGAACTCACCGACGGTGTGGGCGAAGCCGAGGATGCTGGCGGTGATGAAGCCCGGCCGCGCCAGCGGCAGGACCACCGAGAAGAAGGTATCCAGAGGGCTCGCCCGCAGCGTCGCGGCGGCCTCCAGCGGTTTGTCGCCGATCGCCTCGAAGGCGTTCTGCAACGGCTGCACCACGAAGGGCAGCGAGTAGAACACCGAGCCCACCACCAGCCCGGCGAAGGTAAAGGGCAACCGCCCCAGGCCCAGGCTCTCGGTGAGTTGCCCGATGGCGCCATTGGGGCCCAGGGTGATCAGCAGGTAGAAGCCGATCACCGTCGGCGGCAGCACCAGCGGCAGCGCCACCACCGCCCCCAGCGGGCCTTTGAACCAGGAGCGGGTGCGCGCCAGCCACCAGGCGATGGGCGTACCGATCAACAGGAGAATCGCCGTGCTCAGGGCCGCCAGCTCGATGGTGAGCCAGATGGCCTGGAAATCCTCCTGCGTGAGGGGCATCGCCTGTTCCTTAGAGAGTCAGATTTCGTAGCCGTAGGATTTGATCACCGCGGCGGCTTTCGGGCCCTTCAGGTACTCGACGAGCGCCTTGGCGGCAGCACTGTCCTTGCCCTTGTTGAGGATCACCGCGTCCTGGCGGATCGGCTCATGCAGGTCGCCCGGCACGATCCACGCGGAACCACTCGTCACCTTGCCATCCTTGTAGATCTGCGACAACGCCACGAAGCCCAGTTCCGCGTTGCCGGTGGAAACGAACTGGAACGCCTGGGTGATGTTCTGGCCCTCGACGATCTTGCCGGCGACCTTGTCCGCAAGGCCCATCTTGTCCAGCACCTGGGTGGCGGCCAGCCCGTAGGGCGCGGTTTTCGGGTTGGCGATGGACAGGTGCTTGAATGCGTCCTTCTTCAGCACGTCGCCCTTGGCGTCGACGTAGCCGTCCTTCGCCGACCACAGCGCCAGGGTGCCGACGGCATAGGTGAAACGCGAGCCAGGGACGATTTCCTGCTCTTCCTCGAGCTTCTTCGGCGTGCTGTCGTCAGCGGCGAGGAAGACCTCGAACGGCGCGCCGTTCTTGATCTGGGTGTAGAACTGGCCGGTGGCGCCGTAGGCGGCGACCAGCTTGTGCCCGGTTTCCTTCTCGAAGTCTTTGGCGATCGCCTGGATCGGCGCGGTGAAATTGGCGGCGACGGCGACCTGCACCTCATCGGCCAGCGCCGAGTGCAGGGCGAAACAGGAAGCGACCAGCAGGGAAAGGCGGGCGAAGCGGTGTTTCATCGTGATGCTCCAGTGGGTCGTTGTTATCAAGGCTTCGAGATCGGACGGACATGCCGGCGACAATGGCAATCCATCGCTATAACTAAAATTACATAACGATAGCGGTGAAGCTGCAATACCCCTCATGGGATAAAAAGCGAAAGGGAGAAAGCAGCGCAGACCGGAATGGCCACCGGCCAAGGTCGGTGGCACCGCAGCATTCTGCATTTTCTGACCTAAAGGTCAAACCTTGCGAATGCGCGGCTGAACGTTCACTCGACCTTCGGTGCCTGCCGGCGCGGCCAGACCAGCGTGAAACAGGCCCCGCCCAGGCTCGCGCTGCGCGCGATCGAGGCCCGCCCGCCGTGCCAATGGACGATCCGCCGCACGATCGACAGCCCCAGCCCATGCCCGCCGGTGACCCGCGCGCGGCTGTCGTCGGCCCGGAAGAACGGCTCGAACAGGCGCGGCCATTGCGACTCCGGCACCCCCGGACCATCGTCCTCGACATCCACCTGGCAGCGGTCCACGCTGACCCGGAAGCTGATCCGTACGCGCCCCTCGGCGTAGCGCAGGGCATTGGTCAACAGGTTCTGCAGCGCGCGGTGCAGGTAGCGCGGTTCGGCCTCCACCCAACTGCCCTGGTCGAACGGCACCAGCGAGCCCGGCTCGATGGTGACGCTGATCTCCCGCCGCAGCGGCGCGATTTCCGAAACCACCTGCTGCACCAGAACCGCCAGCTCCAGGTGCTGGTAGGTCAGCGCTGGCGAACCCTGCTCCAGGCGCGCATAGGTGAGCATCTCGTCCACCAGTTGGTCGAGGTCCTGGATATCGCCGTCCATGCCGTCCATGTACTTGCGACGCGCCGCATCGGTTTCCGCCGACTCGATCATTTCCAGCCCGAAACGCAGGCGCGCCACCGGCGTACGCAACTCGTGGGACACCGCGCGCACCAGTTCGCGCTGCACCGTCAGCAACAGCTGCAATTGCTCCGCCATATGGTTGAACGCGCCCGACAGGCGCCCCACCGAGTCGGCGCCGCGCGCCTCCACGCGGGTATCCAGGCTGCCGCGGGCAATGCGCGTGGCGGCCGATTCCAGGCTGCGCAGGCGCTGCTCGAGGCCGCTGATCAGCAGATACAGGGTCAGGCCGATCAGGCTCAGAGCGACGACCACGATGATCGACAGCAACTGCGGCGGATACGGATTCATCTGATAGATCGGGCCTATTTCCAGCACCCAGGGCGTATCGAGGATGCCGGTCAGCACACGGATGGAGTCGCCGCCCTTGCCCAGCGCCATTACCGTGTCGCCCTCCTCCACCCGGCGGCTCTGGTCGTCGTCCAGGTCGACCTCCTTCAGCCGCAGCAGGTGCACATCGTAGCCAAAGCGCTTGTCGCGGACGATGCGCGCCAGGTGATAGGGCTGCTCGCTGGCGGGGTAGCGCTTGAGCTCATCCATCAGCAGGTAGATGGTGGCGCGCGCCAGTTGCTCGCTGACCTGCTCCACCTCGCCGGTGAGGATCAGCCCCTCCGCCGCGCTGACCTGGGTGAGCACCAGCACTCTGTGCGGCTCTACAGCCTGCACCAGCACCTGGTCATTCATCAGTCGCGCCCGGCTGCGCCCGTCCATGCCCAATCCATCCAGCTCGGTCAGCGCCAGCGGAATGCCCAGGAGGCGGCTCCACTGGGTCAGCGCGCGCTTGCGATCCACCTCGGTCATCGGTAGCAGCTCATCGGCCATCAGGCGGAACGTGCCGCGCGCCAACTCCTCGCGGTAACGCTCGCCGCGCACCTCGTTGACCAGGTGCAGGGTCAGCACGCCGAGGACGGCCACCAGTACCAGGGTCAGCAGCATGCCGCCGTAGATGCGCAGGAAGATGGATTTCATCGCGGGGCCCTAGCCTCAGAGCTCCCCGACGAACAGGTAACCCTTGCTGCGCACCGTCTTGATCAGGCGCGGGTGCATCGGGTCGTCGCCGATCTTCGGACGGATGCGGGAAATGCGCACGTCGATGGAACGGTCCTGGCCGTCGTACTCGATGCCGCGCAGCAGGTTGAAGATCTCCTCGCGGGAGAGGATGCGCCCGGCGTTCGACGCCAGCAGCCAGAGCAGATCGAACTCGGCGCTGGTCAGCTCGATGGTCTGCTCGTCCAGCCAGGCCTCGCGCATGGCATTGTCGATCACCAGCTTGCCGAAGGTCAGGCGCTTGCCGCCAACCGCTGGAGCGGCTTCGGCCGGCTCGCTGCGCCGCAGCAGAGCGCGGATGCGCGCCAGCAGCAGGCGCGGGCGCACCGGTTTGCACACATAGTCGTCGGCGCCCATCTCCAGGCCCTGGACCTGGTCCATGTCGTCGGTACGCGCGGTGAGCATCAGGATCGGGCCGTCGTAGTCCGGGCGCAGGCGCTTGCAGATCGACAGGCCGCCCTCGCCGGGCAGCATCAGGTCCAGCACCACCAGATCCGGGCGCTCGGCCAGCACCCGCGCCACCGCCGCCGCGCCGTTGGACTCGATGGAGACCGCCAGCCCATTGCTTTCCAGGTAATCCTGGGTCAGCTCGGCCAATCGCTGGTCGTCCTCGACGATGAGAATGCGCGCTTCTTGTTCCACCTTGCCTCCTGATGCAGAGCGGGCCCTCCTGATGACTGAAGCAGAAGCCCGCGAAAGCGGCCGGCATTGTAGCCAGATTGCTCCACCGGCCGCACGCCGCGGGCATAGGTAGACATTGCCCGAAAAGGTCAAGAGCCGAAGCGGCAAAAACACTACATATTGTGGTAGTGTTCGTTCCCCCGCGATGCCGCCCCGGCGAGTGAAAATTCTGTCACGAGCCACGACGAACGGTGAAAGGCGCTCAGCATGCGGGCTGGCGCGAGTTACCCCGCTTCACCCACATTTCACCCACATTTTATCCACAGCTTTTCCCAAGCCTCTCGCCTTGCAAACCCCCCATTAGCGCATTATCTTGTATCCCCGTTGCGGTACACCCCTACATATTGGGGTTACCACAGTGGACCGGACACTAGAAAAACATCGCAGTCGCGAGCCTGTTCCACGGCTCCTCCGGTTCAACCACAACGTATTCCAGCCGTACTGATGGGCCAGGCGGGCCGTCCCCGCAAGGAGCGATTCATGTCGATGGAAACGCGGTACGGGTGTTGCAACCATACGTTCAACACCACTAGGTATTGTGGTCCCGGCCCGTAAAGCCGGCACCCGACTTGAGCCAGGGAGGCGCTTCGGGTCTCTATCCCCCTGCTCCAGAAAAAATTTCAGCTCGCGGTCCTGCCGCGGGCCACTGCTCTTTTCGCTCTTTATTTTCGGGACGGCACCGCTGGTGCCAGTGACACACCAATTACGAGAACGTGGAGACAACCACCCATGCAAATCGACACCACTCGCGAGAACCCGCAGGCCGCAGCGCCCACGGCCGCCGAATCCGCTCAGGATCTGGCTGCCACCGCGCCCGGCCAGCTGCGCGTGATCAAGCGCAACGGCACCGTAGTTCCCTACACCGATGACAAGATCACCGTAGCCATCACCAAGGCGTTCCTCGCCGTGGAAGGCGGCACCGCCGCCGCCTCGTCGCGCATCCATGAGACCGTGCGCCGCCTGACCGAACAGGTCACCGCGACCTTCAAGCGCCGCATGCCCTCCGGTGGCACCATCCACATCGAAGAGATCCAGGACCAGGTCGAACTGTCCCTGATGCGCGCCGGCGAGCAGAAAGTCGCCCGCGACTACGTGATCTACCGCGAAGCCCGTGCCAACGAGCGCAAGAACGCCGGCACCGCCAGCGACATCGCCCAGCCGCACCCGAGCATCCGCATCACCAAGGCCGACGGCAGCACCCAGCCGCTGGACATGGGCCGCCTGCAGACCATCATCCGCGAAGCCTGCGAAGGCCTGGCCGAAGTCGATGGCGACCTGATCGAACGCGAAACCCTGAAGAACCTGTACGACGGCGTCGCCGAGAAGGACGTCAACACCGCCCTGGTGATGACCGCCCGTACCCTGGTCGAGCGCGAGCCGAACTACTCCTACGTCACCGCCCGCCTGCTGATGGACACCCTGCGCGCAGAAGCCCTGGGCTTCCTGGGCGTGGCCGAGAGCGCCACTCACCACGAGATGGCCGACCTCTACACCAAGGCCCTGGCCGCCTACGTCGAGAAAGGCGCCGAGTTCGAGCTGATCGACAGCAAGCTGAAAGAGTTCGACCTGGCCAAGCTGGGCGCCGCGCTGAACCACGAGCGCGACCAGCAGTTCACCTACCTCGGCCTGCAGACCCTGTACGACCGCTACTTCATCCACAAGGACGGCATCCGTTTCGAACTGCCGCAGGTCTTCTTCATGCGCGTGGCCATGGGCCTGGCCATCGAAGAGAAGGACCGTGAAGCTCGCGCCATCGAGTTCTACAACCTGCTCTCCTCGTTCGACTACATGTCGTCGACCCCGACCCTGTTCAACGCCGGCACCCTGCGTCCGCAGCTCTCCAGCTGCTACCTGACCACCGTTCCGGACGACCTGTCGGGCATCTACAACGCCATTCACGACAACGCCATGCTGTCCAAATTCGCAGGCGGCCTGGGCAACGACTGGACCCCGGTCCGTGCGCTGGGCTCCTACATCAAGGGCACCAACGGCAAGTCCCAGGGCGTGGTTCCGTTCCTCAAAGTGGTGAACGACACCGCCGTCGCCGTGAACCAGGGCGGCAAGCGCAAGGGCGCCGTCTGCGCCTACCTGGAAACCTGGCACCTGGACATCGAGGAATTCCTCGAGCTGCGCAAGAACACCGGTGACGACCGTCGCCGTACCCACGACATGAACACCGCGAACTGGATTCCGGACCTGTTCATGAAGCGCGTCTTCGACGACGGCAAGTGGACCCTGTTCTCCCCGTCCGAAGTACCGGACCTGCACGATCTGACCGGCAAGGCCTTCGAAGAGCGCTACGAGTATTACGAAGCCCTGACCGAGTACAACAAGATCAAGGTGTTCAAGGTCGTCCAGGCCAAAGACCTGTGGCGCAAGATGCTCTCCATGCTCTTCGAGACCGGCCACCCGTGGCTGACCTTCAAGGACCCGTGCAACCTGCGCAGCCCGCAGCAGCACGTGGGCGTGGTCCACAGCTCGAACCTGTGCACCGAGATCACCCTGAACACCAACAAGGACGAGATCGCGGTCTGCAACCTGGGCTCGATCAACCTGGTCAACCACATCGTCGACGGCAAGCTGGACACCGCCAAGCTCGAGAAGACCGTGAAGACCGCCGTTCGCATGCTCGATAACGTTATCGACATCAACTACTACTCGGTCCCGCAGGCTCGCAACTCGAACCTCAAGCACCGTCCGGTCGGCCTCGGCATCATGGGCTTCCAGGACGCGCTGTACCTGCAGCACATCGCCTACGGCTCCGACGCGGCCATCGAGTTCGCCGACAAGTCCATGGAAGCGGTGAGCTACTTCGCCATCCAGGCCTCCTGTGACCTGGCCGACGAGCGCGGCGCCTACGAGACCTTCGACGGCTCCCTGTGGTCCAAAGGCATCCTGCCGCTGGACTCCCAGCAGATCCTCATCGAAGCCCGTGGCCAGAAGTACATCGACGTCGACCTGACCGAGTCCCTGGACTGGGCTCCGGTACGTGCCCGCGTACAGAAAGGCATTCGTAACTCGAACATCATGGCCATCGCGCCGACCGCGACCATCGCCAACATCACCGGCGTATCGCAGTCCATCGAGCCGACCTACCAGAACCTCTACGTGAAGTCGAACCTCTCCGGCGAGTTCACCGTGATCAACCCCTACCTGGTTCGCGACCTGAAAGTGCGCGGCCTGTGGGACCCGGTCATGGTCAACGACCTGAAGTACTACGACGGCTCCGTGCAGCAGATCGAGCGCATCCCGCAAGACCTGAAGGACCTGTACGCCACCGCCTTCGAAGTCGAGACCAAGTGGATCGTCGACGCCGCCAGCCGCCGCCAGAAGTGGATCGATCAGGCCCAGTCCCTGAACCTGTACATCGCCGGCGCCTCGGGCAAGAAGCTGGACGTGACCTACCGCATGGCCTGGTTCCGTGGTCTGAAGACCACCTACTACCTCCGTGCCCTGGCCGCCACCAGCACCGAGAAGTCCACCATCAACACCGGCAAGCTCAACGCCGTGTCGGCCGGTGGCAACGAAGGCCTGCAAGCCGCTCCGGCCGCCGCGCCGCAGCCGGCTCCGGTGCCGAAGGCCTGCAGCATCGACAACCCCGACTGCGAAGCCTGCCAATAAGGTGAGCGCGCCGCCCCGGCGGCGCCAACACCGAAACGGCAGACCGCACGGACTGTCCCCTCTCCCTCTGGGAGAGGGCCAGGGTGAGGGGCTCTTGATAAGCCCCACTCCCAAACCCCGAACACTGCTCCTCCCGTCATCCCCGCGAACGCGAGGAACCAGAAACGGGAAAAGCCAACGCTTCAGCGTGCATCCACACACGCCACCAGACATCAGGCCGCCACAGAACGGCCATCCAGAACAGGAGAGGACCCATGCTGAGCTGGGACGAATTCGACAAAGAAGACGCCACCGAAGCCAAGGCCGCCCCGGCCGTCGCCCAGGCCGCCGCGCAGAACGCTGACAAACTCGACGCCGACGCCGCTGGCTCCGTCGAAGAAGCGCGCGCCGTATCCGCCGACGACTCCGACGCCGTCGCCCGCGCCAAGCAGGCCCTCGACGCCCTGGACATCCAGGAAGGTCTGGACGATCTCGAAGGCTCCGCCGCCCGCGTACAAGTTGGCGACAAGCAGATGATCAACGCCCGCGCCGACCTCAACCAGCTCGTACCCTTCAAGTACGACTGGGCCTGGCAGAAGTATCTGGATGGTTGCGCCAACCACTGGATGCCCCAGGAAGTGAACATGAACGCCGACATTGCCCTGTGGAAGAGCAAGGACGGCCTGTCCGAAGACGAGCGCCGCATCGTCATGCGCAACCTCGGCTTCTTCTCCACCGCCGACTCCCTGGTCGCCAACAACCTGGTGCTGGCCGTCTACCGCCTGATCACCAACCCCGAGTGCCGCCAGTACATCCTGCGCCAGGCCTTCGAGGAAGCGATCCACACCCACGCCTACCAGTACTGCATCGAGTCGCTGGGCATGGACGAGGGCGAAATCTTCAACATGTACCACGAGATCCCGAGCGTCGCGAAGAAAGCGTCCTGGGGCCTGAAGTACACCCGCTCGATCTCCGACCCGCAGTTCCAGACCGGCACCCCGGAGACCGACCGCCAGTTCCTGCGCAACCTGATCGCCTACTACTGCGTCCTGGAAGGCATCTTCTTCTACTGCGGCTTCACCCAGATCCTCTCCATGGGCCGCCGCAACAAGATGACCGGCACCGCCGAGCAGTTCCAGTACATCCTGCGCGACGAATCCATGCACCTGAACTTCGGCATCGACGTGATCAACCAGATCAAGATCGAAAACCCGCACCTGTGGGATGCCCAGATGAAGGACGAGGCCACCCAGATGATCCTCCAGGGCACCCAGCTGGAGATCGAATACGCTCGCGACACCATGCCGCGCGGCGTACTGGGCATGAACGCGGCGATGATGGAGGACTACCTCAAGTTCATCGCCAACCGCCGCCTGACCCAGATCGGCCTCAAAGAGGAATACCCGGGCACCAGCAACCCGTTCCCGTGGATGAGCGAAATCATGGACCTCAAGAAGGAGAAGAACTTCTTCGAGACCCGCGTAATCGAGTACCAGACCGGCGGCGCGCTGAGCTGGGACTGAATTAGGGGCAAGACCATAAAAGCCCACGGAAGGGCATTAGGAGTGTTCTTTAGAAATACGTAAGTAATATATGGCGCAGGGAAGCGCCAGCTGTCGAACGACAGTAAGCTTGCAGGACCTGAAAACAAGAAACCCCGGCATCCGCGCCAACGGATACCGGGGGTCTTGACCGTGTTCGTGAACTGAAGTCCGCCAACACGGGCCGCGACTGAAATTTGACATCAATCGCTTGGCATTTGGGCAAATGCGCCGGGTGATTATGGTCAAGGATCGGGCGGTGTCAACGACTTCTCGGATGAGAGGTATTCGCCATGAGCGGAACCCCCACCCCGCCGCCAGGCTTCAAGGCCGTGTTTTGCATGTCCTTCAAGCATTGGCGTAGCGGTAAAGAAGTACGCCGTAAAGACGGGCGCCCCTTCTGCTTCTTTGTGAAGCAGTAGGCAAGCCCACAGAGGCGACCCTCGTCGCCTCTGCTCCCCCATATCACCAAGAGGTAAAAATCATGTCTGGCAAAAATCAGCATGTAGTTCCACACGGCGACAACTGGGCAGTGCGTGGTGCAGGTAACGAGCGAGTCACGAAGCAGTTTGAGACTCAAAGGGAAGCCATCGACTATGCCCGTAACATTGCGGTGAATCAGCAAAGCGAGGTTCTGATTCACAACCAACAAGGGCAAATCCGTGAGCGCAACAGTTACGGAAATGACCCTTGCCCGCCAAAGGGGTAGTCACTTATCTCTAATCGACGCATAACCGCAACGCGGTTATGCGTCCTTTCAAGTCCGGGCCTCTATCTAATTTCAAGCTCCTACGCGGGGGCTGAGATTCATGTAGGGCGAATAACGCCCCGCGTTATCCGCCGCATTCCCAAGGTACCCTCAACACGGAGGGTCCTAATGCCAAACTATCGACGCGCGTGGGTGCAAGGTGGCACCTACTTCTTCACGGTTACGCTACGTGACCGCCGCTCAAACCTTTTGGTCCGAGAAATCGACCGGCTGCGCCGGGTAATCGCGCAGACCAAACTCAATCACCCCTTCCACATCGACGCCTGGGTCGTACTGCCCGAACACATGCATTGCCTGTGGACGCTGCCACCGGGAGACGCCGACTTCGCCACGCGCTGGAAGGTCATCAAATCCGGTTTCGCTCGGCGTATTCCTCAGGGAGAGTCTCGGAGCATCGAACAGCAGATACGGGGCCAACGCGGCATCTGGCAAGCTCGCTACTGGGAGCACCTGATCCGCGACAAAACGGATTACCAGCGGCACTTCGACTACATCCACATCAACCCGGTGAAACACGGCTGGGTTACGGCGGTGAAGGACTGGCCATATTCCACCTTTCACCGGGCGGTTGCAAAAGGCATTTACACCAACGATTGGGCGGGTGACCTCTTGCTGAATGTTCGCGCTGCGGAGCGACGGTGAGCCTGATGGTACGGTCATATGCGTACGCCGGAGCCAACGCTCTTGTAGGGCGAATAACGCGAAGCGTTATCCGCCGTTGTGCTTGAGCAGCGCGCCACAAACCTGAGCTACGGCGCTGCGGCAAGGAAATCGGCGGATAACTGCTTCGCAGTTATGCGCCCTACGGTTGACCGTACTCCGTGACGCCAATAGCTTTTCGGCCAGCGCCTAAGAAACGCTTCACGTAGCGGCAATACTGCTCCCGAAAGCAGCGGTGAACCCATTGAGGAAATGGATATGCCCTCCCCTCTTTGCCTTCACCCCAAAGGCGCTTCGCTGTGCCCGCCCTTTTCTCCCTCCTTCCCGGAGGTGCGCCATGTCTGAAGAGGTCCTGATCCCCACCGTTTTCACCCGCCACAAGCGCCAGCTGCGCGCCGTGCTGCTGGAAGACCAGTGCTGGTTCTGCGCCCACTACCTGGGTCGGCTGATCGGCTTTCCGCTGCTGGCCGAGCGCGTGGAGCGCAACCTGGACGACGACCAGTGCCGCCACGCCTGTATGCTCGACGGCAGCGGCGACTACCTGGATGAACTGCTGCTCAGCGAATCGGCGGTGTACGCTTCGCTGATCCATTACTTCAACCCGGAAAACCGCAGCATCCGCCAGTGGCTCTCGCTGCACGTCATCCCCGCCCTGCGCGACCAACACCCCATCAGCCTTGGCGAGCCGCGCCGGGAAATACTGCGGGGCCGACGAGCTTGTCGGTGTTGAAGTGGCAGGGGGTGGTCTGGGTGCCCTATCAGCAGTGGCCGGTATTGAGTCCTGGGCCGGAGGGCTCTTCGTAGGATGGTGTAGAGCGGAGCGAAACCCATCGTTCCGCGTAGTGGACGGGTCGCTGGCCCGGCCCACGATTTTGTTTGCTTCGGAGCGGGTGTGTATGTGCCGCTTCTGCATGTGCGTAATTGCATTCCACTTGACCAATCAATTGCATGGCATCTGACCATCGATTCTGAGACAGACCTCAGCCTGTAAAACAAATAGCCCGCCGGACGGCGGGCTATTTGCTGTTGCTCGGTAACTATTGCCAATTTGCGGCGATAACCACGTTCAACTGATCACGCTGTGTCTGCGTCAAGTTGAGCTCACCACCTGCTGGTGCACCGAAAGCAGCCATGGCATTGACCAGACTATCCACCTGATTCGCATACAGCGACGAACTACCTGCCTGGATCACGTCAAGCTGCTGGGCTGAGTTGGCATACCAGTCCTGGATGGTGATGCCGTCCTCTGAGCCCGTCACATCGATCACCAAGTCGTCACCATCACGCGACAGCCACAGCTCCTCGCGGACTATCCCTTCGATGCTCAGCACATCGGTGTCGATATCCGGGGTGCTGGACAGGTTGTTGATTACATCCTGACCGTCCCCGAGAGCAAACATGTAGGTGTCGCTCCCTGCTCCAGCGATTAGGTAATCGCTACCAGCGTTGCCACGCAGGGTATCGTTGCCTGCACCGCCGTCGATCATGTCGTCATCGGAGGAACCAAGGATGATCTGGTCACCGGCCTGTCCACTCAGCACGGTGCCGAAGGCACGTTCGTCAGGCAGGTTCTCGTAGACAGGCGAACCAACCGGATCAGGGTTGCTCAGGCCGAAGGCACCGAACAACTGGGCAGCCGTGAGTTGCCCTCCTGAGGCGAAGGTGATGGTGTTCACAACATAGTCGCCACCAAGGAACCAGTTGCGGATCGTCACTTTGTCGCTGCCACCGCTGACATTGAGCACCAGGTCATTACCGCTCTTCATCAGGCCGCTGGCGACCTGATTGAAGCTGATACCCTCGAAATGCAGCGTATCGGCACCACCACCACTGTTGTCGATCACATCCTGCCCACCACCAGCGGCGAAGATGTAGGTATCGACACCCCGGCCACCGACCAGCGTGTCGTTGCCCGCGCCGCCGTCCAGGATATCGTCACCGTTGCCGCCCTCCAGGCGGTCGTTTCCAGCATCCCCGAAGAGCACATCAGAACCGTTACCTCCCTGCAGCAGATCATTACCTGCTGTCCCGTCGAGCGTGGCATCATCGCCAGTTGACCCCTGGACGGTATCGTCGAAGGCCGCAATCGGGGTTGGCACAGGCAGGCCGAAAGCACCGAAAATCTGCGCCGATGTAAGTTGGCCACCGGTCTCGAAAGCGATGGTTTCGATCAGATTGTCATCGCCGAGGAAAAAGTCCTTCAACGTAACCTGATTGGCCGTACTGCCATTAACCCGCAAGACCAGGTCGTTGCCCGATTTCATCAGACCGGAGGCCACCTGACTGAAGGTGATGCCACCGGCGAACAAAAGGTTATCGGCGCCCCCCGTTTCCTCAATCACATCCTGGCCGGCGGTGTAGACATAGGTGTCGTCACCAACGCCACCCAGCAACCAGTCATTACCTGCGCCACCATTGAGGGTGTCCTGACCAGCACCACCAATCAGCACATCATTGGCTGCGGTTCCGGTGAGGACATCCTCACCACCAATCCCTGCAACTGGAGGCTGGCCGCCACCACCTGGATTGGTTCCGCCGTCACCTGGCTCACCGGTGCCGCCATCAGGCAGCGCAGTCAGCAGGCCGGCAATCTGAGCGGTGGTGATGTAACTACCACCATCGGGCTGAACGTAGTCGATGGCGAAATCTCCGCCAAGAAAGTGATCAGTAACTTTTACCTGCTGCTCAAGGTCGCCATCCACCAAAATCAGCAGATCGTCGCCTTCGCGATGGAAACTCAACCGAGTGCGCGCAATGCCTATAAAGAAGGCACCATCGAAACCGACGCCGGAGTTATCAATTACATCGACACCGCCGTTGGCACGGTAGTAGTACTTGTCATCACCTGCGCCGCCGGTTAGTTGATCATCGCCGTCCTCACCATCAAGCACGTCGTCGCCAATGCCACCGATCAGAATGTCATCACCCGAACCGCTCTGCGAGCCGTTGCCGCCGGACAGGTAATCATTGCCGTCACCGCCTTCAATCTGGTCATTACCGCCCATACCGAACACGGTGTCGTTACCAGCGAGGCCGCGCAACAAATCACGCGCTTGCCCGCCGGCCAGTTGCTCACCTGCAGCAGTACCTTCGACGAGAGCATCAAAACCAGCCGGCACATCCCCTGCAGCAACAATCTGAGCGATACGTGTAGCGGTAAGTGTCAGTCCACCATCGGGCTGCACATAGCTAATGGCTTTGTCACCACCGAGAAAGTGATCCAGCACCCGCACCGACTGCTCGGTATCCTCATCGACCAAGATCAGCAGGTCGTCGCCATCGCGGGTGAAGGTCAGGCGCGTTTCATCGATACCGCCGCTAAAGAACACCCCGTCATTCCCACCACCTGTGGTGTCGATGGTGTCGACCCCATCACCAGGCTTGTATACGTACTTGTCATCGCCAGTACCACCGAACAGTTGGTCATTGCCCGCACCGCCCATCAACTGGTCATTACCATCGCCACCATACAGCGTGTCATCACCAGCCTGGCCGTCGAGATAATCGCTATCTGCCTCCCCATACACGCGATCTTCACCGCTGCCAGCCCATACCTGATCATCGCCAGCGCCAACGTAGACCGTATCGTTCTGATCGCTACCATTGATGCTGTCGGCCGCGGCCGTACCACGGTACACAACGAGACTCTCAATCTCGCTCTGGCTCAGCTCGCTTCCATCGGCAAAATACAAACTGTTCAGTTTGAAGTGCTCGGTAGGCCCTCTAAACCAGTTTTGCACGAGTATCTGGTCACTACCGTTGGCGTGTGCGATAAGCAAATCAAAGCCTTGGCGAACGAAGCTCAGATCGGCCGCATCAATACCTTCGCCGAATAGCAATTCATCAAAGGAAGGAGCCACGTTGCCATAGGCTTGGTCTGGGCGGCGCTCAATTAACAGGTCGCTGCCATCGCCCAAGTTGAAGACGTAAGTGTCATTGCCGAACGAGCCATACAGCGTATCGTTGCCCGCACCGCCTTCCAAGACACTGGCCTGAGGATCCCAGGTATCGTCATACGCCACCAGCAGGTCATTGCCATCACCACCCTGCAGATCGCTACCACCAGTGCCAGTTATATGATCGTCGTCGTTACCGCCGATCAGAACACCACTACCCACGAGGGTATCGTGGCCATCCCCCCCATCAAGCAACCCCTCACCGTTTAACTTGTCGTTCCCCCCCAACCCCAAAAGTCTGTCGTATTGTGGGGCAAGGTCGAGAACATCGTCCTCTTCCGTACCGAACTGGGAGGAGGCCCGCATCAGGAGTTGCTCCTGAGACAAGACCGTACCATCCGAAAAGCGGACTGTCGGCAAAGAATCCAGATCATCCGAGCTATAGAGAACCAAGATGCTATCCAATGTCGTACGATGGGTAATCAGCAAACCTTCCCCATTTTTCTTAAACATCAGATCGTCGATAAACACCGTGCCATCGAACACAATGGCATCGTTAGCACTAATGGCCTCCGAGCCGAAGGCTCTATTGTCCAGCGTGTCATTGCCCCAGCCGAGCGAGAACAGGAATGTATCCGAGCCCGCGCCACCAACCAGATAATCGTTCCCCGCGCCGCCGATCAGTGTATCGCCCCCTCCCTGACCAGCCAGGTAGTCATTGCCAGCACCTGCGGATAGCACAGCACCGGCCTCATCCGCGATCAGTAGATCATCCATCTCTGTCGCGTCGCTAAACTCGACTCGCCCCACACCCGCCGCTAACGCATCACGATTCAGCAACGTGCCACTCGCAAGCCTGATTGAGTCGATCGTAGATTGGATCAACGAGCTGCTCTCGTTTTCATAAAATGCGGTAACCCTCAAGCTATCCGTGCTGTCCTGCAGACTGACCAGGATATCCGCCCCCTCACGGGTGAAACGCAAACGGCTGGCCTGAGTGCCTGCAGCGACCACAATGCTGGACAGGATGCTCTTGTCCTGCTCCCAGCCTGCAGCTGTTCGGGTGTGACTGGACATCACGGTGTCCTGGCCACTGCCCAGACCAAAGCCGAGAGTCAGAGACGAAGATCGCCCGGTCAAACGGATCAGATCATTACCGCTACCTCCCTCGACTCGAGCGGATGTCACACCATCCAACTCAATAAGATCCGCCCCGGACCCGCCGTCAATCTCCGCGTAGCCGCCAAAGGCGTAGATACGGTCGTCCCCATCTCCGCCGAAGAATCGATCTAATGTAGACGGGTACTCTAACCGGTTATACCGGTCGTACCGCAGGCTTACGCCATAAAGGATGTCATTGCCCGCACCGCCCTCGAGCAGGTTGCTCGAGTAGTTACCGTACAAGCTGTTGTCGCGATCGTCGCCAATCAGGTCAACCGAACCAAGCTTATCGCCGGCCTTGATGACTTCAATATTCGCCCACTGCTGCGCATGAAAAACCGTCGAGGTATCGCCTGCTCGCTCGCTCAGGTGCAACGTATCCGTGCCCTCGCCAGCTGCTTCGACCACAATGTCGTTCAAGCCAATCAGATACGTGTCGTCACCGCCCAATCCACTCAAACGGTTGACCGCACCGTTCTCGGCGCTGTTCAGGACATTGTCCAGCGCATTCCCTATGCCGTCGGTAGTGTCACCGCCGGTGAGCAGCAGGTTTTCCAGCATATCGCCCAACTGCCAGGACAACTGGGATTCGACGGTATCAATAGCATTGCCGCGCTCGATAATGACATCGCCCACATCGTCAACAACGTAGGTGTCCTCGATATTGCTGCCGAGCATGGTGTCAGCACCGGCACCGCCATCGATCCTGACTGAGCGAAGGATGCCAAACAAGTCAAAATCCGTGCCCGATAAGTCGATGCGATTGTTCAGGGCATTCCCTGTGTACTGAAAGCGAGCGTCGCCTGCAAAACCTCGGGACTCGATACTCTGCACATCAATCAGAGAGGTCACCCGCAGGTGTTCAACCTGCTCGGGCATATGCATGACAAAAGCATTGGTTTCGATACTGTCGACACCCTCACCGGCTCGCTCCTCAAGCGAAAAGGAAAGGCCAGCCATCAAGCTGAACAGATCCAGCCTCTGGTACTCACTATTATCGCGAATAACATAAGTATCATTGCCCGCACCGCCTGCATACGTGTTATATCCTTGCAGACCATCGAGACGATTATCGCCCGCATTACCACGCAGCACGTTGTCAGCGTTATTACCGGTGGCGTCAATTGACAAAATGCCAGTGAGCTGCAGGTTTTCTACATTGACCGGTAGCCGATAGCTGACCGAACTGAGAACTCCGTCGGTGCCGCCATTATCTAGTTCAACCACCTGATCTAGCGGGTTGTCGACCCGGAACTCATCATCGCCAGCACCACCTGTTTGCGTATCGGCCAAGCCCGTTACACTGCTTCCCGCCCGTAATCCCAGTTCGACATGACTCCAGACAGTGCCGTCGGCAAAGTGAACAGCAGTCTCTGCGTCACCCGGTTTGAAAAACTGCTCCAGCACCAAAAACTCACCCGAGCCGCGCAGCATCAACACCAAGGAGTCGTGCTCAAGCATTAGGTCAAATGGCGCACCGGTTCGCACCAGTTGAATATCGTCCGGGGTGAGACCCGATGCCAATTCAACCCGGTTGAGACCCTCCAGATCTGTTACGCGATCATTACCGGAGCCCAGGCCAAAGGTGTAGCGGTCGTTACCGGCGCCACCCAACAACCAATCATTGCCGGCCTCGCCATCCAACTGATCATCCAGCGCACCGCCTAATAGGCGATCGTTACCGGCGCCTCCGCGCAGCGTATTCGCAGCGTTGGCCAACCCATAGATCACCTCATCCCCCGCTCCGCCTGTGAGGGCCATGCGTAATAGATCCGCCGCCGACCACGTCACCCCAGGTTCGGCCTCGAATCGGACTAAGGCAATGGGGGCAGACGCCCCTTGGTCCCGCAGTTGATCCTCCAAGCGCACCACACTGTAAGCCCCGGTGTTACCGGGTCGGTACAGCAGTCGCAGAGTAGCGCTTTGCTGGTCGCGTACGACACGCACATCCTGCGCTCGCAGGCCGCCCCCTACAATCAGTTGGTTGCCACCGTCCGGGTCGACAATCCGAGTGATCGTTGCCCGCGAATCCGTTGCAAACACCTCATAAGTATCAACCCCCACACCCCCAGCCAAATAATCATTGCCCGTACCGCCAGCCAACCAGTCATCGCCAGCTTCACCTTCAAGGTGATCGTCACCGGCACCGCCTAGCAGTCGATCATTGCCATCGCCACCAAAGATCGAGTCATTGCCAGCCAGTGCATCAAACTGATCGTCGCCAGCACCTAGCATTAGCTGATCAGCCTGCTCGGTGGCCAACCCCTGCACGCCCTCATAAAGCGGCGGACTCAGACGGTCAAACACCTGCCCATCGGCGAACTCCAGAGTCTCCTTTCCTTGGTTGCTGAAGAAGCCGGTGATTTGCAGGCGATCACTCTGGTCAAACCACACCAGCAGATTATCGTCGTGACGGATAAACCGTGCATCGGCATGGGCCAGGCCCACGCCGAAAACAATACGATCCACCTCGCCAGCCAATGCACCCTGGTTATCAACTGTGTCGCGGCCAAAGCCGGCGTTGAATAGATAGGTATCGTCGCCTCGACCACCCTCCAGAGTTTCATTCCCAACCCCTGATTCGAGAAGATCATTACCCGCCAAGGCCTCGACCCTCCGGTCTTGTGCACTGCCGGCAATCAGGTCATGCGTCTGCGTGCCTCTTACCAATAAGTCGCTAACTTCAACATGAATACCGCTATCCAGTACCTGCTGCCAACTCACCTCCGCCCCATCGCTGAACACCACTCGATCGAAGGGCCGGGGCAACTCCGTCACCCCCGAAGCCTCGAAAAGGATGGCATCACCCCCGACACCAATCGACAGAACATAGGAATCGTTGCCAGTTTTACTCAGCCGCAAATCGCTCAGGGCAATACCTTCGCCCAGACGCAGGGTATTCTCTCCGGTGCGCCCTGGACTGTCGGCAGTCTCAGTAATCAATGTATCGCGCCCATCTCCAGCGGAAAACAGCAGGGCTCCACCCCCGCTTGCTAATAGGGCAAGATTGTCGTCGCCCTGTCCGCCAGAGATCGTTGCACCACCGCCAGCCCCTCTAACTGTCAAGGTATCGTCCGCAGCACCACCGTAAACAGCACCAGCACCGGTGGTATCAGTGCGAACCACGCGCGTTAGCAACGCCTCACCTAGCAAACGATCCAGGCTCACTTGGCCATCGCTGAATTGGAACTCCAGTGAGGCACCACTCAACCCCCTATCCACCTGCACCTGGTGTTCGGCACCGACCTGCAACACAAGATTGCCGCCACCACCATCGCGCACACCCAGGTTTTCGCGTGCGATATCGAGCAAGTGCACACGCGAGTGGCCGTCAGAGTCGTCAATGCGGCTCATCAGCCCCTCCGAAACCTGCATGTCACTCAGCGTCAGCAGGTAGAGGTCATCGCCAGCCCCACCGAGCAGCACATCGCGCCCGCCACCACCTTGCAAAGTGTCATTACCAGCACCTCCGAGCATCACGTCATCGCCCAGGCCGCCGTTCAGACTGTCATCGCCCTCGCCACCCTCCAGGCGATCATTCCCGTCACCGCCCAGCAAGGTGTCGTTATCATCTCCGCCAAAGAGAAAATCCGCATCGGCACCGCCATCCAGGTGGTCATTGCCGTTGCCACCCAACAACGAGTCATTGCCGGCGCCACCGAGCAGCGTGTCATTTCCGGTTACCTGCGATACGCCGTCAGAGGCATAATCATCATCGCCACTGAGCCAGTCGTTACCATTACCACCTAGCAGTACATCGTCGCCGCCATCACCATATAAGGTGTCGTCGCCCTCGCCGCCATCAAGATAGTCAGCACCGTGCGTGGTCGGTATTGACTTGTCGCCATTACTATCTCCGAACATTTTGTCGTTGTCCGCGCCACCGTGAAGCGTGTCGTCTCCACCCAGGCCGAACAGAACATCATCTTGCGCGCCACCATCGAGATAGTCGTTACCGTGATACTCACGCGGTGTCGAGCGATCATCACCAAACAGGTTGTCCTCTCCCTCTCCCCCAAAGAGGCGATCATGGCCACCATTGCCATACAGCAGATCGTTACCCTGGCCGCCAATCAGCAGGTCGTTGCCATGCTCGTCCCCCAGCACTCTGCGCAGGTAAGGCACGCCGGTCTCCACGTCGTAGCCGTCGCCCATCAAGGTGTCGTTATTCTCACCACCGATCAGAGTGTCGTTACCCACATCACCCATCAAATAATCATCACCGGCATTACCTTCGACGTAGTCATGCCCTCTGTCGCTGTACACCAGATCATTTCCCGCGCCGGCCATGATCACATCGTCGCCGCCATTATCATTGGTCAGCGGAGTCCATACCGATGCTGGTATCAGCGCGTAGCGATGAATGTCATCACCCACCGCACCCGCCCCAAACTGGAAAGAACGGCGGGCATCCACGCCCGAACTGATGCCATCGCTGTAGATAACATCATCGTCGTCGCCTGCGGAGATGGTGTCCGCACCAGAGCCGCCGAAAATCCCGTCCATCCCGCCCGAGCCGACGAGCAGGTCATTACCGGTTCCACCGTCCAGCCAGTCGCCGGTGATGCCGCCCTGTACCAGCGGAGTATTGGCCGGCCCTTGCGACTGCTCGGTAAAGGCATGGATGACATCATTACCGGCCCCACCAAATAGCGTGTCGCTGCCCGCGCCACCGATCAACGTATCGTGTCCCTCGAGTACAGAGGCTGGGTCATAGTTGATCCGATCAGCACCCTCAAGGCCTAGAATGCGGTCATCCCCGGTAGTGCCGTCCAGGCTATCCGAGTCGACGGTACCGGTAATCACAGAGGTGGCTGGTGGCAGTTGTGGCGGTGTGTAGTCCTCGAGCTCCAACCCAAGTGCGCTAGGTTGGTAGTCACGAATCAGAATGCTGTCGTTCTGCCCATACAACACCAGCAGGTCGCTGCCGGAGAACAGGAACTTGACCTTGCCGTCTTGGCTGTGCCAACTGTCGGTGCCAGGCGCCAAACGTTGCGCTAAGGTGTAGTGCACCTCGTCGATCCACAACTCGCCCAGCCCACCGGCATCGATCAGTATGTCGTGACCATCACCAGTAGCGAACTCGTATTGATCATTGCCGTTACCGCCGACCAGCGTGTCGTTATCCTTACCGCCAAACAGCCTATCGTCGCCGCTGCCGCCTTCGAGGTAGTCGTTGCCGGCTTCGCCTTTGAGAGTGTCGTTGCCAGCGCCTCCGTAGAGGCGATCACTCTCTCCAGCACCCTCAATTGAATCTGCCACTTGACTACCAAATACAACCTGATGGTCATGTAGCGTAATTCCATTACCGTCAATCGCTAAGGTTAAGGGAGCGCCTCCCGGCAAACGTCTAGAAAGATCGACAAAATCCCAGTTCCCCTCAACTTGGCTGGTATCCCAATTGTCGTTATACGGTTTAGGCCCGTCATGAGGAGCATCATCTTCGTCCTGAGCCCCTTGGTCGAATAGAATTTTCCAAGTCAGCATCGCTGCCCTGTCTTGAAGGTATGACTCCGTCATACTTCCTTTCCCCGTTTCCGGATCGTAAAGATCCAACGAACCGTCCAGATTATGTCGGTCATAAGCAATATCGGTAACAACAAATGGATTCAGCTCCCGCAGAGCAAATCGCCAGGCGATATCTTCCTTCGCATGCGCAACTATCTGTTCACGCGTGATACCGGCATTCAACGTTAAACGTTCGCCGTTCAAATCCTCAGGCAAGGGAGTGAAGATTGTGGACGTCGCTCCAAACAGCAAATTGCTGAGCTTGTCCATAAGATCCGACTTGCCGTTGTCATCGCGATCATGCAGGAGCTGATAAAACTCTATTGCACCTTCGCCGCCAAATATCCCACCAATCAGCGCAGCCCCAAACAACGCGGCGGCGGCCACAGGAGCTGAAACAGTAGCCCCAACTCCGGCCATGATGCCCAATACGATACCGGCAACCGCTGTAGCGATCGCTGCCCCCAACTCAGCGCCAGCAGCATCGATAGCCCAAAGTTTCATAATTTCTTTGGCGCCTTCCGAATCACCCGCGGCTTCCGCTTCAGAGGCCTGCACGGCTGCTAAGGTGAATCCCAGCAAAGCTCCCGCGACAGGAAGTTTATTAAAGATACGGGAGCCAATATTGAGCTTGAGCTCTGGTGAGCTCCAAGCCTTTGCACCCAATTCAAAAGAGGCGCGCTGTTCAGGAGTAAGGTTTTGAAGATGCTCCGTCCAAGCTGTAAATTTGTTCGGATCCTTAAGCTGCTCCGCAAGAGACTCAGGCGTTAACTTTAGATATTCCGACACACCTCCAGATGTAAGGCCACTAAAATACACTTGCTGCAGGGAGTTGGCAGATATGAAGTGTTTGACACGATCCAACCCCACCCTATCCCGCATTTCCACCAGTTCGATTCTGGGAATGCCATCAATTTCTGAGACATTAGGGTTATCCAACAGTGCCGGAAGTTCATTAGTGACAAAGACACTAATATCAGAAATATTCGTCGGCGCGACAATGCGGAAACTGCCTACAGCTTCAGTGACATAGCTTTTTGATGCTATATCCCAAAAAGAATCAGAGCTTACACGAGGTCCGTTTGCATCCACACCATCCTTACCATATAAAACAAACTGAAATTTTTTATTCAGCGCATCGACTTGATCTTGCGTGACCGGACTCGCATAGGGATCACCCAGCACCTCAAATTTAATAGCCTTCCTTAAGGCCCCCATGAATTCTTCACTGTTAAGCAATTTCCCAACGTCGCTTTCAGTGACATCAAGACATCCAGCCAACTTAAGCGTCCTTGCAACCTCTGATGCATACGTGCCGTCAGGCATTTGACCTGAATACAGAAGATAGGTACTTTGATTATTCGCGCCACTTACACTACCGGTAACCGATCTCACGAGATCAAAGAGATCAGCAGTAGTATGACCACCTGAAGTAAGTGCGGCTTTTGCTTGTTCGAGAGAAACCATCACGATCAAGCCCCCTCTTTAAAGATAGGGGAAATAGCAAACTCAGGATTGCCGAACTGATTCAATGGGCCGCTACCGCTTTCACCATAAACAGCGAAAGCTGCTGTGACCGCCCCCTTAAATCCTGATGGTAGGCTGCTAAGTGAAATTGAAGAATCATTAAAGCGCACTTCCCCCCCAAACCAACCGACCAAATAAAATTTGTAAAGCTCCCCTTTGAAATAAAAATAATATGTGCGATTTTCTCCATCCTCACGCATTACACGAGGCGCCCTCAATAAATAGCAGTCTTTCTCTTTATCGACTGCCCAGGCATCCGCGAATAGTTGATGATTCTTCGCATAGACTAGAGTGTCGTAATCCAGAGAAGCGCGCTCAGCGTCATTAATCACTCGGACCTGTTCAACAGAAGTAATCCTTTCCAACACAAAGCTCATATTGCTCTCCTCGAGAAATAGAAAAACGGCGTCAAACCCACCCTAAAAAACAAGCCAAAGCAAATAAATTTGCATGCATTCAAAAGCCCCGGCGAGGCATAAAATTACTGTTCTAATCAATGGCGAGTAGCTCGATCATACTTAAAGCCATCCCCCCCTGTATCTAATGCTGGTATAGACTCCAACTCCGCGCCTTCTATAATTCTGTAATTTCTATATCAGTCATTTCTCTAGTCGAAATCTTTAAAGTATGTGCACTGATCAAAATGCCTGTTTTATTACATGGCTTCGGCTTCGCTCTGGGCATATTTGACAGGCTCCTTTTTTCCGGCCATTGTCCTGATATAGCGCTGATTGCCTTGCTTAATGGCATACTCCTGCGCCTTGCTCCACGCGCCATGCCTTAATTGATGAAACTTCCGTGGCTGTTCCAGTACATTTAACAATCGCTCGCTTAGTCCTCTGACATCGAAGAAGTCCACCAACAACCCGTTCTCACCATCCCGAATGACTTCCCGCACCGGCGCCGTATCAGAAGCAATCACCTGGCAGCCGCAAGCCATCGCTTCCAGCAGCGACCAGGACAATACGAAGGGATAGGTCAGGTAGATATGCGCGGCGGACACCTGCAAGGCCGTGCGATAGGTGACGTAGTCAACCTTGCCGAGAAAATGCACCCGATTCGGATCGACCGGGTTCTCTCGTAACAGCTTGGTACGCCAGTTGGGGGCATCATGGGGTTTGCTGCCGTAGCTCACGTCATCGCCACCGATGACCACCACCTGGCAGGAGGGATGAGCCGCCAACACACCAGGCAAGGCCCGCATGAACTGGTGAAAGCCACGATACGGCTCCAGATTGCGTGCCACGTAGGTCACCACCGGGTCGCCAGCCTTCAGTTGCTGACCATTGGGCAACCTGAGCACGGCATTGGGATCAGGACCGAGATTGGCGGTATCGATACCCTCATGAATGACCTTGATCTTGTCCTGGTAAGCGGCGGGATGCAGGCTGTGTTGCCAGTGGGTCGGGGTAATAGCTGCGTCGCAGTTCTCCAGATTGAGCAGGTGCAGTGCGTTGCGGCTGTGGATGCTCGCGGCGCCATTCAGGGTCAGCGGAAACTCGGGATCGAAGCCTGCATCCGCTCCATCGGTGCGGTAGTAGTACTCGCAGAAATGGATCAGCTTGCTATCTGGAAAGGCTTGCTTGGCATAGAGGGTTTCACCCCAGCCGGGGTGAGCGACGATCACATCCGGGCGGTAGCCTTTGGCCTTGAGGTCGAGCAGCAGGCGAAGCACCTGCTGACCATGCAACACGCCCTCCTCGAAGGTGCGCGCGTAGGGATGGGTGTCCTTGCTGGCCGGGCGGTGTGGGCGGTAACGATACAGGCGTATCCCCGCCAGGCCCGGCGCGTGTTCACGACCGATAGCACATACATTGACGTCAGGTTGCCGGGCCAAGTGTGCAGCAATATGGCGAAACTGGCCAGGAAAGTTCTGGTGGATAAAAAGCACATTCATGTGCAACCCTCCTTGGGCTCCTGTGGACGGACTGTCAGCGCTCTGCCAGGCTTTCGTCCACGTATTGCTGCAACGGGCTGAGGAAGTAATCGATCACCTTGCGCTTGTCGGTCTTCACCTCTGCCCTGATCGACATCCCGGGCGACAATGCTACCTGTTGGCTACCCACCACAATGCTGTTCTCCTTGAGCTGAATGCGCGTGCTGTACACCAGCCCCAGACGCTCATCCTCGATGGCGTCGTCGGAGATGCTCACGACCGTACCGTGCACCACGCCGTACTTGGTGAAGGTGAAGGTATCGACCTTGACCTCCACCTCCTGACCTGGGCGCACGAAGCCGATGTCCTTGTTCTCCAGCATGGCCTCGACTTCCACCGGCTGATTGCTGGGCACGATGACCATCAGTGGCTGGGCTTCGGTCACCACGCCGCCCGCGGTGTGGATCGCCAGCTGTTGGACGGTGCCGTCCACCGGCGCGGTGAGGTGCATCAGGCGGTTGCGTTGTTCGGCCTTGCTCAGTTCCTGTTGCAGGCCAGCGGCACGCTGTTCGGATTCATGCAGGAGGTCGAGCATCGCCCGGCGGGTCTGTGCCAGTACGCTCTGGCGGCGGCTTTCGGCCTGTTGCTTGGCCGCCTGCAGCTCCAGTACGCGCGCCTGTTGTACGGCCAGCTCGCGCTCCTGATCCAGGCGCTGCTGTTCCTTCTCCATATAGGCGTGCTTGGCGACATAGGCCTTGTCGAGCAGACGCTTGTAGTCTGCTGCCAGCTGTCGGGCGATGGGCAAGGATTCCTGCAGCTTGGCCACCCAGGCGCGGGCGGCCTGAATCTCCGCCGTGCGCTGAGCGATCTCGGCATCGCTTTGCTGCAGGGTGCTCTGCAGTTCCAGGTACTGGCCCCGCAACCAGATCTGTGCCGAGCGCTGTTGGGCTTCGCTGGCTTGCGCGATGCGGCTGGCCAAGGAGGCGGGTTCTCGGCCTTCCTCGATGGCATCAAGCAGGGCACCGGCCCGGGCGCTGTCGACCTGGGCCGCCAGCAGGTCGCTCTTCAAGCGCTGGACGTCAGCACCGGTGATCTGGGTGTCCAGTTCGACCAGCAGCTCTCCAGCTTTCACGCGCTGCCCGTCGTAAACATGGATGGCCTTGACCACCGCCACTTCACTGGGCTGGATGACCTTGCTCTTGCCGCTGGGCACGATCTTGCCGGTGGCGGTGGCGACCACGTCGATCTCACCGATGCAGGCCCAGAGCAGCGCAATCACGGCGAATGCGATGATCGTCCACTGAATGATCCGTGGTGCGGGGTGGACGGGAGCCTCCTGCAGCGCCAGGGCGGCGGGCAGGAAGTGCACTTCGTGGTTCAGCCGCAGCGGTGCATCCATCGTCCGGCGGTTACGCCAGGAGTGGCGCCAGGCCTGGCGGTAGCGGTTGATCAGCTCGCGCTTGGCACTCATGCGGCACCGCCTTGCTGCAGGCGATGCAGACGGGAATAGTGGCCGGCCTGATGGGTGAGCAGTTCGGCATGGCTGCCCTGCTCGACGATCTGCCCGCGATCCATCACCAGGATGCGGTTGGCGTCGCGCACCGCACTCAGGCGGTGAGCGATGATGATCACCGTGCGGCCCTTGCAGATGGCCTGCATGTTCTGCTGGATGATGCGTTCGGACTCGTAGTCCAGCGCGCTGGTGGCCTCGTCGAAAATGAGGATGCGCGGGTTGCCAATCAGAGCGCGGGCGATGGCGATGCGTTGCCGTTGGCCGCCGGAGAGCGAAGCACCGTGCTCACCAACCACGGTGTCGTAGCCTTCTGGCAGTTCCAGGATGAATTCATGAGCACCGGCCATCTTGGCCGCTTGCATCACCTGTTCGATGGGTGCGCCCGGATCGGTCAGCGCGATGTTCTCGCGGATGCTGCGGGCGAACAGCATGTTGTCCTGCAGCACTACGCCGATCTGCCGACGCAGGGAGGAGACGTCGGCCAGGGCCAGGTCCATACCGTCGACCAGCACCCGGCCACGCTCAGGCGTATAAAGACGCTGCAGCAGTCGAGTGAGGGTGCTCTTGCCAGAGCCGGAGCGGCCGACCACACCGATCACTTCGCCAGCCTGAATGTGCAAGCTGATGCCACGCAGAATCTCCGAGCCATCCGGGCGGTAGCGGAAGTGCACCTGATCGAACTCGATCTGCCCTTTCAGGGGCGGCAGCGCGCTACGGGTGGCCTGGGACAGTTCGGTGCGGGTATTGAGGATGTCGCCCAGGCGCTGCACCGAGACGCCGGTCTGCTGGAAGTTGGTCCACAGCTGGGCCAGGCGCATGATCGGCTGTGAGACCCGCCCGGCCAGCATGTTGAAAGCGATCAACTGGCCGACCGTCAGGTCACCCTCGATCACCAGGCGCGCGCCCAGCCAGAGCGTGGCCACGGTGACCAGCTTGCCGATGAAACCAACACTTTCATTGGCCAGCATGGAAAGGTTCTGCGTCTTGAAACTCGCAGCCACATAACCGGCCAGTTGGTTGTCCCACTTGCGGTTGATCTGCGGTTCCACCGCCATGGCCTTGAGGGTATCGATGCCGTTGACCGTCTCCACCAGAAAGGCCTGGTTTTCCGCGCCCCGGGAGAAGCTCTCGTTGAGGCGCGCGCGCAAGACCGGGGTGATCAGCAGAGACACCAGGAAATACAGCGGCAGCGACAGAATCACCACCAGGGTCAGCCAGCCGCTGTAGTAGAACATCACCGCGATGAACACCACGGAGAACAGCACGTCGAGGATCAGCGTGATGGCATTGCCGGTGAGAAAGCTGCGGATGTTCTCCAGTTCACGTACCCGCGCCACCGAGTCCCCCACCCGACGGGCCTGGAAATACGCCAGCGGCAGGGTCACCAGATGGCGGAACAGCTTCGACCCCAGCTCCACGTCGATGCGGCTCGCGGTATGGGCGAACACATAGCTGCGCAAGCCCGACAGCAGGGTCTCGAAGATCATGATGCCGAGCAGGCCGATGGCGATCACATCCAGGGTCGACAGGCCACGGTGCACCAGCACCTTGTCCATCACCACCTGAAAGAACAGCGGCGTGAGCAGCGCGAAGATCTGCAGCACGAACGACACCAGCAGCACTTCGCCCAGCAGCTTGCGGTACTTGACGATGGCCGGAATGAACCAGGTGAAGTCGAAACGTGACAGCTCGCCAGACAGGGAGGCCTCGGAGCGGATCAGAATCAGTTCACCGGTCCAACGCGCCTCCAGTGCCTCAAGGCTCAGAACCTCGGGACGCTGAGCCTGCGGGTCATGGATGAGGGCTTTGCCATCATCGAGGCGAGCGATGATGAAGTAATGGCCTTCATGATCGGCAGCAATGGCAGGGAGTGGAGTGGTATCCAGGCGGCGCAGCGAGCTGTGCACAGACTTGGCCTTGAGGCCCAGCTTCTTGGCAGAAAGAAGAAGTTCGGCACGACCGAAACGCTGGTCATCCTCGGCAAACTCATGAGCGAGTTGCTCAGGGGAGGCTGCCACATTATGAAAGCGCGCCAGCATGACCAAGGTCGCGAGACCTGTATCGATCACTGGCGCGGCGTCAGCCCGCGAAGAGCGCTCATCAGCCATCGGTTCATCCCTGAAACGCATTGAGAGTACGCAAGGCCGACATCCAACGGCTTGCAGGCAAAGACTTGCAACGACGCCAGAAAAGACGTCCTCTCCAACACGGTCAAATCACCGGTATAGAGCGTGTGATATGAATCTCAAAAGCTTTCTCAGCCACTTACTACAAAATATGTCGGCGCGATGAATGAACAAGCCCCTTTGATTACCCCTGCTGGTGCCGAATCCTCGCTGACGATCACCGTAGGACTTGGTAACGTTCTTACGCAGCTAGCTTAGCTCCCCCTGAATGCCAACACCCTTGGGGGCTCAGCCATAGTCAGTTCAATGGCGTGCTTGAGATCAAGCAAGCACAACATCGAGCCAACACCGTAGAACCCACACAAGAGCGCCGAAGCCTGATCTACGCTCAGTGCTGTGCGACGCACAGGAGCGATGCGATGAGCACCGATGACAAGCTGAACCTCGACGAACTCACCCTGATCCCCCTGGAGCCCGCAGAGGCGGCGCCGGCTACGCCTGCCAAGCCGAAGGTCCAGGTCGATACCCGTCACGGGAAGGAGCGGCGCAGCGGCACCGACCGGCGCCAGAGCATCCGTTTCGAGGAGGACCGACGCAAGGGTGACCGGCGCGCGGGGTCGGGAGATCCCTGGTCGAAGTTCACCACCCACTGATCATGGCCCGTCAGGGATGATTGCCGGGTTGCGGGCGAGCTGTTAAAAACGGAATCGACATTCAGAAAGCCGATACCGCCATGAGCGAAAGTGAAAAATCGAATACCCGCCTGTTCGACCTAGACCTGCTCCGGGCCATCGTCACGGTGGCCGACTGCGGCAGCTTCACCACGGCCGCCACGCGCCTGCACTCCACCCAGTCCACCATCAGCCAGAAGATCCGCCGCCTGGAAGAGATGGCCGGCCATCGCCTGCTGGAGCGCGGCAACCGCGATGTGCTGCCCACCGACGCCGGGGAAACGCTGCTGGGTTATGCGCGGCGCCTGCTGGCGCTGAACGACGAGATGGTCGAGGCGCTGTCCGGCGCCACGGTGGCGCTGACGGTGCGCATCGGCGTGCCGGATGACTTCGCCAGCGGCCGCACCACCGAGCAGCTGGCGGCCTTCAACCGGCGCTATCCACAGGTGAAGCTGGAGGTCACCAGCGGCCTGAGCCGTGACATCTCCGCCAGCTACGACCGGGGTGAGCTGGACCTGGTGCTGCTCAAGCAACGGCAGAATGCCCGCGAGGCGGTGGCCTGCTGGCCGGAGAAGACGCGCTGGGTGGACAGCGCCCGCAATCCCTGCATCGAGCTGGACCCGCTGCCCATCGTCACCTTCCCGCCGCGCGGGGTGTACCGCGACGAGATGATCGCCGCGCTGGAGGCCGTGGGTCGGCGCTGGCATATCAGTTTCACCAGTTCGAGCCTCTCCGGCATCCAGTCGGCCATCGCCGACGGCATGGGCATCGGCCTGCTGCCGCAGCGGGCGGTGACGGCGGAGCACGCGGTGTTGCCGAAGAACACCGGCCTGCCCTCGGTGGATGTATTCGAGGTGGCGCTGCTGCACCGCCCGGCGGCGGACCCGAAGGTGAAGGAGCTCGCCCGCGTGCTGTCGCGGGTTCTGGCCCAGGACACGCAGGGCTGAGCGGTGCGACTCTAACATTTAAAAAATGAATATAGCGGATTCCAACATTTAATTTGTGCATGAACCCGCCGCTGGATATCGTGGTTTCCAGCGACGGACAGCGCCCCGGTGGCGCACCGCTCCGCACGAATTGTTCGACTCGGCGCCAGGCGCCGGGCAGCAAGACAACAATGAGGAATCGTCCTATGGCCAAAACCAGCTATTACGCGCCGCACGGCGGGCACCCGGCACAGACCGAGCTGCTCACCGACCGCGCGATGTTCACCGAAGCCTATGCCGTGATCCCCAAGGGCGTGATGCGTGACATCGTCACCAGCCACCTGCCCTTCTGGGACAACATGCGCATGTGGGTCATCGCCCGCCCGCTGTCCGGCTTTGCCGAGACCTTCTCCCAGTACATCGTCGAGCTGGCCCCCAACGGCGGCAGCGACAAGCCGGAGCAGGACGTCAACGCCGAGGCCGTGCTGTTCGTGGTCGAAGGTGAGCTGACCCTGACCCTGCAGGGCCAGGTGCACAACCTGCAGCCGGGCGGCTATGCCTTCATTCCGCCGGGCGCCGACTGGAAACTCCGCAACACCTCCGACCAGCACTCGCGCTTCCACTGGATCCGCAAGCACTACCAGAAGGTCGACGGCGTACCGCTGCCGGAAGCCTTCGTCACCAACGAGCAGGACATCGAGCCGAAGGTGATGCCGGATACCGAAGGCCGCTGGAGCACCACTCGCTTCGTGGACATGAGCGACATGCGTCATGACATGCACGTCAACATCGTCAACTTCGAGCCGGGCGGCGTGATTCCGTTCGCCGAAACCCACGTCATGGAACACGGCCTGTACGTGCTGGAAGGCAAGGCGGTCTACCGTCTGAACCAGGACTGGGTCGAGGTGGAAGCCGGCGACTTCATGTGGCTGCGCGCCTTCTGCCCGCAGGCTTGCTACTCCGGTGGCCCGGGTCGCTTCCGCTACCTGCTGTACAAGGATGTGAACCGTCATATGCGCCTGACCCTGAACCAAGCGCACTAAGCGTATGGTTCGGGCGGGAAGTCTCTTCGACTACCGCAGCGACAAACGAAAAACCGGCGCCCAGGCGCCGGTTTTTCTTTGAGCGGCATTCGGGGATGGAGCGACCTGGGCTTTCGACAGCACCGCAGGATGGCGTGGAGCGATGTCCATCGAAGGTGGGCGGCGACGCTGATGAGTATTGCAAAACCCCCATCCTATGAGGGCCTGATGCACGGAGCTGGCTGGCTCTCGTAGGAGCGGAGCTTCTCCGCGATGGCCGGCAGGCCGGCCGCCTTTCGGCGGGTTCGCGAGCAAGCTCGCTCCTACAGGGGGAGCGGGTCGGTCTGAATGCTTACTGTGCTCCGAACATCGCCGTCCAGTAGATGCCGGCGTCGCTCTTCGGGTCGGCGGCGTAGGCAGCGCCCAGTTCGCGGAACTGCGGGTTCATCAGGTTGGCGCAATGGCCGGGGCTGGATAGCCAGCTGTCCACGACCTTGCGGGCGTTGCCCTGCCCGGCGGCGATGTTCTCGCCGATCTGCTGGAAGCTGTAGCCGCCCAGTTCGGCGCGATCGCCCGGGGTGCTGCCGTCGCGGCCCTTGTGGTCGAAGTAGTTGTTGTTGGCCATGTCGCGACTATGGCCTTCGGCGATGGTGCCGAGGGTGGCGTTCCAGCTCAGCGCGGGGGCGTTGCCGAAGTTCTGTCCGCCGCATTGGCGGGCCTGGCCACGGGCGGCGTTGATGGCCTGCAGCAGTTGCTGGCCTTCGGCCTCCCAGGTGCCGAGCTTGCCTTGCAGCAGCGGGCGGCCAAGCAGGATGCGCCAGTCGTCGCCTTCGTGGCTCACGCCGACGTCGACGAACTGCGGGTCGAGCAGTACCTGGCAGAAACTTTCCTGCAAGGCTTTCATCGCCGCGTTTGCATCGCGCGGGCCGGTGAGGCTGAGCATGCGCACGCTGCTCATGGGGTAGCCGGTCTGGTTCAGCGCGGTCTTCCAGTCGCCGGCGCCGGCGGGAATCGCCAGGCGCTGCTCCACCGCCAGCGGCGGGAGGATCTGCGAGGCGCTGCCGGCGCAGGACTGTACCTCGCCGCGATAGGTGTTGATGGCGGCGACCAGTTGCTCCTGCTCGGCGGCGACAGCGAAGGTGGCGGACAGCAGCCCCAGCGACACCAGCAGGCTACGCGGAATGAAAGACGTGGCACCCATGCGGGACTCCCTTGGCGAAATGGCGTACATGATGCGTGATTCTCTGGCGTTTGGCTGCGCTGGCAAGCGATCCGGGGCGCGTCAGGCCCTTTGCGGCCCAAACGACGGGTATTTCCCAGGGCGGCCTGATCTATGGCAAGGGTTTGATTGACTTCAATTGCACGCCCTCCGGAGCATCGGACAATGGAAGAAACCGAACGTTTTCCGAACAGGCTCCGAACGAGGCGCGAGGTGCTGCTGTGTTCTACCCGCGACGGATTTTCTTCATTACCTTCCTGCTGGCGGTGGCTGCGTCGCTGCTGGCCGGCTGGCACATGCTGCAGATGAGGCAGGATGCGCTGGCCTATGCCCATGCCAGCGGCAAGAACACCCTGATACTGGTGGAGCGGGATCTTCACCGCGACCTGGATGTGCACAAGCAGACACTGCAGACCCTCGCCAACGTCATCGCCGGCTCGGCCACCCCCGAACTGTCCCGCCAGGTGCTGCAGGAACTGGTGCAGGGGCACGTCGCCAGCTCCATGATGGCGGGCACGCTGGTGGTGACCGATGCGAACGGCCACTTGCTGGTGGACCTCAACCACGTCAGCGAAACGCACAAGGACCTGTCCCGGCGCGAGTACTTCAGAGTCCCGCGCGCCAACCCTTCGCGCCTGTTCCTGAGCCACCCCTTCATGCCCCCCTATCCGGATCCTTCGCCCAGCATCGCGCTCAGCCGCGCCGTGCAGGACAAGGACGGCAAAGTCCTCGGCGTGGTCGCGGCGATCAAGGAACTGCGGCATCTGGAGACCTTCGTTCGCGAACTGGACCTGGGCAAGCGCGGAGTGGTGTCGATCCGGCTGCTCGATGGCACGGTCCTGGCCCGGTGGCCGTCGGCGCCAACGTACGAGCGCGAGGATGAGGGCAGGATGTTCCGCAACTTCGTCGCCAGCGGCGAGAAAGAGTCCTTCCGCCAGCACCCCAAGGGCTCGGGCGCCTACTGGCGTGGCTATCGGCGCGTCGGCGACTACCCAGTGACGGTGTCGGTCGAGTTGTACCGGGAGGAAATCTTCCAGACCTGGGCCGAGCGCACCTGGATCACCAGCGGCCTGTTGCTGGCGATCAACGGCGCGACCCTGTTCTTCGCCTACCGCCTGAGCCGTCACTTGCGCCGCCGCGACACCAAGGAAAACCGCCTGCGCACCGAAGCCAGCACCGACCCGCTGACCGGCCTGCACAACCGGCGCTGGTTCGACGAGAAGGCAAAACTCGAATGGCAGCGCCGTCGCGGCGGCGACGGGCACCTGGCGGTGCTGATGCTGGATATCGACCAGTTCAAGGCCTACAACGACCACTATGGCCACCCGCGCGGCGACCTGGCGCTGATCAACGTGGCACACCTGGTCGGCCAGGGCTGCCGCCGCGCGGACGACGGCGCGGCACGCTACGGCGGCGAGGAGTTCGTAGTGATCCTCCCCGGTTGCAACACCGCCGACGCCGAGCGCGTGGCCGAATCGATCCGCAGCGCCCTGGAGGACACCGCCCTGCCCCACGCGAAAGGCGAGCGCGGCGTGGTGACCGTCAGTGTCGGCGTGGCGAGCACGTCGGACACCCCGGCGGACAGCGTCGAAGCGCTGATCGCTGCGGCGGACGCGAACCTCTACAAGGCCAAGGCGACGGGACGCAACCGGGTGGTGGCGTGAGCGCGGCTCAGGGCGCCAACGGCGCCATCACCTCGACGTCCTGGATGTCGAAATCGCGGCGCAGGTAATCCATGCGCCGCTCGTGGAACTCGCGCATGTGTGGCAGCGCGATGTGCACGGCCAGGTGCTCGCGGCTCTGCCAGACCTCGAAGAAGGTGAACAGGGTCGGATCATGGGCGTCGCGCAGCATGTGGTACTGGAGGCAGCCGCTCTCGGCGCGGCTCGGTGCGAGGTAGGCGCGGAACAGGTTCTCGAAGGCTTCGGCTTTCTCTGGACGGGTATGGGCTTGGAGGATGAAGGCGTACATGCAACTGGGCTCCGGGTAGGCGGAAAGAATTGCCTTATCCTGACGCAAATCAATTCCCACAATTCGTGAGTTTCACGCACGTATCCTTTGCCCCGGAATGGGTTTTTCCCCTGCTGCCCGGTCGCTATCCTGCCGCCATCCAGAATGTGCCACTTCGAGAGTCCCTTTCATGAAAAAGATCCTGCTGATCAATGGCGGCAAGCAATTCGCCCATTCCGACGGCCGCTACAACGCGACCCTGCACGAAGCGGCGCTGGCCTACCTCGACCATGCCGGCTGCGACGTGAAGGAAACCTTCGTCGATGGCGGCTACGACATTGCCGAGGAAGTCCAGAAGATCCTCTGGGCCGACGTGGTGATCTACCAGATGCCCGGCTGGTGGATGGGCGCGCCCTGGACGGTGAAGCAGTACATCGACGAGGTGTTCACCGCCGGCCACGGCAGCCTCTACGCCAACGACGGCCGCACCCGTTCCGACGCCTCGCAGAAATACGGCAGCGGCGGCCTGCTGCAGGGCAAGCAGTACATGATCTCGGCCACCTGGAACGCGCCGCAGCAGGCCTTCGACGACCCGACCGATTTCTTCGAGGGCAAGGGCGTGGACGCGGTGTACTTCCCCTTCCACAAGGCCAACCAGTTCCTCGGCATGAGCCCGCTGCCGACCTTCCTCTGCGTGGACGTGATGAAGCGCCCGGACATCGAGGGCGATGTGAAGCGTTACCAGCAGCACCTGGCCAAGGTGTTCGGCACCCGGGACTGAGAAACCGCGCCCTGTAGGGGCGAGCCTGCTGGCGAACGGATTTACCGGCGGCTCCGGTGCCGGGCTGGTCGCGGGCGGAGCCCGCTCCTACGAGAGCAGGTTCGCCTCGCGCCAACTCGCCAGGATGTACGCCCTCGGAGAGGCTTCGCCGCGCCAACGGGCATTGGGTTCCAGCCGCGAATCAGCTAGGCTTCGCCCTTTCCTACCGCCTGTTCAGGAGTTACCTCATGGCTCGTGCATCCGCCCGTCACATCCTGGTTTCCAGCGAAGCCAAGTGCAATGAACTCAAAGCTGCCATCGAAGGCGGCGCCGATTTCGCCCAGGTGGCCCGCGACAACTCCACCTGCCCGTCCGGCCGCAGCGGCGGTGACCTGGGCACTTTCCGTCCTGGCCAGATGGTTCGCGAGTTCGACCAGGTCGTATTCAGCGCGCCGCTGAACGTCGTGCAGGGTCCGGTGAAGACCCAGTTCGGCTACCACCTGGTGGAAGTGACCAGCCGCGAAGACTGATCCGCTTCGTCCGCGCCGCGCCCGTCGATGGGCCCGGCGCCTCCCCTCATGCCGGCTCGCCCCGGCACTTGCATCACCTATATCGAGCCGCACACCGGCGGCACCAGGCGCTTGCCACGCCGGTCACCGGGGTACGCCGAACATGTCGGCGGCAGAGCAACATCCTCGGGTTGAGCGGCAACGTGATCAATACTGCCGGCCAGTTCCCCCATCCACCCTCCGGCTGGCATCCTCAGTTGCCCCTCCTGCGGTGCGTCAAGGCGCGGTGCTCGAACCTTTCCTACGCTCGCGTCCCACAACCACATCCCGGCTAGGCTGAATACAGACGCGCCCCCTCGCAGGGACTCACCGCCGCACGAAGGATTTCCCATGAGCGATGCCCGCACCACCGACCTGCCCGACGTCTTCGCCTACCTGAGCCAACTGCCGCAACACGCCGGCTCCGACATGTTCTTCAGCGTCGGCGCGCCGCCGCACATCAAGGTCGAGGGACACAGCCGGCCGGTCGGCGAGCGCGTGCTGGCCAATGGCGAAGTGAAGACCCTGGCCTGGCAACTGATGACGCCTGAACAGGCGACGGAGTTCGAGCGCGACCTGGAGATGAACCTGGCGATCGGCGTGCCGGAGCTCGGCCGCTTCCGCGCCAACATCTATTACCAGCGCGGCGAAGTGGCGATGGTGGTGCGGCTGATCAAGCAGGTGATCCCGGATGTGACCACCCTCGGCCTGCCGCCGATCCTCGACAAGCTGGCGATGCAGGATCGCGGGCTGATCCTGGTGGTTGGCGCGGCGGGCTCAGGCAAGTCCACCACGCTGGCGAGCATGCTGGACTTCCGCAACCGCCACCGCTCGGGCCATATCGTCTGCATCGAAGACCCGATCGAATTTCTCCACTCCCACCAGAAGTCGATCATCGACCAGCGCGAGGTCGGCCTGGACACCCACAGCTACGCAGATGCCCTGCGCAACGTGCTGCGCGAGGCGCCGGACGTGATCATGCTCGGCGAGATCCGCGACGCGCCGACCATGCAGAACGCCCTGCACTACGCCGAAACCGGCCACCTGTGCGTGGCCACACTGCACGGCACCAGTTGCCGTCACGCCATCGAGCGCATCACCCGCTTCTTCCCCGACGAAGCCCGTCCACAGGTGCTCGCCGACCTGTCGCAAAACCTGCTGGCGCTGGTCGGCCAGCGCCTGGTCCCCGGCACGCGCCAGCGCCGCGCGGTAGCAGTGGAGCTGATGCTGGGCACGCCGCATATCCGCGGCATCATCCAGCGCGACGAGCTGCCGGAACTCAAGGGCGCGGTGGAACGCGCCCTGGAAAGCGGCATGCAGAGCTTCGACCAGAGCCTCTACAAGCTGCTGGAGGAAGGCCGCATCAGCCTCGCCGACGCGCTCAAGTTCGCCGATTCGCGCACGGACCTGGCGCTGAGGATAAAGCTGGAGCGCGGGATGGACGACGACAGCATGGGCTCGGTGTTCGGGGCCTGAGCAGGCTCGCAAGAGCGACATACCACCGCGAACGGCTGTACGCCCAGCCGGGACGGCTTGTCGTAGGACCTTGTCCGCGATTCGCCGGCAGGGCCGGCGTTGAGTGGGTTCGCGAGCAAGCTCGCTGCTACGAAAGCAGATCCCTCGCAGGTTCTCGCCGCTATCTGCCGACCAGGAGCCGTGACCTGATCGGTTACCTCATCGACCGCCTGCCGAAGTTACCCGTTTTCGAAGCCATGTGAGGGGGTAGCGACTATGCTGTTGGCCATCACAGGGAACCGGCGCACACAGACCGGTCGAACCCTGCCATTGGCTTCCGGAGGACTTGCATGGGCCAACCTCAACCGCCTTGCCTGCCGACCATTCTGGGCCTGTCGTTGCTGCTGGCCGGCTGCTCCAGCTCCGCCACCGCCCCCTGCGACGCCCCCGTGAACAGCCAGCGCTGCCACGTCGAACGCCTGCTCTACCGGAACGACATGCTGCAGGCGAAGATGCTGATCGCCTCCGGCGACCTGGGCAACTACGAACTGGCCGCAGCCCTGCTCGATCGCGCCCGGGCCAACGATGTGCGCGGCGAGGCGAGCTTCTACAGGGCGCTGTTGAAGATCAAGGAAGGCCCGCAGGTGGACGAGGTGCTGCCGCTGCTGGAACAGGCCGCTGGTGCGGGTCAGCCCTATGCCGTGGCGCTGCTGTACAAGATCTGGTCCGAGCCCTATCTGGTGGACAACGCCGATCCGAACAAGGCCCGGCGCTACCAGCACGCCTACGCCAGCCTGGACGTCGCCCGGAGTGGCTACCCGTCCTTCGAACAGGCCCTGACGCTGGTCGACGGCCTGCTGGCCGCCCCATCCGCCGTCGCCAGCCGGCAGGCGCAGCCCTAGCGCCCGTCGGGCACCGAAGCGGCCTGCTCGAAGGTCCGCTCGCCGGGACTCTTGCCGTGGGGCAGGTGGTGCTCGATCACCGCATTGAGCTCCGCACCCAGCAGCAGTACCGCCGAAGAAAGATAGAAATACAGCAGCAGGACGATGATCGCGCCGACGCTGCCGTACATGGCGTTGTAGTCGGCGAAGTTCTTCACGTAGAAGCCGAACCCCAGGGACGCGGAAATCCACAGCACGACCGCCAGCACCGAACCGGGGGTGATGAAGCGGAACTTCTGCTTCACGTTGGGCGTGACGTAGTAGATCACCGCCACCGCCATCATCATCAGCAGGACGATGACCGGCCAGCGCAGCACGCTCCAGAGGATCACCACGTAGTCCTCCAGCCCCACCCGCCCGGCGATCCAGCCCATGACCTGCGGGCCGAGGATCATCAGCGCGGCGATGGCCAGCAGCATGCCGACGATACCGAAGGTGTAGAGCACCGACAGCGGGATGCGCTTCCATGCCGGGCGCGCCTCGCGCACGTCGTAGGCCGCGTTCAGCGCGGTCATCAGCGAGCGCACCGCCGCCGAGGACGACCACAGCGCGACGATGATACCGATCGACAGCAGGCCGCCCTGGCGCTGCTGGAGCTGGTCGATGACCGGATTGACCTGCTCCAGCGCCTGTGCCGGCAGGACGTAGTCGGCCTGCCCGCGCAACCAGTCGAAGAACTCCGGCAGGTGCAGGAAGCCCAGCAGGGCGATGAGGAACAGCAGGAAGGGAAACAGCGAAAACAGTCCCTGGTAGGCCAGCGCGGCGGCATAGGTGGGCATCTCGTCGTCGATAAACGCCTTCACCGTCAGCCTGGTCAAGGTCCAGGGCCCCAACCTGAGCCCGCGCATGTCCATGAATCGCATCCCGGATGTCCTTCGTGATGGCCGCCCCGGTGACGGCCCGCCGCTGGGTACGCCCACGCCAGGCGAGCGCTGTTGCATCGGATTCGCGCAGCCAGGCGTGGCGCGCTCCAGGTCCAACCATAACCGCAGGCGGGCGGCCGATGCCAGGCGCAACGGCGCGTCATGGCCTATAAACTCCCTGGCGCGCCCGCGCCTTTACCTACGACTGCCGTACAGGACAACCGCATGCCGATCCGCCTGATCCCCCGCCTCGCCCTGCCCTTCCTGCTGCTCACCAGCCATGCCGTACAGGCCGACGAGACCGCCGATGAAGCCACGTTCCTCAAGGAGTCGGTGGACTACTTCGACCAGGTCACCCGCACCAACCTGCCGCGCCAGGTGGACAAGGTCACCACCCTCAACAGCGTGCAGCTCGACCCGGCGAAGAAGATGCTGTATTACCGCTACGCGATTTCCAGCCTGCGCCTGGAGCAGATGGATCTGGGCGCCCGCGCCAAGTTCGAGAACGGTCTGAAATCGCAGCTGGAAAGCACCACCTGCCAGCAGACCGACCTGCTGCAGCGCTTTCGCGAACACCACCTGAGCGTCACCCACGCCTACACCGGCAGCGACGGCAAGCCGCTGGCCAGCATCACCATCGATCCGCTGACGCTGAACTGCACCAAGAGCTGAATCCGCGCCCCATGAGCCGTGCCGACTACCATCGGGAACACGCCCAGCGCGCCGAGGCCGAAGCCCGGCGCTTGCTGGCCGAACGCGAAACCCTCGGCGCGCGCTGGCTGCCCTGGGTGGCCAGCGAGCTGTACCGCCTGAGCCCGCCCCATTTCGCCGCGATGGTGCGCCGCGAACTGGAACGTCTCGCCGCCGGCTGAACGGCCGCGCGGCGCGCCGCCCGAGGGCTATGCTGAAGCTGTCAGCTCTCGGATCGAGGGCGTCCCGTCGGAGGACAAGCTCATGAAAGGTCTCGACGCGAAGAAGCAAAGCAAGAAGAAGCCGCTGAAAACCGCGCACGAAAAGCGCATGGCCAAGCGGCAGAAGAAAACCGGCAAGACGCTGCTGGGCACCCCGCAGCAACCCTCCTGAGGGCTCGCCCCTCGTCACGCGGATAGCCTTGGGAGAGGCTATCCGCCTACCGATTCAGCCCCAACACGACGCGCCCCACCTGTGGAGCGAGCTTGCTCGCGAACGGCTTTTCCGGCGGCACAGGCAGGTATCAGGTGGGTTCGCGAGCAAGCTCGCTCCTACGAAGGACGGCCCACGCTCAGTCATCCGCCCTCGGATCGAGCCCCGGAAACAGCACGTCGGTAAAGCCGAACTTGCTGAAGTCGGTGATCCGCGACGGATACAGCCGGCCGATCAGGTGATCGCACTCGTGCTGCACCACACGGGCATGGAACCCCTCGACGCTGCGGTCGATCGGCTGCCCCTGCGGGTCGACGCCCTGGTAGCGGATGCGCCGGTAGCGGTCCACCGAGCCGCGCAGGCCGGGCACCGACAGACAACCTTCCCAGCCCTCCTCCATCACCTCATCGAGCGGTGTGATCAGCGGGTTGAGCAGAATGGTCGGCGGCACCGCCGGGGCATCCGGGTAACGCTCGCTGCGCTCGAAACCGAAGATCACCAGTTGCAGGTCCACCCCGACCTGCGGAGCGGCCAGCCCGACGCCGCCGACGTGGTGCATGGTTTCGAACATGTCGTCGATCAGCGCCCGCAGCTCGGCACTGCCAAACATCGACGCGGGCACCGGCGGCGCTACGCGCAGCAGGCGCTCGTCACCCATCTTGAGAATCTCGCGGATCATATCGGTCCTGCTCCTGGCCTCGCCGGAAAGCGGCAATCCTCGATCATGCGCCAACCGCGCGCAAGCCACGCGACCACTGGGCCCCCGCGCCACGGAAGCCATTTCGCCGGTGCTAGACTCAGACTGACGAAGTTCAGCAAATGGCGGCGATCCGCCGAAATTCCCGGCAGATCGGTGTCAAACCCAGGGGGTACGACCGGGGGAGCGGAGGTTCGTCATGAACAGGCATTACTACATCAGCGACAATCTGGACGACCTGGACGAGGTCGAACACGAATTGCAGGAAAGCGGCATCAGCATGGAGCAAATGCACGTGCTGAGCGACCAGGATGCCGAGCTGAACGAGCATCGGCTGCATGAAGTGCCCTCGGTGATGAAAAAGGACGTGGTGCACTGGGGCAAGGTCGGCCTGCTGATCGGCGCCTCGCTGGCAGTGCTGGTGTTGCTGGCGGGCTACCTGAGCGGCTGGACGCAGACCGCCGCGGGCTGGATTCCGGTCCTGTTCCTCGCCGCGGTGCTGATGGGCTTCAGCCTGTGGGAAGGCAGCTTCGTCGGCCTGCAGCGCCCCAGCAATGACGTGCGCCGCTTCGAACCCAGCCTGCATGCCGGCCGGCATGTGTTCTTCGTCGACGTGAAACCCGAGCAGGAACCCCTGCTGGACATGGTGGTGCGCCACCATCCGCGCCTGGAAATCGCCGGTTTCGGCTCGGCCACGCCGAGCTGGCTGCTGTCCGTCGAGCAGGCCTGGAACCGCTTCCGTCACATGATGTGACGCGTCGGCGCCTCTCTCTCCGCGCCACCCCCACGCCGCGGACAGGCACCCTGCGGCTGGGAGCAACCTGCCCGGCGCCCCCTTGATGCATGTCAGCCAGGTGGCAACCCGCGAACTCGACACTAGGATTACATCGAGCCTCCCGACAGGCCACGCGTTCCATGACGGCCTGCGCCCCATCGCTCGTCAGGAGAAGCGCATGACCACACCCGCCCAGGTCACCCTCCACTCCAGCCAGGGCATCGACCGACAGCAGTACATCATCCGCCTGAGCTATCAGGTGGAGAACCCGGCCAGCCGCGATGCGCTGGTGAGATTCCAGCTGGACGGCGAGATCGACGGCCAGCCGTTCAACGATGGCTTCGACCTGCCCGGCGACATCGCCTTCAACTTCGCCAGCAGCGCCGCCCGCCTGCTGCGCCGTCACGGCCTGCGCCTGTGCCCGGGGCCGGTGGTGCGCTTTCGCAAGGAGCACGACCAGGTCTTCGACGACCTGCGCCGCCAGCTCCGGGCCGAACCCGGCAAGCCCGTGGACCTGCAGCGCATGGCGTCGCTGGCGCCGGCGCAACCGCGCTGTGCGGTGGCCCAGTCACTGATAGGCAAGCGGGACTGAGCAATTGCCATCGACTGCGACGGCTGCGACACTCGCCTGCCTCATTCCAATAACAGCGATAACGACGGGAAACACGGATGGCTTTCATCTCCTACGCGCAGAACTTCGAAGATCTCACCCTCTGGCGTTCACTACAGCTGTTCGGGCCCGGCTACTACATCGACGTCGGCGCCAACCATCCCACCCACGACTCCGTCACCCGCGCCCTGTACGAGCGGGGCTGGCGCGGCATCAACATCGAGCCGGTCGCAGCCTACTACCAGGCGCTGGCCGCCGAGCGCATTGACGACATCAACCTGTGCATGGCGGTGGGCGCCCGGGAAGAGCTGCTGACCCTGCACGAAATCGCCGACACCGGCCTTTCGACCCTCGATACCGCCGTTGCCGAGCAGAACCGCCGCGCCGGCATGCAGGTCACCCCCTACCAGGTTCCGGTGCGGCGCCTGGCCGATATCTGTGCCGAGCACCTGGCGGAGGATCGCCCGCTGCACTTCCTCAAGATCGATGTGGAAGGCTTCGAGATGCAGGTACTGGAAGGGATGGACTTCCAGCGCTGGCGTCCCTGGATCGTGCTGCTGGAATCGCCCTTCAACCGGATTCCCGAGTGGGAGCCGTTGCTGCTCGACGCCGGCTACCAGTTCGTCCAGTTCGACGCGATCAACCGCTTCTATGTCGCCCGGGAACATGCCGGACTGGCCGTGCCGCTGAGCATGCCGCCGAACATCCTCGATGGCTTCCAGGTCACCCGAAGCCATTTCCTGATGCGCGACCAGCCGGACAACGATGCCCTGTTACGACAGCTGGAAGACGCCCGTCAGCGGGCCGAACGGGCCGAGCGCGAACTGGCCCTGCTGCGCGGCAGCCGCCGCTGGAAGCTGGCCGGCACCCTCGCCAGGTTCGCCGGGCGCTGATCAGCCGAGTTCGATGCGATCGTCATGGATGACGATCAAGCCCTGCTTGTACAACCCGCCGATAGCCTTCTTGAAGTTGCCCTTGCTGACCCCGAACTGGCGGGCAATCAGGTCCGGCGGGCTCTTGTCGCTCACGGGCAGGCTGCCGCCGGCCTCGCGCAAGGCGGCGAGGATCTGCTCGCCCAGCGCGTCGGCCACGCCGGCGCCCACCGGCTGCAGGCTCAGGCTGATCTTGCCGTCGGCGCGCAGTTCCTTGATATAGCCGGTCTCGCGCAGGCCGTTGCGCAGGAACTTGAAGATCTCGTTCTTGTGAATCAGGCCCCAGTGCTTGCCGTCGATGATCGCCTTGTAGCCGAGGTCCGTACGCTCCACCACCAGCAGGTCGACCGCCTGGCCGACGCGGTAACCGGCCGGGGTGCGGTCCAGGTAGCGATCCAGGCGCGCGGTGGCGGTGATGCGGCGGGTGCGTTCGTCGAGGTAGACGTGCACCACCACGTAGTCACCGACCTGCAGCGGACGTTTCTCCTCCGAGTGCGGCAGCAGCAGGTCCTTGGGCAGACCCCAGTCGAGGAACAGGCCGACGCGGTTGACCTCCACCACCTTCAGGCTGGCGAAACCGCCGACCTGCACCTTGGGCTTGAGGGTGGTGGCGATGATGCGGTCTTCGCTGTCGAAGTAGAGGAAGACGTTGAGCCAGTCACCCACCTCGGTGGGTTCGTTCTTCGGCACGTAGCGCTTGGGCAGCAGGATCTCGCCACGGTCGCCACCATCCAGGTAGAGACCGAACTCGGTGTGTTTGGCCACCTGCAACGAATTGAACCGACCTATGACTGCCATGACGCTTACCTCGTGAACGGGGCGGGCATTCTACGCGCATTGAATGCGGATTGCCGGACAAGTGTGGGAGCGAGCTTGCTCGCGAACCGTGCTTCCCGGTAGCTCCGCAGTCAAGCAGTTCGCGAGCAAGCTCGCTCCTACAGGCTCTCCGCCTGCCCGAACTGTAGCTCGGCCAGGCGCGCATACAGCGGGCTGCTGTTCACCAGTTCGGTATGCCGCCCCAGCGCCACCAGCCGGCCGTGGTCGATCACCGCGATACGGTCGGCGTTGAGCACCGTGGCCAGCCGGTGCGCGATCACCAGCGTGGTCCGGCCGCTCATCAGCCCCGGCAACGCCTGCTGGATCAGGTGTTCGCTCTCCGCATCGAGCGCGCTGGTGGCCTCGTCCAGCAGCAGGATCGGTGCGTCCACCAGCAGCGCGCGGGCGATCGCCAGGCGCTGGCGCTGCCCGCCGGAAAGTCCCTGGCCGCTCTCGCCCAGATGCGTGCGATAGCCCTGCGGCAGACGCAGAATAAATTCATGCGCGTGGGCGGCGCGGGCGGCGGCCTCGACCTCGGCATCGGAGGCATCGGGCCGGCCATAGCGGATGTTCTCCTCCACGCTGCCGAAGAACAGCGCCGGGTTCTGCGACACCAGGGCATAGCTGCGACGCAGGTCGGCGGGATCGAGCTGGGCGATCGGTTGCCCGTCGATGCGGATGCGCCCTTCCTGCGGGTCGTAGAAGCGCAGCAGCAGGTCGAACAGCGTGGACTTGCCGGCGCCGGAGGGCCCGACCAGCGCCAGGGTTTCCCCCGCCTCCACGCGCAGCTCGATGCCGTCGATGGCCCACTGTTCCGGGCGCGAGGGATAGGCGAAGCGCACCCCTTCCAGCGAGAGGCTGCCGCTGACTCGCTGCGGCAGTTGCAGCAGGCCGCTGGCCGGCGGCTGGATGTCGCTGCGTGCCCGCAGCAGTTCCGCGATGCGCTCGGCCGCACCGGCGGCGCGCTGCAGTTCGCCGATGACCTCGCTCAAGGTGCCGAAGGCCATGCCGACGATCAGGCTGTAGAACACGAAGGCCGCCAGTTCGCCGGCGCTGATCCGGCCGGCGATCACATCCATGCCGCCGACCCAGAGCATCACGCCCACCGCGCCCAGCACCAGCAGGATCACCACGCTGACCAACCAGGAGCGCTGCAGGATGCGTCGGCGCGCGGTATCGAAGGCCTGCTCGACGGTGGCGCCGAAGTGCTGGCGATCCTGGGCCTGGTGGTTGTAGGCCTGCACCGTCTTGATCTGCCCGAGGGTTTCGCCGACGTAGCTGCCGACATCGGCGACGCGGTCCTGGCTCAGCCGCGACAGGCTGCGCACGCGGCGGCCGAACAGCAGGATCGGCGCGATGACCAGCGGCAGCGAGGCGACCACGATGCTGGTCAGCTTGGCATTGGTGATGAACATCAGAATCACGCCGCCGATCAGCATCAGCGTGTTGCGCAGCGCCATCGACAGCGATGAGCCGATTACCGTCTGCAGCAGGGTGGTGTCGGCGGTCAGGCGCGACTGGATTTCCGAGGCGCGGTTGTTCTCGTAGAAGCCCGGGTGCAGCTCGATCAGGTGATCGAAGACCCGCCGGCGAATGTCGGCGACGAAGCGCTCGCCAATCCACGACACCAGGTAGAAACGCACGAAGGTGCCCACCGCAAGCCCGGCCACCAGGACAAAGAAGACCCCGATGGCGCGGTTGAGCAACGGTTCGGACTGGGTGACGAAGCCCTGGTCCACCAGCATGCGGATACCCTGGCCCAGCGACAGGGTGATCGCGGCGGTGAACAGCAGGGCGACCAGCGCACCCAGGGCGTGCCAGCGATACGGCGCGAGGAACGCGCGGGCCAGGCGCAGGGCGTTGCGCTGGCGGGACGACAACAAGGGCATGGGCGACTCGATGCGCGCATCAGGGCCTCCGAGCGTAGCACCGCCAGGCGATTGCAGGCGACGGCCGGCACGGCGCGAAACCGCTCATGCGATTACCTGCCCCGAAGGATGCTCATTTCGTGTACAATGGGCGGCCAATTTGCGAAGACAGGTATGGCAGACATGACCTCCAAGCCCTCCACCCGCCAGAAAGCCGCCCCCAAGGCACCCGCCGCGACCGCGACCAGCGAAGCCCTGGAAGCCCAGGTTGCCGCCTTCCTGAAGTCCGGCGGCGAGATCCAGCAGATCGCCAAGGGCGTCACCGGTCAGAACTACGGCGCACCGAGCCGCCACATCAGCCTCGGCAAGAAATAATTCTTCCGGCAGCCTGCCGCCCCCCGGCAGGCTGCCCGTTTTGTACTTCCGCCCCCTCGCGTCATTCCAAACATCTTTTATTGCCTCCGCGCCTTGCACTCGGGCAGAGTCCGCCAATAGTTAGGACTGGGCCGCACCGGCCCCCGCCGCAAGGAGCTCTCGATGTTACCCCCGCCCCCGGAAAAGCTGCTGTCCCGCAACCTGCTGGATGTGCTCATCCGCGCCGGCCTGATTCTGTTGCTGGCCCTCTTCTGCTTCAGGATCTTCCACCCCTTCCTCGACCTGATGCTGTGGTCGGTGATCCTCGGGATCACGCTCTACCCCCTGCACCAACTGCTCAGCCGCGTTCTGGGTGAACGCCCGAACAGCGCCGCGACCCTGATCGTGCTGATCGGCCTGGTGCTCCTGCTGGTGCCGGTGGTGGTACTCGGCCTGTCCATCGCCGACTCGGTGCGCGATGTGGTGCAGGGCATCCAGAACCGCACCCTGCGGATCCCCCTGCCGCCGGATTCGGTGGCGACCTGGCCGGTGGTCGGGCAATACATCCATGCGTTCTGGAGCCGCGTCGCCACCGACTTCATGGGGGTAGTGCACCAGGTGGCGCCGCACCTGCAAGGCTTCGCCAAGGGCCTGCTGGCCCAGGCGGCCGGCGTCGGCATGTCGCTGATGCAGTTCCTCGCCGCCTTCGTCATCGCCGGCGTCATCATGGCCTATGGCAGGCAAGGCACCACCACGGCCCAGGACATCGCCATCCGCATCTCCGGTCCGGAGCGGGGCCCGGGGCTGGCGCAGCTGTGCACCGCCACCATCCGCACCGTCGCGCAGGGCGTGGTGGGCGTCGCCTTCATCCAGATGCTGATTCTGGGCATCGGCTTCATCGTCATGGGCATCCCCGGCGCCGGCCTGCTGGCCCTGGGCGTACTGCTGCTGGGCATCACCCAGTTGCCGGTGGTGCTGATCACCATCCCGGCGATCGTCTACGTCTTCGCCACCAACGACTCGCTGCCGGTGTCCATCCTGTTCACTGTCTGGACCGTGGCCGGCGGCCTCTCCGACAACGTGCTCAAACCACTGATGTTCGGTCGCGGGGTGAAGGTGCCGATGCCGGTGATCCTCATCGGCGCCCTGGGCGGCATGCTCAGCAACGGCATCATCGGCCTGTTCGTCGGTCCGGTGGTCCTGGCCCTGGGCTACGAGCTGTTCATGTCCTGGGTACGCGAGCGCGAAACCCTGGCCGAGCCACCCGTCACACCCTCTTCCTGATGTGATCTTCGCCCGTGGCCTGCGCCACGGGCGTTCCTCCATGAGCCTGCGCGGGCCCAGGTATCAGAGCAGCGCCACCATCTCCTTCAGCGTCACCGCCCAGGTGCCCTTCGGGTTGAGATAGCGGTAGCCGAACCGCGAGCCGTTGGCGCGGGCCGTCAACACTGCGTTCCAGGCCAGTCCACGCTGCAGGTCATGGGCCGGATCGAGCAGGAAAAAGGCGTCGTCGCTCATGCCGACCGCCAACCCCCAGTGACGGATGTCGCTGTCCTTGCGGCCATGGAAGCCCAGCACCACCGGAATGTTCGCATCCAGGTGACGGCGCGTCAGTTCGACCATGCGCCGGCCGTTGCCGCGCTCGACGCGGAACTCCTTGTCGCTGATGACTCGCAGCAGCTCCAGCAGATCATCGCCGGTGGTGCCGACGCGGATCAGCGTCTCATGTTGCTCCAGCGCCTGCATCAGGCGGCCGTAGCGCGTGCGCGAATCCACCGGCGCCAGCCCCTTGGCCTGCCGGCGCCCCAGCTGGTTGCGCGCCAGCATCGCCATCACCAGGCAATAGGGACCGCAGGCGCCGTCCATGTCGCCCTGCCGCAGGTGTACCTTGTCGCCGCGCGCGTTGCACAGGCCGCCACTGCCGTCCACCTCGACATCCCAGTGCAGGCCGTCGATCAGGGTAATCCGCATCGTCGTCGCTCCCCATTCGTTAGTAGGTCTGACCGGCGGAGGTACGGATCATTCCGGCGGCTTGCGGTTACAATGGTGCCCCTTTTCCTGCCCCGGTCTTCCGTCATGTCCGAACCCATCCGCCTGTCCAAGCGCCTCGCCGAGCTGCTGCCCTGCTCGCGCCGCGAAGCCGAGCTGTACATCGAAGGCGGCTGGGTGACGGTGGATGGCGCAGTGGTGGAAGAGCCGCAGTTCAAGGTCGATACCCAGCGCATCGAACTGCTGCCCGGCGCCGTGCCCGAGCCCCTGCCGCCGGTCACCCTGCTGCTGCACAAGCCCGCCGGCTACAGCGTCGAGGATGCGGTGGCGCTGCTGCGGGCGGAACAGCGCTGGAGCGACGATCCCTCGCCGCAACGCCTGTTGCGCAAGCATTTCCGCCAGCAGCGCCCGACCACTCCGCTGGAAGACGGCGCCAGCGGCCTGCTGGTGTTCACCCAGAATTACGGCGTCACCCGCAAGCTGCTCGACGACGCCGCGCGGGTCGAGCACGAGTACGTGATCGAGGTCAGCGGCGAGCTGGATGCCCACGGCCTGAAGCAGATGACCCAGGGCCTGCCGCTGAAGGCCAGTTGGCAGAGCGAGCAGCGGCTGCGCATCGCCGGCAAACAGGTGCGTCCGGGACTGATCGGCAAGCTGTGCCGGGAGGCCGGACTGCGCGTCGAGTCGATCCGCCGCATCCGTCTGGGCGGCGTGGCGATGGCCAAGCTACCGGCTGGCCACTGGCGCTACCTGCAGCCGGGCGAGCGCTTCTAAAGCGCCATTCGACCAAGGTCCAAGGCGCCCCGTGCAACGCGGGGCGCCGCTCTGGCGCGCCACCTCGCGCGGCTATCGATGGCATCGATAGTGAACAGCAGGCTCTTTCAGTTCTCTTGGCCGCTCCTGCGCGGCATCTTCGACCCATCAGCTCGCAGGCATCCGATTCGCCGGCCCCTCTTCCAGGCCGCAGGGGCGAACCCACAACCCGCGACATTCGCCCACGGCTCGAAAGAGGATTGAATCATGCAAATCGTACTGGACTTCCTGCTGCTGATTGGCTCCCTGGTGGAGCTGCTGCTCTATGTCGCCCTGGCCAGCGTGGTCCTGGCCACCGTCGCGCTGCTCGGCGCGGTGGCGGTGCTGACCCTGCGCTCGCCGGGCCAGCCGATCAGCATTCCCGAACGCCGCCGCCCGGTCGTCCGCAAGCCGCGCGCCGTGGCCGCCGAACGCAAGCCGGCGCTGGCGGAAGCCGCCTGAGCCAGCCCCCGACGCCGGGCCGGAAGCGCTCCAGTTCCTCGTCCGGCTACGCGCGGTTGCTCCAGCCGTTGCGCTGCGCCAACGATGCGCGGAATGAGCGGTCAGTGGTGACCGATGCCCTGGTCTTCCAGATGGTCCGCCTCGAACAGCGTCTCCAGTTCCTTGCGCGCCTCGCGGGCGGTCTGGATCACCGCCTTCTCGTCGTCGTAGACATGGTACTGGGCCATCAGCACAGCCTCGTCGTGACGCTTGAAGCGGCGGATGCGCGCCGCCACCTGCTCCTCGTTCAGCCCGAGGCCGGTGAGCAGCAGGCGGCTCATTTCCAGGCTGGAGTGGAAGGTCTCGCGCACCGGGCTGGCGTCGGCGTCGAGCAGGTGATAGACGTGCTGGCGGTTGCGCGCCCGGCCGATGATCTTCATGTGCGGGTAGAGCTTGCGCACCAGACGAGCGGTTTCGATGTTGGTCTGTGGATCGTCGGTGGCGACCACGAAGAACTCAGCCTTTTCCACCTGCGCGGCGCGAAGGATTTCCGGGCGCAACGGGTCACCGTAGAAGATCGGGATATTGCCGTAGCTGCGGGTCAGCTCGATGGTATCCACCGAGGTATCCAGCGCCACGAACGGTACGCCCTGGGCGCGCATGATACGCGCGACCACCTGGCCCATCCGGCCCATGCCGGCGATCACCACGCGGGGCGCGTCGTCGGGCAGTTGGCGATATTCCGGCGGCGGCTCGCGCAGCACCGCCGGCTTGGGTTTGATGGTGCGCGCCAGGGCCAGCACCAGCAGCGGCGTCATCGCCATCGACAGGGTGATGCCCAGTACCAGTAGCGCATGCAGGTCGGCGTCCATCAGCCCCTGTGCCCGCGCCAGCTTGAACACCACGAAGGCAAATTCCCCGCCGGCGCCCAGCAGCACGCCCAGGCGCAGCGCGGAAACCTTGTCCAGGCCGCCGGCAAGACGCCCGATGACGAACAGCAGCGGCAGCTTGATGCCTACCAGCAGCAGGGTCAGGCCAATCACCTGCAACGGCTCGCTCTGCAGCAGGCCGAGATCGGCGCTCATGCCGACGCTGATGAAGAACAACCCCAGCAGCAGCCCCTTGAACGGCTCGATCTGCGCTTCCAGCTCATGGCGGTACTCGGAATCCGCCAGCAGCAGGCCGGCCAGGAAGGCCCCCAGCCCCATCGACACTCCGGCCCATTCCATCAGCCAGGCCGTGCCGACCACCACCAGCAGCGCGGTGGCGGTCGAAAGGTCAGCCTGGCCGGTACGCGCCACCGAGCGGAACACCGGGCGCAGCAGGAAGCGCCCACCGATCACCACCACGGCGATGCTGCCGACCACTTCCATGACGTGGGCCAGGTCGCCGCCGGCCGCCGTCGAATCGGCACGAGCGCCCATCAGCGGGATCATGGCGATCAGCGGGATGGCCGCGATGTCCTGGAACAGCAGGATGGCGAACGCCAGGCGGCCATAGGCGCTGTTCAGCTCCTTGCGCTCGGCGAGGATCTGCAGGCCGAAGGCGGTGGATGACAGCGCCAGGCCGCCACCGATCACCACGGCGGTATTCACCGGCAGATCGAAGGCCAGCACGCCCAGGCTGCCGAGCGCCAGCGCGGTGAGCAGCACCTGGGCCAGGCCCACGCCGAACACCTGCTTGCGCATCACCCACAAGCGTTTGGGCGAGAGCTCCAGGCCGATGATGAACAGCAGCAACACCACGCCCAGCTCGGACAGGCTGGCGACGCTTTCCGGGTTGTCGATCAGGCCCAGCAGCGAGGGGCCGATGAACACGCCGGCCAGCAGGTAACCGAGCACGGCCCCCAGTTGCATGCGCTTGGCCAGCGGCACCATGAACACTGCAGCGAGCAGGAAGACCACTGCCGACTGCAGGTAATTCGTCCCATGTTCCATGTATCAAGACTCCTTGGAAGGATTGGGGCGAAGCGAAGATCCACCCATGTCGTTCAAATCAGGCCGTTTTCAGCTCAAGCATCCAGGGCCACGCCTTCGGCCAGCAGGTGCCGCTGGAACTGCCCGGCCAGCGCCTCCACCTGCTCCCACGGCTGTGTGTGACGCTCATCCAGCGCCACGTGGCTGGCGGTGCGGCAGCGCGCGTCGAGTCCGCAGTGCTGGTAGAAGGCGTTCACCACCTCGACCATCGGCTCACGCTGGTTTTCCATCAGGATCGCGCCGTGGGCCAGCACCACGTAACGGCCATCGCTGGGCCGGCGGCGCCAGCGCTGGGCGGTGCCGACCAGTTTTCGTCCGGCCAGGTTGACGTTATAGCGGCCGTCGCAGAAGGCGCCATCCACCTCGCCCAGCCCCGGATCGAGGCCCTGGGCGGCCAGCCAGTCGCAGAGCGGCTGGCACAGGCGTCGGTAGGCGGTTTCGATGCGGGTCTGTTCGTTGTCCGCGGGTGGAATCGCATAGACCAGGGCGACGTTGAGCACGGCGGGCGATTGCGGCACCGGCTCGCCGCCGGTATCGCGCAGGGCGATCGGCCAGCCGAGCCCGGCGCAGGCCTGCTCCGCCGCACCGAACCCCTCCAGCCGGCTGAGCCGGCGCGGCATCACCAGCGCCTGCTGGAGCGGGCGCCAGAACAGCAGCCCACTGTCCCTGTCGCCACGGAAGGCATCGTCCAGCAGGGCTCGCTCGGCATCCAGGCCGTCTTCCACCGGCAAGCGTTGCACTGTGTTCATGAACGATTCCTTCAGCATTCAGGGGGCGGACTATGCCCGCAGGAGGCGAATCCGACAATCATCAAAGACAGATAGTTGCAGGCAATAGCGATTTCTCGAAGGTAGCTTCAGACAGCTCATCAGAACAACCCAGGCACATCTTTTCAGCCCGCCACGACAGTGCCATCACAGCTGTCTATTCTCCAACTGCCCGGCCTTGCTCTGGAGGGGCAGAAATCGTGTCCAGGACTTGGCTCCAGCGCCTGCAACACTCCATCGCGGTCAACGACGCGCTGGCGCTGGCGGTTGCCCGGGAAAACCTGCGGCGGCTGTACTTCGCCGCCGCCTTCGCCGTCGCGTTCGATCTGATCCACATCCTGGTGTTCTGGCTCAACCTGCAGGGCTCCACCCCGGAATACGACGACTGGCGCCTGGACATCATCACCATCCACGCCACGGTCGCCGTGCTGTTCAGCGGCCTGGGCCTGCCCGCCTGGCTCGCCTCACGCTCCCAGCACACCACGCCGCTGTGGTTCATGAACCTGCTGAGCATCCTGGCCAGCGCCATCCTGCTCGGCTTCGGCATCGCCATCACCGGCGCCGACCAGCAGGTCACCAGCAGCATCACCCCCTTCCTCATGGCCTCGGTGGGCGCCGCGCTGATCATCCTGACGCGCCCGCGCCATGCCATCACGCTCTACATCCTCGCCCTCGGCGCCTTCGAGGTGACGATGACGCTGACCCAGACGACACCGGAGCTGCGCCTGTCCAACCAGATGGGCGGACTGACCATCTGCGGCATCGGCCTGATACTGTCGCTGATCCTCTGGCACGGCCACGTGCGCAACCTGCGCCAGCGCGAGTTCCTCCGCCAGCAGCGGCTGGAACTGGAAGAAAAGAACCGCCAGCTGGAATACCTCGCCGGCCATGATCCGTTGACCGGACTGTTCAACCGCCGCCAGTTCGACCAGTTGGTGGGCATGGAGCTGTCACGGGTGTCCCGGCAGCCGGCGCCGGTCAGCCTGCTCATGGTGGACCTCGATCATTTCAAGTTCATCAACGACCGCTACGGCCACCCCCTGGGCGACGAAGTGATCCGCCATGCCGCCAGCCTGCTGAGGAACTACACCCGCAGCGGCGACAGCGTGGCGCGGTTGGGTGGGGAAGAGTTCCTGCTGCTGTTGCCCGACGCCGGCCACGCGCAGGCGCACAGCATCGCCGAGAAGATTCGCAAGCTGCTGGAGGAAACGCCGCTGCCGATGAAGGATGGGCTGCTCTACCTGACCGCCAGCTTCGGCATTGCCACTCTGGAGGCAGGAATACCCAGCACCTACGAACTGCTCTACGCGGCGGCGGACAAGGCGCTGTACCGGGCCAAGGCGAGCGGGCGCAACCGGGTTGAGGTGATCGAGGTGGGGGCGCAGATGGGGACGTTCGATTGAGGGGCTTTTCGCTTTTCGCTTTTCGCTTTTCGCTTTTCGCTTTTCGCTTTTCGCTTTTCGCTTTTCGTAGGAGCGAGCTTGCTCGCGAACCGCCCAGCACCGATACGGCCTGGGAACTCTGTTCGCGAGCAAGCTCGCTCCTACGAAGAGCAGCCCGGCGCCCCCGTCAGGAGGCCGAGGGAGGTATTGCGCGAGAGGCATGAAGGACCAGGACCGGCCCTTGTACGCCAATCCTCGGAGCAATACCGGAAGGACGGAGTCCCGGCGAAGCCGGGGCCGGATGTCGGGACGAGCCTTCCTGGTTACCTCTTTGGGGACGACCTTAAGGCGCGCTGTACTTGCGCGTCAGCCCCGGCGGCACGCCGGTGCTGTCGGTTTCGGTCCAGGGTCCCTGAGGAGCGACGCTCCAGTACCAGCCATTGTCCCAGTGGTAGTAAGTCCGCTGGCGATAGTAGACATCGCGCTGCCCCTGGATCACATAGACGCCCAGGCTGGCATCCCAGCGGCCGTTGCCGCCGGGCGGCGGGGCGAACTGGGGAGGACGCCTGGAGGTGGACTGCGGCTTGCTCGGCTGCGGAGTGATAGGCGAGGACGACGACTTGACCGGCGGCTTGGTGATCGTGCCCGGCGGCGTCGGAGACGGCGTCTGCACAGGCGGCTGTTCCGGCTGCGGCGGTTGCACCACGCAGCCACCCAATACCAGCAAGGCGCTCAACGCCAGCAATCGACCCTTCATCACCCTACCCTCTCCTATCCGTTTCAGCGCTGATCCGGGCTGTCGATAGTGACAGCCTGTTCGCCGGCCCCGGTAGTAGACAACGCTTCGCTGCGTCCGATCCATTCCCCGGCGGTCGCATTGCCGGCGCGGGAAATCCGTGCCACCAGTTGCACCTGCGGGAAGGCCGAGAGCTTGAGCTGCGGCATCATCGCATCGGCATCGCTGAGCGCCACTTCGCTGGGCAGGTCGGATACCTTCAGGCGCTTCACCGCCAGCGGCATCGGCGGGCCGCTCACGGCGCGGGCGAAGACGAACACGCTGTCGTCCGGCTTGACCTGGCCCTTCACGGCGGCGGTCAGGTCGACCTTCACCTTCAGGGTCACGCCGGCAGTGGCAGCGGCAGCTGGCGCTTCGGGCGGCGTCTGGCCCTTCTCGATCATGCGCTGGCGGGCGCGCTCGATGCCACCGGCAATGGCCTCGCGGGACGGATCGTCCTGCGGCAGCACGGCGACCAGGCGTTCCCAGTAGTCGACGGCATCGGCGTACTTCTCGTCCTCGAAGGCGGCGATACCGAGCAGACCGAGGGTGGTGACTTCCTGCGGGTCCTTCTTCAGCGCTTCGTCGGCCAGGGCGCGAACCTCTGGGCTCAGTGCCTTGTCACCGGCGAAGTACAGCGCCTGGGCCCACTGGCCGAGCACTTCCGGCTGGCGGTCGGAGAGGCGCGCGGCCTCCTCGAAGGCCTTGGCGGCGTCGGCGGCGCGGTTCTGGGTCATGTAGGTGCGGCCGAGGAAATACCAGCCCTCGGCGGAATCCGGCTGCGCCTTCAGCGCGCGCTCCAGGCGGGAGGTCATTTCCTCCATGGACTTGGGCGCGGTGGCGAATTCGCGGGCCAGCTCGACCTTGTCGCTGGCGCCCCAATGCAGGTACAGGCCAAGCCCGAGGAACGGCAGGATCAGCGCGGCAGCCAGCGGCGCGGCGCGACCGAGACGGGAGCGGCGGTCGTCGCTGCTGCCTTCGGTGTCGGAGAGCAGCTCGCGAGCCGCTTCCGCGCGGCCGGCTTCGAACTGCGCGGCATCCAGGGTACCAGCGTCACGCTGGGCGCCCAGCTCGGCCAGGCGCTCCTGGTACAGGGCGACGTTGAGGGCAGTACGGTCTTCCTCGGCCTGGGCCTTGCGACCGCGCAGCAGAGGGACGAGGAGAAATGCCAGGGCTACCAGCAACAGCAGGCCGGCGGCGAGCCAGAAATCGATCATTTGTCTTGGTTATCCAGCAATTGGTCGAGACGCGCCTGCTCCTCGGCGGACAGCGTGGTGGAGGTGGCAGCGGCCGGGCGACGGCGACGGACGACGATGGCGCCGATGACGATCACGCCCAGGCCCAGCAGCGCGGCAGGGCCGAACCAGAGCAGCCAGGTGCGCTCGCTGACTTCGGGCTTGTAGCGCACGAACTCGCCATAGCGGTCGACCATGTAGTCGATGATCTGCTGTTTGCTCTTGCCGGCCTGCAACTGGGTGTAGATCTGCTTGCGCAGGTCGGCGGCGATGGGCGCGTTGGAGTCGGCGATATCCTGGTTCTGGCACTTGGGGCAGCGCAACTCGGTGGTCAGGTCGCGGAAGCGCGCGCGCTCGGCGTCATTGGCGAACTCGTAGGTGTCGATGGCGGCGTGGGCGATGCCGGTCAGGCAAAGCCCCAGCGCGGCGGCGGCAAGCAGACGCTTCATTTGCCCTCCGCCTCGTCGACCAGGCCCTGGTAGATCGGCGCCAGCTGTTCACGCCAGACCTTCTCGTCGACGGCGCCGACCAGCTTGTGGCGGATGATGCCGTCCTTGTCGATGATGTAGGTCTCCGGCGCGCCGTAGACGCCCAGGTCGAGGCCCAGGGTGCCCTGCGCGTCGGCGATGTTCATCAGGTAGGGGTTGTGCAGCTCCTTGAGCCACTTCTGTGCGGCAGCGCCATCGTCCTTGTAGTTGATGCCGTAGATCACCACGCCCTTGGCGGCCAGGTCGGTGAGCACCGGATGCTCGAAGCGGCAGGTCGGGCACCAGGTGCCCCAGACGTTGACCAGCGCCGGCTTGCCCTTGAGGTCGGCCTCGGTATAGGTCTTGCCCGGCTCGGTGACGCTGGGCAGGGAGAACGCCGGGAACGGCTTGCCGATCAACGCCGAGGGCAGCTCGCTGGGGTCCAGCCACAGGCCACGGAAGAGGAATACCGCGACGACCAGGAAGATCGCCAGGGGCAACAGCAGGATCGCACGCTTCACACTCAGGCTCCCTGTCCGGCGAGGCCCAGGGCCTCGCGTACACGCGTTTTCACTTTCAGGCGGTAGCGACGGTCCAGCGCCGCCAGCACGCCACCCAGGGCCATCATCAGGCCGCCCAGCCAGATGAAGCGCACGAACGGCTTGATGTGCACCCGCACTGCCCAGGCGCCGTTCTCCAGCGGCTCACCCAGGGCGACGTAGAGGTCGCGGGTCAGGCTGCCGTGGATGCCGGCCTCGGTCATCATCGAGTTCTGCACACTGTACAGACGCTTCTCCGGGTGCAGCACCGCCACTTCGGAACCGTCGCGGGTCACGCGGATGGTGCCCTTGTCGGAGGTGAAGTTCGGGCCTTCGAAGTGATGGGTGCCCTCGAAGCGGAACTGGTAACCGGCCAGCTCCACCGACTCGCCCGGCTCCATGCGCAGGTCGCGCTGGGCGCTGAACTGGCTGGTGAGGACCACGCCGATGGCGCAGATGGCGATACCGAAGTGCGCCAGCTGCATGCCCCAGTAGCTGCGATTGAGGCCCGCGGCACCGGCGATTACCCCCTTGTGGCGGACCTTGTCGAAGAAGTCACGCACGCCGGCCAGCACCACCCAGGCGGCCAGCAGGAACACCGTCAGCACTTCCCAGTGCAACTCGCCATAGAGGAAGCTGCCGGCCACGCCCAGCACCAGGGTACCGATCAGCACCGGGGTGAGCATGCCGCGCAGCCAGCGGGTCGGGGTGTCCTTCCAGCGCACCAGCACGCCGACCGCCAGGGCCAGCATGAGGATGGCGATCAGCGGCACGAACAGCGCGTTGAAGTACGGCGGACCGACCGACAGCTTGGCGCCGCTGATGGCGTCGAGCACCAGCGGGTAGAGGGTGCCCAGCAGGATCATCGAGGCGGTGACCACCAGGATCAGGTTGTTCAGCAGTAGCAGGGTCTCGCGGGACCACAGGGCGAAGCCGACCTGACTCTTGACCACCGGCGCGCGCAGGGCGAACAGCGTCAGTGAGCCACCGACCACCATCAGCAGGAAGGCGAGGACGAACACGCCGCGCTCGGGGTCGGAGGCGAAGGCGTGCACCGAGGTCAGTACGCCGGAGCGGACCAGGAAGGTGCCCAGCAGGCTCAGGGAGAAGGCCGCGATGGCCAGCAGCACGGTCCAGCTCTTGAACACGCCGCGCTTCTCGGTCACCGCCAGCGAGTGGATCAGCGCGGTGCCCACCAGCCAGGGCATGAAGGAGGCGTTTTCCACCGGGTCCCAGAACCACCAGCCGCCCCAGCCCAACTCGTAGTAGGCCCACCAGGAGCCGAGCACGATGCCGATGCCGAGGAAGGTCCAGGCCACCAGGGTCCACGGACGCGACCAGCGCGCCCAGGCGGCGTCGAGGCGGCCGCCGAGCAGCGCGGCGATGGCGAAGGCGAAGGCCACCGAGAAGCCCACGTAGCCCATGTAGAGCATCGGCGGGTGGAAGATCAGGCCGGGGTCCTGCAGCAACGGGTTGAGGTCGTTGCCGTCGGCCGGCACCTGCGGCAGCAAACGGCTGAAGGGGTTGGAGGTGATGATCAGGAACAGCAGGAAGCCGGTGCTGATCATGCCCATCACGGCGAGTACGCGGGCCAGCATCACTTCCGGCAACTGGCGGGAGAACACCGACACGGCGAAGGTCCAGCCGCCGAGAATCAGCGCCCAGAGCAGCAGCGAGCCTTCGTGGGCGCCCCACACGGCGCTGAACTTGTAGAACCAGGGCAGCGCGCTGTTGGAGTTGCTGGCGACGTAGGCCACCGAGAAATCATCGTGGAGGAAGGCCCAGCTCAGGCAGCCGAAGGAGAACAGCAGGAAGGCGAACTGCCCCCAGGCCGCCGGGCGCGCCAGGCTCATCCACTGGCGATCGCCGCGCCAGGCGCCGATCAGCGGGAAGAAGGACATCACCAGCGCCATGCACAGCGCGAGGATCAGCGAAAGGTGGCCGAGTTCGGGAACCATGTCAGTTGCTCCCCTGCTGAGGCGCGGCGTTGCCGCTCTGGCTGGCTTCGTAGTGCTCCAGCTTGCCGCTGTCCTTGAGCGCCTTGGTGACTTCCGGCGGCATGTATTTCTCGTCGTGCTTGGCCAGCACTTCATCGGCGGTCAGCACGCCATTGGCGTCGATCTTGCCCAGGGCGACGATGCCCTGCCCTTCGCGGAACAGGTCCGGGAGGATGCCGCGGTACTTCACCGTGACTTCCTTGGCGAAGTCGGTGACCACGAACTCCACGTCCAGCGAATCCGCGGAGCGCTTGAGCGAGCCCTTCTCCACCATGCCGCCGGCGCGGATGCGCGTGTCGTGCGGGGCCTCGCCGTTGGCGATCTGGGTCGGGGTGTAGAACAGGTTGATGTTCTGCTGCAGCGCCGACAGCGCCAGGCTGACGGCGACGCCCACGCCGGCGACGATGGCGAGTACGATGTACAGGCGCTTCTTGCGGACCGGATTCACTTGTTGGCCTCCCGGCGCAGACGACGCGCCTCTTCTTGCAGGTATCGCCGGCGCGCCAGCAGCGGCGAGACGACGTTGATCGCCAGCACCACCAGACTGATGGCGTAGGCGGACCACACATAAGGGCCATGATGCCCCATAGCGAGGAAATCACCGAAGGACTGGAAACTCATAGCACGCGCTCCACTTCAGCCTTGACCCAGCTCGCACGGGCCTCGCGCTTGAGCACTTCCAGGCGCATGCGCATCAAGAGCACCACGGCGAAGAAGCAGTAGAAGCCGGCGACCATGAGCAGCAGCGGAATCCACATCTCCGGCGGCATCGGCGGCTTCTCGGTGAGGGTGAAGGTGGCCGGCTGGTGCAGGGTGTTCCACCAGTCCACCGAGTACTTGATGATCGGGATGTTCACCACGCCGACGATTGCCAGCACCGCACAGGCCTTGGCCGCGCTGTCGCGGTTGGTGATCGCCTGGCCGAGGGCGATGACGCCGAAATAGAGGAACAGCAGGATCAGCATCGAGGTCAGGCGCGCGTCCCACACCCACCAGGCGCCCCAGGTCGGCTTGCCCCAGATGGCGCCGGTGACCAGCGCGACGAAGGTCATCCAGGCACCGATAGGTGCGGCGCACTGCACGGCGACGTCGGCGATCTTCATCTTCCAGATCAGGCCGATGGCGCCGGCCACGGCCAGCATCACATAGCAGGACTGGGCGAGGAACGCCGCCGGAACGTGGATATAGATGATGCGGAAGCTGTCGCCCTGCTGGTAGTCCGGCGGCGCGAAGGCCAGGCCCCAGACGATGCCGACGCTCATCAGCAGCGCCGCGGCGACGGCGAACCAGGGCATCCAGCGTCCGCTGATCTCGTAGAACCACTTGGGCGACCCAAGCTTGTGAAACCAAGTCCAGTTCATCATCAGGCTCTGTAATTCAGGGCTCTAGTTTCAGTCGCCGGTACCGTTTCCCGATCCGGCGATCGTTCGTTCACTCGCCGACGCTGATCTTCAGCCCGGCGGCGATGGCAAAGGGCGTCAGCGTCAATGCTAACGCCGTCAGGCTGGCCAGCCACAACAGGTGCCCGGCGGTCGGCAACCCCTGCAGGGAGGCCTGCAGCGCACCGCTGCCGAGGATCAGCACGGGTATGTACAGCGGCAGGATCAGCAGCGCCAGCAGCAGGCCGCCGCGCTTCAGGCCCACCGTCAGTGCCGCACCCACCGCGCCCAGCAGGCTCAGGACCGGCGTACCCAGCAACAGTGACAACAGCAGGTCCGGCAGGCAGCGCGCCGGCAGACCCAGCATGAGCGCGAACAGCGGGGACAGCAGAACGAGCGCCAGCCCCGAAATCAGCCAGTGTGCCAGTACTTTGGCCAGTACCAGAAGTGGCAGGGGGTGCGGCGAAAGGACCCACTGCTCCAGCGAACCATCCTCGAAGTCGCTGCGGAACAGGCCATCCAGCGACAGCAGCACCGCCAGCAATGCCGCGACCCAGACCAGGCCCGGCGAGAGGTTCTTGAGCATTTCCGATTCGGGGCCGACCGCCAGCGGGAACATCGCGATGACGATGGCGAAGAACACCAGCGGGTTGGCCAACTCCGCCGGACGGCGGAACAGCAGGCGGGTCTCGCGAGCGAGCAACAGGGTGAAGACGCTGCTCATCGGGCCGCTACCTCACGCGCATGCTGGCCGAGATCGAGCGCCCGATACCCCTCGGGCATCCGCTCCAGGGTGTGGTGGGTGGTCAACACGACCAGGCCGCCGCGCTCGCAATGGCCGGCCAGGTGCTCCTCCAGTTGCGCCACGCCCTGCTTGTCGAGGGCGGTGAAGGGTTCGTCGAGGATCCACAGCGGCGGCGCATCCAGGTACAGGCGCGCCAGGGCCACGCGGCGCTGCTGGCCGGCGGACAGGGTGTGGCAGGGAACGTCTTCGAAACCGCGCAGGCCGACGGCGGCCAGGGCTTCCCAGATGGCGTCGCGGCTGGCCGGCTGGTGCAGGGCACAGAGCCAGGCGAGGTTCTCCTCGGCGCTGAGCAGGCCTTTGATGCCGGCGGCGTGACCGATCCACAGCAGCAGGCGGGCCAGTTCGCCGCGCTGATCGCGCAGGGGCTTGCCATTGAGCAGCACGTCGCCGGCGGTGGGCTGCATCAGCCCGCTGAGCAGGCGCAGCAGGCTGGTCTTGCCGCTACCGTTGGGGCCGACGATCTGTAGCATCTCGCCAGCGCCCAGTCGCAAATCGAGACGCTCGAACAGCATGCGCCAGTCCCGCTCGCAAGCGAGCGCCACGGTTTCGAGAAGTGGATGGGTCAAGGACATCGGCAACCGTCGGGCAGAAAACAGTCAGTGGAGCAAAAATGCGGCCATACCGTCCGGGCCGCCAAGCACGGCCTCGGGCGGCGCATTATACACAGCCGTTCCTACGCCCGACGTCAGGTTTTTCGACAGGGTGTAACGTCAAAACAGCGCACCCCGCCCTTCCCTGAGCCGCCCCGTCGCCGCCGGACGGTCTAAAGTGCCCGCAGCGCACGCCGATACACTGGGCGTCAACCCGTCCCGCTACCCTGCAGGTCTCCGATGCCGAGCGAAATTGGCGCTCCCCGCCCGCTCCCTCCCACGCCGCCGTCGCGCAGCGCCCCAAGCGCCGCGGAGCTGACCCTCAAGCTCGCGCAGAGCCTGGGCGACCTGCTACCGCCGGGTGAAAAGGCGCTGGCCGAAGTCGTCGCGGTACGCGACACCCAGGTCAGCTTCCAACTCCTGCTGCGCCTGACGCTGGCCAGCGGCCAACAGACCCTGGTCAGCGCGGAAAGCCCGCAAGCCCTGCCCCAGGGCAGCACGCTGCAACTGTCGGCGCTGTCCCAGACCCACCTTGCCGTCACCCTGCTGAACCAGGGCATGGCCGGACAGGCGCCCCTGGACAGCCTAGACCTCGACCTGCTGCCGGTAGGCACCCTGCTGCAGGGCAAGGTCGAAGCCAGCCAACTGATCGCCCAGGGCAAGGCGGACCAGGCCCTCTACCAGGTGCTGGTCCGCCTGCTGAACACACCACTGGCGGGACGCCAGTTGAGTCTCGAGTCGCCCCACTCGCTGCCCCTGGGCAGCCTGCTCAGCGCGCGGGTCCAGGGCCAGCAGGCCCTGCAGTTCCTGCCGCTGACCAGCCGTCTCGACCAGCTCGACCTCAACCAGCAACTGGCCGCCCAGCAGGGCCGGCAAGGCTCGCTGGAAGGACTGTTCCACGCGCTGCAGGGCGCGGGACGCGGCCAATCGCTCAGCCCCGAGCTGCGACAGGCGGTGGACAAGCTGCTGAGCGCCCTCCCCGAGCCCCGCCAACTCGGCGACGCCAAGGGCGTGGCCCAGGCCATCCAGCAGAGCGGCGTATTCCTCGAAGCCCAACTGTTGCGCGGTGCGGAAGGTTTGCCACAGGACCTCAAGGGCAATCTGCTGCGCCTGATCGCCCAGTTGCTGCCCGCCCAGAACGGCACTGCCGCCTCGGTGCTGGGCAATCTCTCGGGCAACGCCCTGGCCGGAGCCAGCCATCTGGCGCAGTCGCTGCCGGCCTTCGTACGCAATGCCCTTGGCGTAATCGGCCAGACGGGCGGACGTACGCCGTCGCCGGTCGGTTTCCCGCTGCCCAGCCGCCTGGCGCGCCAACTGGAGGAAGACGGCGACCTGGAATCCCTGCTCAAGCTGGCCGCCGCCGCGGTGGCGCGCCTGCAGACCCACCAGTTGTCCAGCCTGTCGCAGAACGAAGTGCTGCCCGACGGCACCCTGCTCAACACCTGGCAGATGGAAATCCCCCTGCGCCAGCAGCACAACCTGGTGCCACTGCAAGTACGCATTCAGCAGGAAGAACGACAAGGCAGCGAACGCGAGCAGCCCGACACGCTCTGGCGCGTGGAACTGGCCTTCGACCTCGACCCGCTCGGTCCGCTGCAAGCCCAGGCCACCCTCGCCCACGGCAGCATCACCAGCCAGCTCTGGGCCGAGCGCGCCAGCACCGCCAGCCTGATCGACCGCGAGCTGGGCGCCCTGCGCCAGCGCCTGAACGACGCCGGACTCAGCGTTGGCGAACTGTCCTGCAACCTGGGCAAACCGCCCCAAGGTACACGGACCGCCGTGGAGCAACGCTGGGTGGATGAAACCGCATGAGCATGTCGAAGAAAGCCCCGCGCCAGGTCATCGCCCTCAACTACGACGGGCAGAGCGCACCGACCCTCACGGCCAAGGGCGACGACGAACTGGCCGAAACCATCCTCGCCATCGCGCGCCATCACGACGTGCCGATCTACGAGAACGCCGACCTGGTGCGCCTGCTGGCTCGGCTGGAGCTGGGCGAAGCGATTCCCGAGGCGCTCTATCGCACCATCGCCGAGATCATCGCCTTCGCCTGGTACCTGAAAGGCAAGAGCCCGCTGGACGCAACGGCCCCCGCTGGCGAACCGCTGCAGTTGGAAGGACCCGGCCCCCGGACCGACCGATAGCGCTCGACCTCAGGCACGGCCTCGGCGCGGCGTCTCGGGCACCTGGTAATCCTGGAGCTCGCTCACGGATGCTCGAATCGGCTGCTCATCCTCGCCGTGGTAGAGCACCAGGCTGTCGGTGATCTCACGCAACTGCGCCAGGGAGACCGGCTTGTCCAGCACCCGCAGCAGCGGCACGCGATGCCGCCACGCCCACTGGAAGAGCCCGGTCTTTTCTTCAGCGCTGTAGCTCCCGACCAGCACGAACTGGCGGAAGGCGTTGCTCTGGCCAAGGGTTTTCAAGCTCACCAGCTCATCGGGGCCGGGCACGAAGTCGTCGTGGATGAACAAGCTGTAGCGCTGCTGGCTGGCCAGCACCTTGCGCACCTCGTCCAGGTCCTGGCAGAGGCTCAGGTGATAGAACTCCAGGCAATTGAGCAGTGCGCCGTAATCCATCAATCGGCCCGGATGCGCGCACAACACCATAGCCCGTCGCGAAATGGCGGCCATATCGGTGGCCCTCAGGAAAGTTTCTGACAGGGCCAATCTAACGATGATCCGACCAAATTTTTATCAGGCAAATCCGAAATACGCGTAGCTAATGCACTACAACGAACGATTCCGAAGAATCCATCGGACGCCCTGGCCCCACTACAGAGCCTCCCACCCCGTACAGGGCCGCGAGCATTCGCTCCCCGGCAGAGCGCGGCGGAAGCCTTCGAACGAAAGCTGGAACCCGTTCAGCAATGGTCTACACGCTGCTGCTCGCCGCGGTCATCGTCGCGCTGGGACTTGTCGCGCTGGGACTTGTCGCGCAGCGCTTCGATACCGGCACGAAGAACCGCAAAGCCTGAGCGAACGCGGGCTGAAAACAGGGCCCCGCTTCCGGGGCCTTGTTTTTGCGGACGACGGGCTAGTCGCGCGCCTTGCCCTGATGCAGGCGAGCGACCAGTTCGGCCTCGGCCTGGGACAGGCCGCAGCTCTGGGTCAGGTCCTCGGGACTCGCCCCCATGCCGACCAGGCGCGCGGCCTGACTGAAGGTCAGACTGGCGGGATCGCGCTGCTCCATGCGCGTCAGGCGCTCGGGCAAGGGCGCAACCTGCTTGCCGAGTTCGCGCAATTCCTCGCCCATGCGGACGTTGATCTGCTGGTAGGACTCGATGCGCTTGCCCAGCTCCTTCAGGCGCTGCTCCAGCTCGGCGATCCGTCCGGCCTGTTCCGCCGCCTGCGCCTGCTGGACGCGCTGACGCCCCGCCAGCCAGACGCAGGTCCCGGCAAGGCCCGCACAGGCCAGCCCGAGGATCACCAGTGCAATCGACAGCACCTCAGATGCTCTCCAGCTCCGACCACTCTTCCTCGGTCATCATCTTGTCCAGCTCGACCAGGATCAGCAGTTCGCCGTTCTTGTTGCACACGCCCTGGATGAACTTGGCCGATTCCTCGTTACCGACGTTCGGCGCGGTCTCGATCTCGGACTGGCGCAGGTAGACCACCTCGGCGACGCTGTCGACCAGGATGCCCACCACCTGCTTGTCGGCTTCGATGATGACGATGCGGGTATTGTCCGAGACCGGCGCCGGGTCCAGGCCGAAGCGCTGGCGGGTGTCGATCACGGTCACCACGTTGCCGCGCAGGTTGATGATGCCCAGCACGTAGCTCGGGGCACCCGGCACCGGCGCGATCTCGGTGTAGCGCAGCACTTCCTGGACCTGCATCACGTTGATGCCGTAGGTCTCGTTGTCCAGGCGGAAGGTGACCCACTGCAGAATCGGATCTTCGGCACCTTGCGCTGACGTTTTCTTCATATCCCCTCGCCTCTTCGTCGAACCACGCCGCCGGGGGCATGGTGAATTTCGTTAAATGGATCGGCGCGCACTCAATGCCGAGGGCGCCGCGTTGCGCCGCTGGCGATCAGTTCGGCCAGCGCCGAGACGTCCAGCAGCGCGCACATCTGCTCGATCACCGTGCCGGCCAGCCACGGGCGTTGCTGGCGCTGGGTGCGCCACTTCACCTCGGACGGATCCAGGCGCACCGAGCGGCTGACCTGGTGCACCGCCAGCCCCCACTCGTAGCCCTGCACGGAAATCACATACTGCAAGCCTTCGCGATAGTCGTCGCGGTAGCGCTCGGGCATCACCCAGCGCGCGGTGTCCAGCACCTTCAGGTTGCCGGCCTGACCCGGCAGGATGCCGAGGAACCAGTCCGGCTGGCCGAACAGCGGAGTCAGATCGTGGCCCGCCAGCGGATAGATCGAACCCAGGCAGACCAGCGGCACCGCCAGGGTCAGCCCGGCGACGTCGAACAGCAGGCATTCGAAAGGTTCGGCGGCCCATACCGGCCGGCCGTCGTCCAGCAGCGCCAGCGGCGCGACCGGCAGTTCGGCGCTGCCCGGCTGGCGCAGTTCGATGACCTGCGCGCTCTGCGCCGGAGACGCGGTGTGCGGCACCACCGGCTCGGCCCCGACCGGACGCGCAGCGGGCTCGTGGGCAACGCTCAGCCGGGCATCACGCACCTGCTCCTCGAGCACCGCGGCTTCAAATTCATCCAGGCTGACGCTGTCGCGCTGCGGCGACACCAGGGTCGACGGGGGCTCGACAACGGCCGACGCCACGATCTCGGCACTGGCCAGGGCAACCGCTGCCGGAGCTTCGGGCGCGACGACGGGCGCCGGCGGTTCGTCGGCGAACTCTTCGAAAGCATCCTGCAGCAGCGCGTCCAGATAGGACTGCAGCGCAAGCTGGGGGCGCGTGGCGGTAGCGGAACGACTCATGGTTGATGACCGCGCAAAGGGACTTTCCAGCCTATCGGCCGCTGGGTGACGAGACTTGAACGCTCTCGTCGGAAATTCAGGCTCGCCATGCTCAAGCCACCTGCGCCGCCGGCACCTGGGTCAGCAGGTGCTTGAGCAAGGCGCGGTAGGCGATCACGCCCCGGCTGCCGGCCTCGTTGCGCGAGGGCACCAGGCCGTGGCGGCTGGCGTCGCGCAGCTTGGTATCCACCGGCACGAAGGCCTGCCAGAGCGTCTCGGGATAGGTGTCGCGCAACATCCGCAGCGCGCCCAGCGATGCCTGGGTACGACGGTCGAACAGGGTCGGCACGATGGTGAAGGGCAGCGCCTGCTTGCGCGAGCGGTTGACCATCTTCAGGGTGTTGACCATGCGTTCCAGGCCCTTCAGGGCGAGGAACTCGGTCTGCACCGGGATCACCAGGTGCTGGCTGGCCGCCATCGCGTTGACCATCAGCACGCCGAGCAGCGGCGGGCTGTCGATGATCGCGTGGTCGAACTGGCTCCACAACTGCGCCAAGCTCTTGGCGATCACCAGGCCCAGGCCGTTCTGCCCCGGCGACTGGCGCTCCAGGGTGGCCAGCGCGGTACTCGACGGCAGCAGGCGGATGTTCTCGTGACTGGTGGGCAGCAGCAGCGACTCCGGCAGCCCCTCGGGCACGTTGCCCTGGTGCAGGAACAGGTCGAACACGCTGTGCTCCAGGGTGTCCGGGTCGTGGCCGAAATAGCTGGTCATCGAGCCGTGCGGATCGAGGTCGACGATCAGCACACGCTTGCCGGCGTCGGCCAACAGGCCCGCCAGGGCGATGGAGGATGTGGTCTTGCCGACGCCACCTTTCTGGTTGGCTACCGCCCAGACTTTCATAGTGCTCGCTCCCCGCTTGCACAGGATCGGTTCAGGGTCGTCACGTTTCACTCTCCCGCAACCGACGTCGAAGAATTGACGGCGCCACTGCCGGGCGCCTCGCTGGCAACCACCGGTGCAGGTTGCGTGCCAGCGTGACGCAGCGCCGGATCGGGCTGCGCCTTGCCGCTGCCCACGCCGCTCACGCTGCGGCGCACCTCGAGGTTGCGGGAAATCACCAGCACCACCCGACGATTGCGGGCTCGCCCGTCCGCCGTGGCGTTGTCGGCCACCGGCTGAAACTCACCATAGCCCACCGCCGCCAGCCGGCCGGCATCCAGCCCGTCCTGGGCGAGCATGCGCACGATGCTCGCGGCGCGGGCCGCCGACAGTTCCCAGTTGGTCGGGTACTGGGCATTGTGGATCGGCACGTTGTCGGTGAAGCCTTCGACATGCACCGGGTTGCGGTAAGGCGCCAGAATCCTGGCGACCTTCTCGATGATGCCAAAGGCGGTGTCATTGGGAATCGCATCGCCGCTGGGGAACAACAGGCTGGAATTGAGGGTGATCTCGATCCAGAACTCGTTGCCGCGCACGCTGACCTGATCGCTCTTGATCAGTTCGCCGAACGCCTCGCGCATGCTGCTGGATATCTGCTGCAAGGTATCCGGGCTGCCCTGGGCCTGACCTTCGTCCTGCGGCTCGTTCAGCGACTGGTCCGGCTGCTGGGTACGTGGCCGCTCCTCGCCGATGGGGATCGGACGCACCGAGCGGTCGGCCTGGTTGAACACGCCGGTCAGGGTTTCCGAGAGGATCTTGTACTTGCCCTCGTTGATCGAGGAGATCGAGTACATCACCACGAAGAAGGCGAACAGCAGGGTGATAAAGTCCGCGTAGGACACCAGCCAGCGTTCGTGATTCTCGTGTTCCTCGTGGCGGCGACGGCGAGGCATTGATGTCCCCTCCTCAGCCGACGAAGCCTTGCAGCTTCAATTCGATGGAGCGCGGGTTCTCGCCCTCGGCGATGGACAGCAGGCCCTCCATCAGCATTTCGCGGTAGCAGGACTGGCGCAGCACGATGCTCTTGAGCTTGTTGCCCACCGGCAATAGCAACAGGTTGGCCAGGCCCACGCCGTAGATGGTGGCAACGAAGGCCACGGCGATGCCATTGCCCAGCTGGCTGGGGTCGGCGAGGTTGCCCATCACGTGGATCAGGCCCATGACCGCGCCAATGATGCCGATGGTCGGCGAGTAGCCGCCCATGCTTTCGAACACCTTGGCCGCCGCCAGATCGCGGCTTTCCTGGTTGTACAGGTCGACTTCGAGAATGCTGCGGATGGCTTCCGGCTCGGCGCCGTCCACCAGCAATTGCAGACCCTTGCGCGCGTAAGGATCGCGTTCGGCGTCGGCGACGCCTTCCAGGCCCAGCAGGCCTTCCTTGCGCGCGGTCATGCTCCAGCCGACCACGTGGCCGATGCCGCCGACCAGGTCCACCCTGGGCGGCAGGATGATCCAGCGCAGCATGTGCAGCGAACGCTTGAGCACCGCCACCGGGGTCTGCAGCAGCGCGGCGGCCAGGGTGCCACCGACCACGATCAGCGCCGCCGGGCCGTTGGCCAGCGCGCCGACATGCCCGCCCTCGAGGAAGTTGCCGCCGATGATGGCGACCAGCGCGAGGATCAGGCCGACCAGGCTGAGCACATCCATCAGCCGCAGGCCTCGGTGAGGTGGCGGCCGATGTCGTCCAGGCTGTACACCGCGTCGGCCAGGCCCGCCTTGGCGATCGCCATCGGCATGCCGTAGATCACGCAGCTGGCTTCATCCTGCGCCCACACCTGGGCACCGCCCTGCTTGAGCATGCGCGCACCTTCGCGGCCATCGGCGCCCATGCCGGTGAGGACCACCGCCAGCACCTTGTCGCCGTAGGCCTTGGACGCGGAACCGAAGGTCACGTCGACGCAGGGCTTGTAGTTCAGGCGCTCGTCACCGGGCAGGATGCGGATCGCGCCACGGGCGTCGACCATCATCTGCTTGCCGCCGGGGGCCAGCAGGGCCACACCGGGGCGCAGCAGGTCGCCGTCCTCGGCTTCCTTGACGGTGATCCTGCACAGTTTGTCCAGGCGCTCGGCGAAGGCCTTGGTGAAGGCCGCCGGCATGTGCTGGATCAGCACCAGCGGCGCGGGAAAATTGGCGGGCAACTGGGTCAGGACCCGCTGCAGCGCCACCGGCCCACCGGTGGACGTACCGATGGCCACCAGCCGGTAGGCCTTACGCTTTGGGGCGGCGGAGGTCGCCGGCGCGGGAGCGGCGGGCGCCTGGCCGCCGGAGGGGGCCGTCGCGGCCTGGCGCGGGGTACCGCCGGCGGCGGGCGCGGAAGCCGAAGCGCTACCGGAGTAGGAGGCGTAGGCGGCGAAGCGGCGATTGCTCTTGGCAATGGTATGGACCTTCTCGCACAGCAGTTGGCGGACCTTGTCCGGGTTGCGCGAGATGTCCTCGAAGTTCTTCGGCAGGTAGTCCACCGCGCCGGCATCCAGCGCGTCCAGGGTCACCCGCGCGCCCTCGTGGGTCAGCGAGGAGAACATCAGCACCGGCGTCGGGCAGCGCTGCATGATGGTCCGCACGGCGGTGATGCCGTCCATCAGCGGCATCTCGTAGTCCATGGTGATCACGTCGGGCTTGAGCGCCAGCACCTGGTCGATCGCCTCGCGGCCATTGGTGGCCGTGCCGACCACCTGGATCTGCGGATCGGCGGAGAGGATCTCCGAGACACGGCGACGGAAGAATCCCGAATCGTCCACCACCAGGACTTTGACAGCCATAGACACTCCTGAATGAAGCCTTGCCACGCGCGCGGGCGCCCCCACACGCGCAAGAATCAGATACGCCGCGCGTAGCGCTTGAGCATGCTCGGCACATCGAGGATCAGCGCGATGCGCCCGTCCCCGGTGATGGTGGCCCCGGCCATGCCCGGCGTGCCCTGCAGCATCTTGCCCAGCGGCTTGATCACCACCTCTTCCTGGCCCACCAACTGGTCGACCACGAAGCCGATGCGCTGGGTGCCCACGGAGAGGATCACCACGTGGCCCTCGCCCGGCTCGTCATACTGCGCGCCCGGCACCAGCCAGCGCTTGAGGTAGAACAACGGCAGGGCCTTGTCGCGGACGATCACCACTTCCTGGCCATCGACCACGTTGGTGTTCGACAGGTCGAGGTGGAAGATCTCGTTGACGTTGACCAGCGGGAAGGCGAAGGCCTGGTTGCCCAGCATCACCATCAGGGTCGGCATGATCGCCAGGGTCAGCGGGACCTTGATGACGATCTTCGAGCCCTGACCCTTGGCCGAGTAGATGTTGATGATGCCGTTGAGCTGGGAAATCTTGGTCTTCACCACGTCCATACCGACACCACGGCCGGAGACGTCGGAGATCTCGGTCTTGGTCGAGAAGCCCGGGGCGAAGATCAGGTTGTAGCAGTCGGACTCGGACAGGCGATCGGCCGCATCCTTGTCCAGCAGGCCCTTCTCCACGGCCTTGGCGCGCAGCACGTCCGGGTCCATGCCTTTGCCGTCGTCGGAGATCGACAACAGGATGTGGTCGCCTTCCTGCTCGGCGGACAGCACCACCTTGCCCGAACGCGACTTGCCGGCGGCCTCGCGCTCGTCGGGGCCTTCGATGCCGTGGTCCACGGCGTTGCGCACCAGGTGCACCAACGGGTCGGCCAGGGCCTCGACCAGGTTCTTGTCGAGGTCGGTCTCTTCGCCGATCAGTTCCAGGTTGATCTCTTTCTTCAGGCTGCGAGCCAGGTCGCGGACCTGTCGCGGGAAGCGCCCGAAGACCTTCTTGATCGGCTGCATGCGGGTCTTCATGACCGCTGACTGCAAGTCAGCGGTGACCACATCGAGGTTGGAGACGGCCTTGGCCATCGCCTCGTCGCCGCTGTTGGCGCCCAGGCGCACCAGGCGGTTACGCACCAGCACCAGTTCGCCGACCATGTTCATGATCTCGTCCAGGCGCGCGGTGTCCACGCGCACGGTGGTTTCCGCTTCGTTGGCCGGTTTCTCTGCAGCGGCAGCGGCGGGCTTGGCCGCAGCAGGCTTGGCGGCAGCGGCCGGCGCCGGAGCGGCAGCGGGCTTGGGCGCAGGTGCAGCAGCCGCTTTGGGCTGTGCATTGGATGGTGCAGCTGCGACCGGCTCTTCCTTCGCGCCAGTGAACTGGCCCTTGCCGTGCAGCTCGTCGAGCAGCTTCTCGAATTCGTCGTCGGTGATGTTGTCGTCGCCACCGGCAGCCGGAGCTTCCTCGGGCTTGACCTCGGCAGCAGCAGCCTCGACGGGAGCAGCGGCTTCTTCCTTCGCGCCGGTGAACTGGCCCTTGCCGTGCAACTGGTCGAGCAGCGCTTCGAACTCGTCGTCGCTGATCTCGTCGCCAGCACCGGCGGCGGGCGCCTCGGCAACCGGTGCCGGAGCCGCGCTGACGGGTTCCTTGGCAGCAGCGCTGAACTGGCCCTTGCCGTGCAACTGGTCGAGCAGTGCTTCGAATTCGTCGTCGGTGATGTCGTCGCCACCGCTGCCAACCGGCGCAGCAGGCGCTTCTGCGGCAGGCTCGAGGGCATCCATCAGCTGTTCGAACTCGGCGTCGGTGATGTCGCCATACGCGGCCGCAGCGGCCGGGGCTTCTTCAACGACAGGCTCGGCAACGACCGCAGCGGGAGTTTCGGCGGGAGCGGCCCCCGGCTCGGCCAGGCGCGACAGCGCCGCCAGCAGCTCAGGCGTGGCCGGGGTCGGCTCTTGCGCATCGCGCACTTGCTGGAACATGACGTTGACGGTGTCCAGCGCCTGCAGGACCACATCCATCAGTTCGGCATCCACGCGACGCTCGCCCTTGCGCAGGATGTCGAACACGTTCTCGGCGATGTGGCAGCACTCCACCAGCGCGTTCAGCTGGAGAAAGCCCGCGCCGCCCTTGACGGTGTGGAACCCACGGAAAATCGCATTGAGCAGGTCCATATCATCGGGTCGGCTTTCCAGCTCGACCAGTTGCTCGGACAGTTGCTCGAGGATCTCGCCGGCCTCCACCAGGAAGTCCTGGAGGATCTCGTCATCGGCGTCGAAGCTCATTCGGTGCTCCCTCTACAGCGTCAGCGGACGCCTAAAAACCAAGGCTGGACAACAGATCGTCGACATCGTCCTGACCGGATACGACGTCCTTTCTTGTATCGGCAGCGATCTGCGGACCTTCACCCTTGGACGATCTTTCTTTTTCCACCGCGTCGCGCATGCCGTCGTGGTCGTGCTCGATGCCCGCGTAACGGTCCACCTGGCCGGCCATCCAGACCAGCTTGACCAGGTTCGCCTCGACCTCGGTGACCAGCCTGGTGACGCGCTTGATCACCTGCCCGGTGAGGTCCTGGAAGTCCTGTGCGAGGAGGATGTCGTTGAGGTGCGCGGAGAGCTTGCGGCTGTCCTGGGCGCTGATGTAGAGGAACTGCTCGACGCGCTTGGCCAGGTCGCGGAAGGCGTCGGGGCCCAGCTCGCGACGCATGAAGCGCGACCAGTCTTCCTGCAGCGCCTTGGCCTGGGTCTCGATGTGCATCACCACCGGGGTGCACTCTTCCACCAGGTCCATGGTGCGGTTGGCCGCTTTCTCGGTCATCGTCACCACGTAGGACAGGCGGTCGGTGGCGTCGGCGATCTGCGAGACTTCCTGGGCGCGCGGGGAACTGGGATCGATCTGGAAGTTGACGATGGCGTTGTGCAGCTCGCGGGTGAGCTTGCCGACTTCCTGGTAGAGCCCGCGATCGCGCGCCTGGTTGAGCTCGGAGATCAGTTGCACGGCGGTCTGCACATCACCCTGCTCCAGGCAATCGACCAATTCGCGCGCGTGTTTTTTCAGGGTCGACTCGAAGTCACCCGCGGATTCGTTGACGAGATCCATGACGCCCTCTTGATGCGAGGGGCTGTTGGTGTTTCGGCGCAAGCGGCGAAACATCAACAGACCCTACTAGCTGCCGACCCGCTCGAAAATCTTCTCGATCTTTTCTTTCAGCACCTGAGCGGTGAAAGGCTTGACCACATAGCCGTTGACCCCGGCCTGGGCCGCTTCGATGATCTGGTCGCGCTTGGCCTCGGCGGTGACCATCAGCACCGGCAGGTGCTTCAGGCGCTCGTCGGCGCGCACCGCGCGCAGCAGGTCGATGCCGGTCATGCCGGGCATGTTCCAGTCGGTGACGAGGAAGTCGAAATTGCCGCTGTGCAGCATCGGCAGCGCGGTGGTGCCGTCGTCGGCCTCCGCGGTGTTGGTGAACCCCAGGTCCCGCAGGAGGTTCTTGATGATGCGCCTCATCGTGGAAAAATCGTCCACGATGAGAATTTTCATATTCTTGTCCAAACCGACCTCCATCGATACCAGGCACGTCCTGGCGGGCGTACCGTCAATTCATTGAGCGGCGTGCGCTCATCCCGTGTGGGCGGCGTCAAAGGGACGGCGCCCAGGAGAAAACTCAAGACCTGAGGCTTTCTCGCAAGAAAAATCCGACGCGAAACTACCCGAAGCTCAGTGCGCTCGCCACTCCGCCAGGCGTGCCCGCAGGCGCGCGGCGCACTGGCTGTGCAACTGGCTGACCCGGGATTCGCTGACGCCCAGCACTTCGCCGATCTCCTTGAGGTTCAGTTCCTCGTCGTAGTACAGCGCCAGCACCAGCCGCTCGCGTTCGGGCAGCTTGGTGATGGCGTCGGCGAGCGCCGCCTGGAAGCGTTCGTCTTCCAGACCGTGGGCGGGCTCGTTGCCCTGGTGCGAAGCATCTTCGGCCAGGCCGCTGCCCTGCTCGCCGTCCTGCAGCAGATCGTCGAAGCTGTACAGCCGGCTGCCCTGGGTGTCGCTGAGGATGCCGTAATAATCTTCGAGACTCATATTGAGTTCGGCAGCAACTTCCTGATCTTTAGCGTCACGACCGGTTCTGGCCTCGACGGCGCGGATCGCATCACTGACCATGCGGGTGTTGCGATGCACCGAACGCGGGGCCCAGTCGCCCTTGCGCACCTCGTCGAGCATGGCGCCACGGATGCGGATGCCAGCATAGGTTTCGAAGCTCGCGCCCTTGCCGGCGTCGTATTTCTTCGAGGCTTCCAGCAGGCCGATCATGCCGGCCTGCATCAGGTCCTCCACCTGCACGCTGGCCGGCAGGCGGCCGAGCAGGTGGTAGGCGATACGCTTGACCAGCGGCGCGTACCGCTGGATCAGTTGGTCCTGGGAGTTCTGCGCCTGCGCCTTGCTGTACATACGCGCTCCGGAGGCCGTCATCATACGGCCGAACCCGTGGTCGGATGCTGCACCAGGCGTTCGACGAAGAACTCCAGGTGCCCTCGCGGATTGGCCGGCAGCGGCCAGCTGTCGACTTTCTGCGCTATCGCGCGGAAGGCCAGGGAAGCCTTGCTGCGCGGAAACGCCTCATACACCGAACGCTGCTTCTGCACCGCCTTGCGCACCGATTCGTCGTACGGGATGGCGCCCACGTACTGCAGCGCCACGTCGAGGAAGCGGTCGGTGACCTTGGTCAGCTTGGCGAACAGGTTGCGGCCCTCCTGGGGGCTGTGCGCCATGTTCGCCAGTACGCGGAAGCGGGTCATGCCGTAGTCGCGGTTGAGCAGCTTGATCAAAGCGTAGGCATCGGTGATGGAAGTGGGTTCATCACAGACGACCAGCAGCACTTCCTGCGCTGCGCGGACGAAGCTCACCACCGAGTCGCCGATGCCGGCGGCGGTGTCCACCACCAGCACGTCGATGTTGTCGCTGATGTCGCTGAAGGCCTGGATCAGGCCGGCGTGCTGCATCGGCGTGAGGTGCACCATGCTCTGCGTGCCGGAGGCCGCCGGGACGATGCGCACGCCGCCGGGGCCCTGGAGGATCACGTCGCGCAGGTCGCATTCGCCTTCGATGACGTCGGCCAGCGTGCGCTTGGGCGTCAGGCCCAGCAGCACGTCGACGTTGGCCAGGCCCAGGTCGGCGTCCAGCAGCATGACGCGACGGCCCAGATCGGCCAGCGCCAGCGACAGGTTCACCGACACATTGGTCTTGCCGACACCACCCTTGCCGCCGGTGACTGCGATTACCTGTACAGGATGCATGCCCATATCAATACCTTGTCTCGTCGTTCGACCGCCGCGCCCCCTGGCGCTGCGGCCCTGCCGGCCGCGGTGCTCTACCGCTTCCGGCGTTCGCGGATCGTCTCCCAGAGCATCCGCATCGCCGGGTGGCCCTGTCGGCCGCCCTTCGCCCCACCACGGGGCCGTTCAATTCGCTCAACCGGCGCAACGCACCGGCTGCTGGTACAGGCCGGCGAACATGTCGGCCATTGCATCCTCGCTCGGTTCTTCCGGCGCCTGCAGACTCACCGCGCGGCTGACCAACTGGTGACTGCGCGCCACCTGCAGATCATCCGGAATCCGCGGACCATCCGCCAGATAGGCTACCGGGAGACGCTGACCGATAGCCAGAGCCAGGGCTTCGCCGAGGCTGCCGGCTTCGTCCAGCTTGGTCAGGACGCACCCGGCCAGGCCGCACGAACGATAGTTCTGCCAGGCGGCCTTGAGCACCTGGCTCTGGCTGGTCGCGGCCAGCACGAGGTAATTCTTCACGTTCAGGCTCTGCGCGGCCAGCGCTTCGAGCTGCATGCGCAGCGCCGGATCGGTGGCGGGCAGGCCGGCGGTATCGATCAGCACCAGGCGCTTGCGCGCCAGCGGCGCCATCGCCTGGATCAGCGACTGGCCCGGATCGACCAGGGTCACCGGCACGTTGAGGATGCGGCCGAGGGTCTTGATCTGCTCCTGCGCGCCGATGCGGAAGCTGTCCATCGACACCAGGGCGATGCTCTGCGCGCCGTACTTCAGTACGTAGCGAGCGGCCAGCTTGGCCAGGGTGGTGGTCTTGCCCATGCCTGCCGGACCGACCAGCGCGACCACTCCGCCCTGCTCCAGCAGGTCGATTTCCGGGGTGCTGATCGAGCGTGCCAGGTGCGCCAGCAGCATGCGCCAGGCCTGTTTCGGCTCGGCGATGGAGGCCACTTTCTCCAGCAGGCTGCGCGACAGGTCCGCCGGCAGGCCCATGCGCTGCAGGCGACGCCACAGGTTGGCCTGCTTCGGACGCTGGTTCTGCAACTGGTTCCAGGCAATGGAGCCCAGTTGCACTTCGATCAGTTCACGCAGGCCGTTGAGCTCGAAGCGCATGGCGTCCAGCGCCTGTTGGCCGACGCTGGCGGCCGCCGGTGCGGTCATGGTTTCGGCGAGGGTTTCGGCAGCGCTGCGACGCGGCGCTTCGGCGCCGTACATTTGACGGTCCTTGCGCACGGCCTCGCTCATGCGAGCCGGCTCGCTCAGTTCGGCCTTGGCCTCGGCGATGCGCGCCTGGGTCTTGCGCAGTTCGGCTTCCAGCGCCGGGTTCGGCTTGCTCGCCGCCACCGGGGCCTGGTAGTCCAGCGCCGCGGTCAGCTCGACGCCGCCGGCGACACGGCGATTGCCGATGATCGCGGCGTCCGGGCCCAACTCGTCGCGGACCAGTTTCATGGCCTGACGCATATCGGCGGCGAAGAAGCGTTTTACCTGCATGGCCTGGGACCTCGATGCACTCTATCCAACTTCCGACTATTGCTGCCCAACGGTGGCAACGATAGTGACTTGTTTGTTGTCCGGGATTTCCTGGTAAGCCAGCACGTGCATGGTGGGGACCGCCATCCGCGCGAATCGGGACATCATTGCGCGGACCGGACCGGCCACCAGCAGGATCGCCGGCTTGCCGAGCATTTCCTGGCGCTGCGCCGCCTCGACCATCGAGCGTTGCAGCTTTTCGGCCATTCCGGGCTCCAGCAACATGCCGTCTTCGGAGCCCTGTCCGGCCTTCTGAAGACTATTGAGCAATATCTGTTCCAACCTGGGTTCCAGGGTAATCACAGGCAGCTCCGGCTCTAGTCCCACAATGGTTTGCACGATTGCGCGGGACAGCGCGACGCGAACCGCCGCCACCATCGCGGCGGGATCTTGACTCTTGGCGGCAACGTTGGCGATGGCCTCGGCGATGGTGCGGATGTCACGCACCGGCACCTGCTCCTGCAGCAGCGCCTGCAGGACCTTGAGCAGAGTCGACAGGGAAATCATCCCCGGCACCAGCTCTTCGGCGAGCTTGGGCGAAGTCTTGGCCAGCAGTTGCATCAGTTGCTGGACCTCCTCGTGGCCGAGCAGCTCGTGGGCGTGCTTGTGCAGCACCTGGTTGAGGTGGGTGGCGACCACGGTGCTGGCGTCCACCACGGTGTAGCCCAGGGACTGCGCCTGGTCGCGCTGGGACGGCTCGATCCACACCGCTTCAAGCCCGAATGCCGGGTCCTTGCCGGCAATACCGTTGAGGGTGCCGAACACCTGGCCAGGGTTGATCGCCAGCTCGCGGTCCGGGTAGATCTCGGCTTCGGCCACGCTCACGCCCATCAGCGTCAGGCGGTAGGCGTTGGGCAGCAGGTCGAGGTTGTCGCGGATGTGTACCGAGGGCATCAGGAAGCCCAGGTCCTGGGACAGCTTCTTGCGTACGCCCTTGATCCGCGCCAGCAACTGGCCGCCCTGGTTGCGGTCCACCAGCGGAATCAGGCGGTAACCGACCTCCAGGCCAACCATGTCCACCGGGGTCACGTCGTCCCAGCCCAGTTCCTTGGTTTCCTGGGCGCGCTGGGCCGGCAGCAGTTCCTGCTGGCGCTGGGTTTCCTGCTCGGCCTGCTGCGCCGCCTGGCGCTGGCGTTGCCAGATCAGGTACGCGCCGCCAGCAGCCAGACCGCCGAGACCAATGAAGGAAACGTGCGGCATGCCCGGCACCAGCCCCATCGCGATCAGGATCGCGGCGGAAATCGCCAGCGCCTTGGGCGAGGCGAACATCTGCCGGTTGACCTGCTGGCCCATGTCCTCGGCGCTGGAGACGCGGGTCACCATGATCGCCGCGGCAGTGGACAGCAGCAGCGACGGCAACTGCGCCACCAGGCCGTCACCGATGGTCAGCAGGGCGTAGACCTTGCCGGCGTCGCCGAAGCTCATCGAGTGCTGGAGCATGCCGATGGCGATGCCACCGATGAGGTTGATGAAGAGAATCAGCAGGCCGGCGACGGCGTCGCCACGGACGAACTTGCTGGCACCGTCCATCGAACCGTAGAAGTCCGCCTCCTGGGCCACCTCGGCGCGGCGCTTCTTGGCCTCCGCCTGCTCGATCAGGCCGGCGTTGAGGTCGGCGTCGATAGCCATCTGCTTGCCGGGCATGGCGTCGAGGGTGAAGCGCGCGCTCACCTCGGAGATACGCCCGGCGCCCTTGGTAACCACCACGAAGTTGATGATCATGAGGATCGCGAAGACCACGATGCCGACCACGTAGTTGCCGCCGATCACCACCTCGCCGAATGCCTGGATCACCTTGCCTGCGGCAGCGTGGCCGTCATGGCCGTGGAGCAGCACCACGCGGGTGGAAGCGACGTTCAGCGCCAGGCGCAACAGGGTTGCGACCAGCAGGATGGTCGGGAACACGGCGAAGTCCAGCGGCCGCAGCGCGTACACGCAGACCAGCAGGACCACGATGGACAGGGCGATGTTGAAGGTGAACAGCACGTCCAGCAGGAACGGCGGGATCGGCAGGGTCATCATGCCCAGCATGGCCAGCAGCAGCAGCGGCACGCCGAGATTGCCCCGGCCCAGGCCCGCCAGATTGCTGCGAACGTTGCTGATCAGTTGCGTGCGGTCCACCCTCGACTCCCCTGCCCTGCGGCGGGACTCGCGCCCGCCGGATCAAACTTTTGACGCCCAAGCGGGCGTTTGCAGAGGGTTTAGCAGGAAGCGTTCCAACTTTTTGAAAGCGCGCCGATTTCACATCGGCAGAACAGGCCGGGCGCCCTGCGATCGGCTCGCCCGGCCTGCGCAGTCAGCCCTATAGAGGGCGAATCAAGCCTTTCAGCACCTCCGTGAATGTGTCGATCTGCGCCGGAGTAAAGCGCGCAAAAGTCTTTGCCTGCTGCTCCTCGGCGATGTGCCACAACATCTCAGCCTGGTCAATGCCCGCCGGGGTTAGTCCGCAGCCATTCTCACTGACCTGCAACCAGCCCTTGCGCAATAGGTTTGACTGCGCCTCGTCGATTTCGCGCGACGGCATTGCCACCAGCGACTGGAGAGTCGGGACATCCACATTGGCGTCCTTCTCCAGCACCATGAGCATGCGAGCCTCGCTGGTTCGCAAGCCGCTCGCCATCTGCCGAGGCTGATAGTCAGCCTGATAGCAACGCAGAGCCTGGGTCATCAGATAGTAGAGGTTATGATTCAGGCGTCCCTGGAAAGTGGTACGCGGCACTCCCGCCCGGGTTTCCCGCAAACGCGGATGCGGCAGCACACTGGAATACACGCCCTGATGATAGAGCAGAGGTGAACGCCCCAAATCGTCGAATGCCAGTACACGACCGATGAGAATCCAGTGGTCGCCACCATCCACCCGCTGGTGCAGCTCGCATTGGAAGCGCGCCGCACAACCCGGCAATAGCGGCGCGCCGCCAACGCCTGTCTCGCAAGCCACCCCTGAAAACTTGTCTGCACAGGGTCTGGCAAACTGATTGGACAGGTCGATCTGGTCTGCCGCCAGTACGTTGACCGCATAGTGTGTGGCGCGCTCGAAAACCGCCAGGCTGGTCGAGCGCTTATCGATGCTCCACAGAACCAGCGGCGGATCGAGGGATACCGAGTTGAAGCTATTGGCGGTCATGCCGACCCGCTCACCGTCGGAGGCGGCCGTCATCACCGTAACGCCGGTGGCGAAATTGCCAAGGGCACGGCGGAAGGCGCGGGAGTCCACGCCCACTTCATTGTTCCGGTTCATCACAGATTCCTCCACGCCGGCGCGAGACCGGCGGGATAGCGAGATAGTCTTTGCAAGCGAATACGCTTCCAGGGCACGGGCAGACGCTCAGACCATACTCGGATCCGGCTCCAGGCCCATCAGCTCACGGCCGAGGATCTGCGCACAGACGTCGTAGTCGGTGTAGGCGTGGGCGCCGGTCATGTGCGAGTCGCGGAACAGACGCTGCATCTCGTTGCTCTCGAACCAGGCTCCGCCACCAGCAGCCTCGAACAGGCGATCCACCGCCTGGATGCACATCTTCACCGCATAGCCCTGGTTGGTGCGCCAATAGGCCAGGGTCTGGCGGTCCGGGTAGCGCTTCTGCCGGCCATGTTCGGCGTGTTCTTCCCAGGTCTTTTCCAGGAAGGCGCGGGCCGCCGCGACCTGATGGGTGGACTCGGCCAGGCGCATCAGGGCCGGCGTGGCGGTACCGACACTGGCGCCGGTGTAGGCGCGCACGCGGTTCTTGGTCTTCTCGGCGAAGGCTGTGAGCATGCGCTCGGCGATGCCCAGGCTGATGGAGGCGAAGCCGCTGGCGAAGTAAGGGCGGTACGGGGTGTAGAAAATCTTGCTGTCGGGGTACAGGCCGAAACCGGCCGAGCGCCCTTCCATCATGTCCTTGGCCGCTTCGATGCGGTGGTTGGGAATGAACACGTCCTTCAGGAACAGCGTCTTGGTGCCGCTGCTGCGCATGCCGCAGACGAACCAGTCATCACGAATCTCGTACTCGCTGCGCGGCACCACGCCGAAGCAGTACACCGGCGGCTCGCCTTCGCCGGCCTGACGGCGGAAGCCGAGGATGGCCCATTCGGCGTGGTCGCAACCGCTGCTCCAGCCCATCTCGCCGTTGAAGATGACGCCGCCTTCGGTCTCTTCCACGCGACCGAACGGCGCGATACTGCTGCTCGCGGTTGCGTCGGGATTGCTGCCCCAGAATTCGTCCTGCGCCTGCCTGGAAAACATCGCCATCTGATGGCTGTGGGTGCACAGCAGGCTGAAGGCCCAGGCGGTACCGCCGCAGGCGCCGGCGAGGGCGATCACGCACTCGGTGAATTCGGGCAGGGAGATTTCCATGCCGCCATAGGCTTTCGGCTGGAAGGCGCGGTGCATGCCGATGCCCTTGAGCAGGGCGATGTTTTCGGCGGGCACCATCCGGTCCTTCTCCGCCTGGGCGGCGTTGGCGGCGATGGCCGGCAGGATGGCTTTCAGGTCTTCGAGGAGCGGGTTTGGCTTTTTCATGTTATCGGCCCTGATTGTTTTTGACTGATTGCCGGAGTGGCGCGTGGGGCGTCGATGCGACCCGGGCCTATCCGACAGGGCTCTCGAGTGAGATGGCGAGAGTGGCAGGGCGATTATGGGACGCTGTCGCGGCCTCCCTGAATGCAACTTCCAAAGGCTAGATTGCACTTTTCGCAGAATTTCATTTCGTTATTAACGATCTAAGTGGCAGGCCCAATATCACGAAAAACAAAGCTTCCTATCGGTTTTTCTCGGAAACTCATTAATATATGAACTTCTCGCCATCGCAGTCCGCCCAAGGAACTCCATGCCCTCACCCACGACCTGGCCCGCCTCGCTGCGCGCACTCCGTCACCGCAATTTCCGCCTGTATTTCCTCGGTCATGCCGTTTCCACTCTCGGCACCTGGATACAGCAGGTGGCGCTCGCCTGGCTGGTCTATCGGCTGACCAACTCCGCCGCCCTGCTCGGCGTGACCACCTGCGTCGCGCTGCTGCCGCAATTGCTGGTCGGCCCGCTGGCCGGTGCCTGGATCGATCGTCACGACAAGCGCCTGCTGCTGCTCGGCACCCAGACCCTGCTGGCGGTACAGGCGCTGACCCTGGCCGGGTTGACCGCCAGCGGGATGATCGGCCCGACGCTGATCGTCGCAATGTCCGCCCTGCTCGGCGTGCTGAACGCGGTGGACACGCCGCTGCGTCAATCGTTGCTGAGCCGCTTCGTCGACGACCGCGACGACCTGCCCAACGCCCTGGCGCTGAACGCCACGCTGTTCACCTGCTCGCGCTTCATCGGCCCGCCGCTGGCCGGACTGCTGCTGGCGATGGTCAGCGAGGCGACCTGCTTCGCGCTGAATGCCGCGTCCTACCTGGCGCTGGTCATCGGCCTGCTGCTGGTGCGATTGCCGCCGGCGATGCGCGCCACGGGCAGCATGGGCAGCGTGTTCCGCGAAGGGCTGAACTACGCGCTGCAGACGCCCAACGTGCGCATGATGATGCTCAGCGTGCTGATGGTGAACCTGACGGCATCCAGCTATGCCTCGCTGCTGCCGGTATTCGCCCGCGACATCTTCGCCGGCGACGCGCGCACCCTTGGCTGGCTGTGGGGTGCAGCCGGGCTCGGCTCGCTGCTGTCTTCGGTATTTCTCGCCGCGCGGCAGAACGTCGGCGCCCTGCCCCGGCTCATCCTGCTTTCCGCCATCGCCAACGGCGCCGCCCTGCTCGTCTTCGCCGTCAGCCGCAACCTGCCCTTGTCGTTGCTGGCGATGGCCGTGCTGGGCTTCGGCGTGACGATCAACAACGTCGGCACCAACATCATTCTGCAAGGCCAGGCGCCGGAAGAGCTGCGCGGGCGCGTGGTATCGCTGTACACCTCCACCCGCTTCGGCTTCGACGCCATCGGCGGCCTGCTCGCCGGGCTGATCGCAGCGAGCTTCGGCGGTCCCTGGGCGATGGCGGTGGCCGGCGGTCTGCTGCTCGCCTACTGCGTCTGGCTGGGCACCCGGCCTAGGCCGGCTCCGCCAACTGACGCGCATTCCCGGCCCGCAACATGAGGAAGGCAAGGAAGCAGCCGATACCGGCGCTTCCTACCACTGCGCACATCGGCAGCGGCGTGCCGTTTGCCAGGGCCCCGACCAGCGCGCTGAGGCCTGCGCCAATGGCGAACTGTCCCGCCACCGCCAGGCCGGCCGCTGCGCCCGCCTGACGCGGGAATAGCGCCAGCAAGCTCGCAACACAATTGGCGCCGAGCAATCCGGTGACGCTGACATAGGCCAGAAGGCAGGCCGCGATCGCGGGCAAGCCGCCGATTCCGGTGCTGCCACAGAACAGCAGTCCAAGCCCCGCCAGCAGCGCCACCAGCGAACCAAAACCAAGCATGCGCTGCGGCCCGAGCCGGCCGACCAGGCGCGCGTTCAGCCACGTTACGACGATGATCCCGCCGATGTTCATGCTGAACAGCCAGGCGTAGGTCTGCGGCGAGACGCCGAAGAGCTCGATGTAGACGAAGGGCGACGCAGTGATGAAGGCGAACATGCCGCCGAACGGCAGCCCCATGCACAGCAGGTAACCGATGGCGCGCGCATCTGTGGCGATGATCCAGTAGGCGCGGAAGGCGTCCGCCACGCTGCGGCCGCGATTGTCCGATGGGTGCGTCTCCGGGATACGCAGCGTCACCGCCAGCAGGCACATCAGGGCGAAACCCAGCAGCGCGGCGAAGATCGCCCGCCACCCGGCGATGTCCGCCAGCAGACTACCCAGCAGCGGCGCCACCAGGGTGGCGAACATGGTCACCAGGTGCATCAGCGACAGCACCCGCGCCGCCTCGGCCAGTGGGAACAGGTCGCGGACGATGGCCCGCGCCAGCACCGCCGCGGAAGCACCGCCCAGTGCCTGAAGGAAGCGCCAGAGAATCAGGCTGGTGGAACTGTCGGCCACGATGCAGCCGATCGTCGCCAGCAGATAAAGAACGATCCCGCCAAGCAGCAGCCGACGACGGCCGAAGCGATCGGACAGCGGCCCGTACCCCAGCATGCCCAGGCACAGCCCGGCGAGGAACACGCTGATGGTCATCTGCACATCGCTCTCCCCTGCACCGAGGTCGCGGGCGATCAGGGGCAGGCTGGGCAGGTAGGTGTCGATGGACAGCGGCGCGAAGGCTACCAGGGCGGCGAGCAGCGGGATCAATCGCTGCGGCCTGGCGAGGATGGACATGGAAGGCTCCGGTGGAATTCAAACGGAGCACAACGTTAACAAGTTAATGAAATGCGGGAAAGACGGTCAGCGCCAGGCTTCTTCCTTGTCCCCCGCCTTGCTCTGCCGATACTCGCCCGGTGCCATCCCGGCATTGCGGGTGAAAAAGCGGCTGAAATAGGCCGGGTCCTTGAAGCCTAGGTGGTAGCAGATCTCGTTCACCGAACTGCCGGTGAACAGCAGCAGGCGCTTGGCCTCCTGCATCACGCGTTCGTGCACCAGTCGCTTGGAGGGAAGTCCCGCCACGCGACGGCAGATATCGTTGAGCCGCGCTTCGGTCACGCCGATCTGGCTGGCGTAGTCGGTCAGCGGCCAGTGCTCCGCGTAGTGCTCCTCGATCAGCGCATTGAAGCGGTGGAAGAACTGCAGGTCGTCGCGCCGTGTCGGCTGCGCCTTGAGCGAGCGCGCGGAAAGCCGCAGCAGGCTGATGAAGATCAGCCGGGTCAGGGACACCAGGCTCATCTCGCGCCCCGGCCGCGCCGCGCGGAACTCCTCGCGCAGCATGTCGAACAGCCGGTCGACGCGCTCCACCTCGTCGCGGTAGGTCTCGTCCAGTTCGCTGAACGCCACGCACACCGCGCCGATGCGCGGCCCGCCAGCCAGCCCCTGCTCCGGCTCGAGCAACGGCCAGAGCAGTTGCTGGCGGACCGTGAGTACATGGCCGTCGGCATCCGACTCGGTGACGAAGGCATGGGGAATGGTCGGCGGCGTGAGGAAGAACAGCGGCCCCTGCTGGTGGTAGTGCTCTTCGTCGAGGTAGACGCGCACCGAACCGCTCTTCACGTAATGCACCTGGAAGAAGCGGTCGTGCCGATGCACCGGCATGTTGCGGCCGAAGAAGTCCGCCAGCTTGCCGAGTTCCTCGTAGTGCACCTCGGCATCGGCATAGCGCAGGTCGTAGACCTGGCCGATGTCGATGTTGGGAATGGGTGCGCGGGTGGCCATGGCGGAATCTCCGTATTCGGAGCGAAGGATCGCGAGCAAGCTCGCTCCTACGAGAACCTCAGGGCTTGACCTGCTTCAGGTCGTTGAGCAGCTGCAGCAACTGGTCGAGCTTTTCCTCGCCGAATTGCTCCTGGATCTTGCGGTAGTTCGCCTCCATCCCCTCGCTCATGGCGATGTAGCACTGCTGGCCCTGCTCGGTCAGGCAGACGAACACCCGGCGCTGGTCCTGCTCGGACTTCCAGCGGCGCACGATGCCGTCGCGCTCCAGGCGCGACAGCACGCCGGTCATGCTCGGCTTGAGGATGCACGCCTGGTGGGCCAACTGATGGCTCTCCAGCTCGCCGCGCTGGCGGAGGATACGGATCACCCGCCACTGCTGCTCGGTCAGGTCATGCTCGTTGAGCAGCGGACGGAAGAAGCCCATTACGGCCTCGCGGGCCTGCAGCAGCGTGAGGGCAAGGGAAGTGCGTGAACTTTGCATGAGGTGGCGCTCGCTCCTGAATGCCCCTTGAATAACAGGATTTTAACCAGCAACGCGGCCCCGTGGGCAATTCCCCCTGCCCCGCAGCCGGCCCACGGCAGCAACTGTCTTCTGGTTTCCCGCGTCCGCGAGGATGACGGAGTTCCCAGATGACGCCATATAGCTCCCAACTCCGTCATCCTCGCGAACGCGGGGATCCAGAATTCAGGTGGCAGCCACCTGTCATTCTCGATCAAGCCGCTGGCAGCGCGGAACAATTCCGCCATGCGCTTTCCCGATTAAATCCATGCCACAGGTCGACAGCGGAAACATTGCCGCTTGACCTTCATTAACATGTTAACTATAAACGTTTCCATGTTAACGAAATGCGCGCCGGGAGATCGAACCGGTGCGAAAACGAATTCCCAGTTCAGGAGAGCACCATGCGCCGCGCAGTCAGCGAAGTCGCTCAAGGCACCCTGTTCGGCGTCGCGCTGAACTACCAGGGCTTGCTGGAAAGCCGTCTCGGCGAATTCAACGAGCCGCCGTACCAGAAGCCGCCGGTCAAGCCGGTGTTGTTCATCAAGACGCCGAACACCCGCAACGCCAACGGCGAGCCGGTGATCTTCCCGCGTGACGTGCAGCGCCTGCAGCCCGGCCCGGCCCTCGGCGTGGTGATCGGCAGGAATGCCAGCCGCGTCAGCGCCGACAGCGCCATGCAACACGTCGCCGGCTATGTGATCGTCAACGAATTCAGCCTGCCGGAAGACAGCTACTACCGCCCGGCGGTGAAGGCCAAGTGCCGCGACGGCTTCTGCCCTATCGGCCCGGAAGTGGTCGGCACCGGCGAGATCGCCGATCCGCACGCCCTCGCCCTGAAAGTGTTCGTCAACGGCGAACTGCGCCAGCAGAACAGCACCGCCAACCTGGTGCGCAGCATTCCCCAACTGATCGCCGAGATCAGCGAATTCATGACCCTCCACGAAGGCGACGTGCTGATCACCGGCACCCCGGAAGGCCGCGTCGATGTGCAGCCCGGCGACCGTGTGGAAGTCGAGATCGACGGCCTCGGGCGTCTCGTCAGCAACGTGGTAGCGGAGTAAGGAGCCAGCCATGAAACACGCACGCATCCGCTATCAGGGCGAAACCTTCGCCGTCACCGTGGAAGAAGGCAACGCCGTCCGCCTGCCCAATGGCCGCCTGCTCGCCGAATCCCGGGTGGAATGGCTGCCGCCCGCCACCGGCAGCATGTTCGCCCTCGGCCTGAACTACGCCGACCACGCCGCCGAGCTGTCCTTCAAGGCACCCACCGAGCCGCTGGCGTTCATCAAGTCCAAAGGCACCTACACCGGCCACAACCAGGTCACCTGGCGCCCGGACGACGTCGCCTACATGCACTACGAGTGCGAACTGGTGGCGGTGATCGGCAAGCCGGCGCGCAACGTCAAGCGCGAGGACGCGCTGGACTACCTGGCCGGCTACACGGTGTGCAACGACTACGCGATCCGCGACTTCCTGGAGAACTACTACCGGCCCAACCTGCGAGTGAAGAACCGCGATGCCACCACGCCGGTCGGCCCGTGGATCGTCGATACCGCCGACGTGCCGGCCCCGTCGAAGCTCACCCTGCGCACCTGGGTGAACGGCGAGCTGAAGCAGGAAGGGACCACCGCGGACATGATCTTCGACATTCCCTACCTGATCGAATACTTCTCCAGCTTCATGACCCTGCAGCCGGGCGACATGATCGCCACCGGCACGCCGGAAGGCCTGGCCGACGTGGTGCCGGGCGATGAAGTGGTGGTGGAAGTGGAAGGCGTCGGCCGCCTGGTCAACCGAATCGTCAGCGAGGCCGAGTTCTTCGCGAACCGCGCCGGCCAGCAATGAATAGAGGCAACAGCAGCATGATCAAGCACTGGATCAACGGCCGCGAGGTCGAGAGCAAAGAAGTCTTCGAAACCATCAACCCGGCCACCACCGAAGTGATCGCCGAAGTCGCCAGCGGCGGCGCGCAAGAGATCGCCATGGCGGTCGCCGCGGCCAAGGAAGCCTTCCCGAAATGGGCCGCCACCCCCGCCAGGGAACGCGCGAAGCTGATGCGGAGGCTCGGTGAGCTGATCGACCAGAACGTGCCGAACCTGGCCGAGCTGGAGACCCTGGACACCGGTCTGCCGATCCACCAGACCCGCAACGTGCTGATCCCGCGCGCCTCGCACAACTTCGAGTTCTTCGCCGAAGTCTGCACCCGCATGGATGGCCACAGCTACCCGGTCGACGACCAGATGCTCAACTACACCCTGTACCAGCCGGTTGGCGTGTGCGGCCTGGTGTCGCCGTGGAACGTGCCGTTCATGACCGCCACCTGGAAGACTGCACCGTGCCTCGCGCTGGGCAACACGGCAGTGCTGAAGATGTCCGAGCTGTCGCCACTGACCGCCAACAAACTGGGACGCCTGGCGCTGGAAGCCGGCATCCCGGCCGGAGTGCTGAACGTGGTGCAGGGCTACGGCGCCACCGCTGGCGACGCCCTCGTCCGCCACCCGGACGTGCGCGCGATCTCCTTCACCGGCGGCACCGCCACCGGCCGCAGGATCATGCAGACCGCCGGCCTGAAGAAATACTCCATGGAACTGGGCGGCAAGTCGCCGGTGCTGATCTTCGATGACGCCGACCTCGACCGCGCCCTCGACGCCGCGCTGTTCACCATCTTCTCGCTGAACGGCGAACGCTGCACCGCCGGCAGCCGGATCTTCATCCAGGAGAGCGTGTACGACACATTCGTCGCCAAGTTCGCCGCCCGCGCCAAGCGCCTGATCGTCGGCGACCCGCAGGACCCGAAAACCCAGGTCGGCTCGATGATCACCCAGGCCCACTACGACAAGGTCACCGGCTACATCCGCATCGGCATCGAGGAAGGCGCGACCCTTCTCGCCGGCGGCCTGGAACGTCCGGCCAACCTGCCGGCGCACCTCGCCAAGGGGCAGTTCATCCAGCCCACCGTGTTCGCCAACGTGGACAACCGTATGCGTATCGCCCAGGAGGAAATCTTCGGCCCGGTGGTGTGCCTGATGAAATTCAAGGACGAGGCCGAAGCGCTGCGTCTGGCCAACGATACCGAATACGGCCTGGCCTCCTACATCTGGACCCAGGACATCGGCAAGGCCCACCGCCTGGCCCGCGGCATCGAGGCCGGCATGGTGTTCATCAACAGCCAGAACGTCCGCGACCTGCGCCAGCCATTCGGCGGCGTGAAGGGTTCGGGCACCGGCCGCGAAGGTGGCGAGTACAGCTTCGAGGTGTTCGCCGAAGTCAAGAACGTGTGCATTTCCATGGGCAGCCATCACATCCCCCGCTGGGGCGTGTGAGCGCGACCCGATGACAGAGCGGCCGTCCGAGGCCGCCAGCATCGCCGGCGTGCAGCCACAATCACAAGAATCCGGGCGCCCCGCAGGCGGCGCCCAACACCAGGAGAATTGTCATGGGCAAAGTCGCTCTGGCTGCCAAGATCACTCACGTTCCATCGATGTACCTCTCCGAATTGCCCGGCCCGCGCCAGGGCTGCCGCCAGGCGGCCATCGACGGCCATCGCGAAATCGGCCGCCGCTGCCGTGAGCTGGGCGTGGACACCATCGTGGTGTTCGACACCCACTGGCTGGTCAACGCTGGCTACCACATCAACTGCGCCCCGCATTTCCAGGGCGTGTACACCAGCAACGAACTGCCGCACTTCATCTCCAACATGGAGTACGAATTCCCCGGCAACGCCGAACTCGGCCGCATCCTCGCCAGGAGCTGCAACGACCTGGGCGTGGAGACCCTTGCCCACGACGCCACCACTCTCGGTCCCGAATACGGCACCCTGGTGCCGATGCGCTACATGAACGAAGACCAGCACTTCAAGGTGATTTCGGTCTCGGCACTGTGCACCGTGCATTACCTCAACGACAGCGCGCGCCTCGGCTGGGCGATGCGCAAGGCCGTGGAAGAGCACTACGACGGCACCGTGGCCTTCCTCGCCAGCGGCTCGCTGTCCCATCGTTTCGCCCAGAACGGCCAGGCCCCGGAATTCGCCGACCGCGTCTGGAGCCCCTTCCTCGAAGTCCTCGATCACCAGGTGGTGGAGATGTGGCAGCAGGGCCGCTGGCAGGAGTTCTGCGGGATGCTCCCGGAATACGCCGCCAAGGGTCACGGCGAGGGATTCATGCATGACACCGCGATGCTTCTCGGTGCGCTCGGCTGGTCGAAGTACGACGGCAAGGCAGAGGTCGTGACGCCCTACTTCGGTTCCTCCGGTACCGGCCAGATCAACGCGATCTTCCCGGTCACGCCGCAGGACGGCTCGGCGATTCCAGACGCCCAGGCGTCGAATCCCGGCGCGAATCCTTCCGCAGGCCGTCTCTGAGGAATCGCCCATGCCGCACTTCATCGCCGAATACACCGACAACATCGAGCAAGACGCCGACCTGCCCGGGCTGTTCGAAAAGGTCCATGCCTGCCTGGGCGCCAGCGGCGTGTTCCCGCTCGGCGGCATCCGCAGCCGCGCCGTGCGCCTGGACACCTGGCGCATGGCCGACGGCAGGCACGACTACGCGTTCGTCCACATGACCCTCAAGGTCGGAGCCGGGCGTGATCTGGAGACCCGCCGCAAGGTCGCCGAGGAACTGTTCGCGGTGATCACCGCGCACTTCGCCGAACTGCAGGGACGACGCCTGCTGGCGCTGTCGTTCGAGATGACCGAGCTGCACGCCGAGTTGAACTTCAAGCAGAACAACGTCCATGCGTTCCTCAAGGGTCAGGCGAGCTGAGCACAGAGCCCATCCGAACCCACTGCACTCACACACAAGAAGCATAAAGCCATGAGTCCAGCCATCCCCGCGAACACCATCGACCTGCCCGTCAACGACAGCATCCACAGGAGGATCACCTGGCGGCTGATGCCGCTATTGCTGGTCTGCTACATCTTCGCCCACCTCGACCGCATCAATATCGGCTTCGCCAAGCTGCAGATGAGCGGCGACCTGCACTTCAGCGAAACCGTCTACGGCCTGGGCGCCGGCCTGTTCTTCGTCGCCTACGCCATCTTCGGCGTGCCCAGCAACCTGATGCTGGAGCGCGTCGGCCCGCGTCGCTGGATCGCCACCCTGATGGTGGTCTGGGGCCTGCTTTCCACCGCCATGCTGCAGGTCACCAGCGCCGAAGGCTTCTACACCCTGCGCCTGCTCCTCGGCGTGGCCGAAGCCGGTTTCTTCCCCGGCATCCTGGTCTACATCAACCGCTGGTTTCCGGCTCATCGCCGTGGCCAGGTGACCGCTCTGTTCGCCATTGCCGTGCCCATGGCCGGGGTGATCGGCGGGCCGCTGTCGGGTTGGATCCTCGACGGCTTCCACGACTTCCTCGGCATGCGTGGCTGGCAGTGGATGTTCCTCATCGAGGGCCTGCCGGTGGCCCTGCTCGGCATCCTGGTCTGGTGCAAGCTGCCGGAAAGCTTCGAGGACGTCCGCTGGCTCAGCGACGAGCAGAAAGCCGGCCTGCGCAGCCAGATGAACAGCGAGGAACAAGGCAAGTCGATCACTTCGTTCTCCGGCATCCTCCGCGACGGCCACGTCTGGCTGATGGTGGCGATCTACTTCGCCGTGATGCTCGCCGTGAACACCATCGCCTTCTGGATGCCCAGCCTGATCCACACCGCCGGCATCGCCCAGGACAGCCGTATCGGCATGCTCAGCGCCATCCCCTACCTGGCCGGCTGCATCTTCATGGTCGCCCTCGGCCGCTCCTCCGACAGCCGCCGCGAACGCCGCTGGCATCTCTGCGTACCGCTGCTGATGTCCGCCATCGGCCTCGTCGCCGTCGCCCTGGTTCCGCAGAACGCGCTGCTGGTGATGGTCGGGCTGGTGGTCGCCGGCATGGGCGCCAGCGCCGCGCTGCCGATGTTCTGGCAACTGCCGCCGGCCTTCCTCGCCGACCGCACCCAGGCGGCCGGCATCGCGCTGATCAGCTCGTTCGGCAGCGTCGCCTCGTTCCTCGCGCCCTACCTGATCGGCTGGATGCGCGACACCACCCAGAGCGCCAGCCTCGCCCTGTACCTGCTGGCCGCGCTCATCACCCTCGGTGGCCTGCTGGCCCTGAAAACCCCGGCCGCCGTGGTCAACCCCCGTTAAGAGATTGCTCGTCATGCTCGACCAGAACCTCATCCAGCAAGCCGCCGCCCGCCTCGACGCCGCCGAGCGCGAGCGCACCCAGGTGCGCCAGTTCTCCCTGGATTATCCGGAAATCACCATCGAGGATGCCTACGCCATCCAGCGTGCCTGGGTGGCGAAGAAGATCGCGGACGGGCGCAGGCTGATCGGCCACAAGATCGGCCTGACCTCGCGCGCCATGCAGGTCTCCTCCAACATCACCGAGCCGGACTACGGCGCGCTGCTCGACGACATGCTCTTCGAGGAAGGCAGCGATATCCCCTTCCAGCGCTTCATCGTGCCGCGCATGGAAGTGGAACTGGCGTTCATCCTCGGCAAGCCGCTGCGCGGGCCGAACTGCACCGTCTTCGACGTGCTCGACGCCACCGAATGGGTGATCCCGGCGCTGGAGATCATCGACGCGCGCATCCAGCAGATCGACCCGGACACCAGGGCCACCCGCAAGGTCTTCGACACCATCTCCGACAACGCCGCCAACGCCGGCATCGTGATGGGCGGCCGCGCCGTGCGCCCGACGGAGATCGACCTGCGCCGCGTGCCGGCGATCCTCTACCGCAACGGCGTGATCGAGGAATCCGGCGTCTCCGCCGCGGTGCTCAACCACCCGGCCAAAGGCGTGGCCTGGCTGGCGAACAAGCTGGCGCCCTACGACGTCACCCTGGAAGCCGGGCAGATCATCCTCGGCGGCTCGTTCACCCGCCCGGTCGCCGCCGCGCCCGGCGACACCTTCCACGTCGACTACGACCAGCTTGGCTCGATCGCCTGCCGATTTGTCTGACCGTCTCTTCGTAGGAGCAAGCTTGCTCGCGAAAGGAGTTCCCATGCACGTCCCAATCAACGACTTCAAGGCTCGCCTGAAGTCCGGCGAAGCGCAGATCGGCCTCTGGCTCGGTCTGGCCGATCCGTACTGCGCCGAGCTGGCTGCCAATGCCGGCTTCGACTGGCTGCTGATCGACGGCGAACACGCACCCAATGACCTGCGCAGCCTGCTCGGCCAACTGCAGGCGGTAGCGCCCTACCCCAGCCACCCGATCATCCGTCCGGTACTCGGCGATACCGCGCTGATCAAGCAACTGCTCGACATCGGCGCCCAGACCCTGCTGGTGCCGATGGTGGAGAGCGCCGAACAGGCTGCCGAGCTGGTCCGTGCCATGCGCTATCCACCCTCCGGCATTCGTGGCGTCGGCAGCGCCCTTGCCCGCGCCTCGCGCTGGAACAGCATTCCCGGCTACCTCGACAAGGCCGACGAGCAGATGTGCCTGCTGGTGCAGATCGAGAATCTCGAAGGCCTGGCCAACCTCGATGCCATCGTCGCCGTCGAAGGCGTGGACGGCGTCTTCATCGGCCCCGCCGACCTCAGCGCCGCCATGGGCCACCGCGGTAATCCCGGCCATCCCGAAGTACAGGCCGTGATCGACGACGCCATCGTTCGTATCCAGCGAGCGGGCCGGGCAGCCGGCATCCTCAGCGCCGACGAGAGACTCGCTCGGCACTATCTGGAGCTGGGAGCCCGGTTCGTCGCAGTAGGTGTCGACACCAACCTGCTAATGCGCGCGCTTCGTGATCTGGCAGAGCGTTTCAAAGGCTCCGCCGTCACCTTTGCGCCGACGGTACCGGCTGTGTACTGACCCGCCAGCTCACCGGATACCCCTGCTGTGCCGTACTTCGGCACAGCAGGGGCTATTGCTCGATGGGCAGGCATAACAAGAATAACAAGGAGCCACCATGAACAGCATTCCCTCCCAGATAGAGCGCGCAACCCGTCGCTCCCTGCTTCTCGTCGGACTTCTCCCCCTGGCCGTTCAGGCCTCTTTCGTCGACGATAGCAGCGGTCGCCTGGACCTGCGCAACTTCTACCAATTGCGCGACTTCCGCCAGCACGATGCCCGGCAATCCCAGGCCGGCGACTGGTCCCAGGCTTTCGTCCTGCGCCTGCAATCGGGCTTTACCGAGGGCACTGTCGGTTTCGGCCTGGATGCCACAGGGCTGCTAGGTGTCAAGCTGGACTCCGGAGCCGGGCGCAGCGGCGACGGTACCTTGCCATTCGGCCCGCAATCGCATGAGCCCGTGGACAACTTCAGTCATGCCGGGCTGACCGCTAAGGTGCGCTATGCCAAAAGCCAGTTGAACATCGGCTTGCTCGAGCCACAACTGCCCGTGGTATTCCGCGACGACACCCGACTCCTGCCGCAGACATTCCAGGGCGCCCTGCTGACTTCCAGCGACGTCGACAAGCTGACCCTGACCGTTGGCCAGTTGTGGCAGAACCGTCCACGGGACTCATCCGCCGCCGACAACATGTACATCATGGGACGCAGCAGCGAGTTCAACAGCAACCAGTTCAACATCGCTGGCGCCGGCTACGCCCTGACACAGAACCTCAGCGCCAGCTATTTCTATGGCCAGCTCAAGGACATCTACCACCAGCAGTATGCTGGCCTGCTGCATGATCTGCCCCTGCGCGATGGCCTATCGCTGCGTAGCGACCTGCGCTACTTCGACAGCAACGACGATGGCCAGGCGCGCTCCGGAGCGGTGGACAACCGCAACCTAAGCATGATGTTCACGCTACGCGGCGGTGCCCACTCAGTCTCGGTCGCCTATCAGAAGATGATGGGCGACAACGGCTTCCCTACGCTGAACGGATACACCCCGCCTTATTCGCCGAACCTGATGACAGTCCAGACTTTCACCTTGCCCGGTGAAAAGTCCTGGCAGTTGCGCTACGACTATGACTTCGCCTCGCTGGGCCTGCCCGGCCTGACCTTCATGACCCGCTATGCTCGCGGCGACGACATCGAACTCGGAGCGAGCTTGCAGGATGGACATGAATACGAACGAGACAGTGACCTGGCCTATACGCTGCAGAGCGAGTCGCTGAAGGGGCTTTCGCTGCGTTGGCGCAATGCCTCCGTACGCACCAGCTACGGGCCGGACATCGACGAAAACCGCTTGATCGCCAACTACAGCATTCCCCTCTGGTAAAGAGACAGGCCAACGCAACGGGAACATCGTGCCGCCCGCCAGCCCGACGGGCTCACTCGTCCCGCCGCAAATCCGGCGGGATCGGCAGGTCCGGCATCGGCCCCGGGCGCTTGCCCTTGCCGGCGCGGAACTGCTTGAGCTGGTAGACGTAGGCCAGCACCTGGGCGACGGCGAGGTAGAGACCGGCGGGAATCTCGTGCTCCAGTTCGGTGGAGTAGTACACCGCCCGCGCCAGCGCCGGCGACTCCAGCACCGTGATCTTGTGCTCCTGGGCCACCTCGCGGATCTTCAGCGCCATGAAGTCGTTGCCCTTGGCCAGCAGGCGCGGCGCACCGGAGGCTGCGGGGTCGTACTTGAGGGCGACGGCGAAGTGCGTCGGGTTGGTGATCACCACGTCGGCGTCCGGCACCGCCTGCATCATCCGCCGCTGCGCCATCTCGCGCTGCATCTGGCGGACCTTGGCCTTGACCTCCGGCTTGCCCTCGGAGTCCTTGTACTCGTCGCGCACTTCCTGCTTGGTCATCATCAGCTTCTGGCGGTTGTCCCAGAGCTGGTAGGGCACGTCCACGGCGGCGATCAGCATCAGGCTGCAGGCCAGCCAGAAGGCGCTCCAGCCGACCACCTTGGCGGAGTGCAGCAGCGCCTGCCCGGTGGGCTCGTGGGCCATCGCCAGCAGGTCGTCCTTGTCCGACTGCAACACCAGGATCGCCACGGCGAGCACCACGGTGAACTTGATCAGCGCCTTGAACAGTTCCAGCAGGGATTTGGCGGAAAACATCCGCTTGACCCCTTCCAGCGGGTTCAGGCGGTTGAACTTGGGTGCCAGCGCCTCGCTGGAGAACAGCCAGCCGCCCAGGGCCACCGGCCCCAGCAGGGCCGCCACCAGCAGCAGCGCGAGGATCGGCCACAGGCCCTCGCCGGCGATCCGTCCGGCAGTGGCCAGCAGGCTGAGCATGTTGTCGCTGTTCATCACCGTCTCGCGGGACAGCTCGAAGCTGCCGCGCATCAGGCGCATCAGCGCGTCCGCCAGGCCCGCGCCATAGATCAGCAGGCCGCCGGCGCCGGCGACGAGCACGGCGAGTGTATTCAGCTCCCGCGAACGCGGCAGTTGACCTTTCTCGCGCGCCTCCCGGCGCCGTTTCTCCGTGGGTTCCTCTGTCTTGTCCTGACCGCTCTCGCTTTCAGCCATCGCCGGCTACCTCGCTCGAACCAGTTCGCGGAGCAGTTGCAGCCCTTCGCTGGCGAGGGACTGGTACTGCGACAGAATGTCGGCGCTGCCGATCCAGACGATGATGAAGCCCATCACCAGGGTCAGCGGGAAGCCGATGGAGAAGATGTTCAGCTGTGGCGCGGCGCGGGTCATGGCGCCGAAGGCCAGGTTGACCACCAGCAGCGCGGTGATCGCCGGCAACGCCAGCAGCAGGCCGGCGCCGATGATCCAGCCGAGCTTGCCGGCCACGGTGATGAAGTGATTGCTCGACAGCCCCTCGCCCACCGGCAGGGTGACGAAACTTTCCGCCAGCACCTCGAACACCACCAGGTGTCCGTTCATGGCCAGGAACAGCAGGGTCACCAGCATGGTGAAGAACTGCCCGAGCACCGGAACCGAAATACCGTTGGTGGGATCGACCATCGAGGCGAAGCCCAGGCCCATCTGCATGGAGATGATCTGCCCGGCGATGACGAAGGCGTGGAACATCAGTTGCAGGGTGAAACCGAGCATGGCGCCGATGAGGATCTGCTCGCCGATCAGCAACATGGCCTTCACGCTCAGCGCGTCCACCTGCGGCATGGGCGGCAGGTTCGGCACCAGCACCACGGCGATCGCCAGGGACAGGTAGAGGCGCACGCGGGTCGGCACCAACTGCGTGCCGATGATGGGCATCACCATCAGCAGCGCGGCGATGCGGAACAGCGGGAACAGGAAGGCCCCGACCCAACCGCCGATCTGCGCGTTGGTGAGCTCCAGCATCAGCCGATCAGCGTCGGAATGCTGTTGAACAGCGTCTGGGTGTACTCCATCAGCTGCCGAATCAGCCAGGGCCCCAGCACGATCAGGGTGAGCAGCACCACGATCAGGCGCGGCAGGAAGCTCAGGGTCTGTTCGTTGATCTGGGTGGCGGCCTGGAACATCGCCACCACCAGGCCCACCAGCAGGCTGGGCAGGATCAGGATGGCGACGATCATCGCCGTCAGCCAGAGCGCTTCGCGAAACAGGTCTACCGCGACTTCGGGGGTCATATCTGCTCCAGTCGTTCAGCAGCGTGCAGGAGCGAGCTTGCTCGCGAACCGCAATGGTACAAGAGCCTCGCGAGCAAGCTCGCTCCTACGGAAGAGCCGTGCATCGCTACACCGTCCCGAAACTGCCGGCCAGGGTGCCGATGATCAGCGCCCAGCCGTCCACCAGCACGAACAGCATGATCTTGAACGGCAACGAGATGATCAGCGGCGACAGCATCATCATGCCCATCGCCATCAGCACGCTGGATACCACCAGGTCGATGATCAGGAACGGGATGAAGATCATGAAGCCGATCTGGAACGCGGTCTTCAACTCCGAGGTGACGAAGGCCGGGACCAGGATCGTCAGCGGTGTGGCGTCGGCACTCTGGATGTCGGTGCGCTTGGACAGGCGCACGAACAGCTCCAGGTCCGACTGCCGGGTCTGCGCCAGCATGAAGGCTTTCAGCGGCACCTCGGCGCGGCTGATCGCCTCCTGCGCCGGGATCTGCTCGTTGAGGTAGGGCTGCAGCGCGTTGGCGTTGATCTTGTCGAACACCGGCGCCATGACGAACAGGGTGAGGAACAGCGCCAGACCGATCAGCACCTGGTTCGACGGCGTGCTCTGCAGGCCCAGCGCCTGGCGCAGGATGGAGAAGACGATGATGATCCGGGTGAAGCTGGTCATCAGCATGACGAACGCCGGGATGAAGCTCAGCGCGGTCATGATCAGCAGGATCTGCAGGCTGACCGAGTACTCCTGCTGCCCCTGCGCGTTGGTGGTCACGGTGATCGCCGAGATCTGCGTCGGATCGGCGGCAAAAGCCTGCGGCACGACCAGCGCCAGCAGTCCCAGAAGCAACGGCGCGCTGCGCTTGAGCGCGCCGAGCAGAGCGGAAGGATTCGGCGAACGGGTCACTGCGGGCGGCCCTTGTCCTTGTTCAGCAACTCCAGCAGGCGCTGGGCGAATTCCGGCTGCGCCGGTTCCGAGTCGGCGGCGTGCACCGGCTGGCGCAGCACGTGCAACGGGGTGATGCGGCCGGGGGTCAGGCCGAGCAGGATCTGCTCCTCGCCCACCTGCACCAGCACCAGCCGGTCACGCGGGCCGAGGGCCTGGCTGGACACCAGGCGGATCGCCTGGTTGCCGCGCGGACCGACCTGCTGCACGCGACGCACCAGCCAGGCGAGCAGGAAGATCAGCCCGACCACCAGCACAAGGCCCAGCAGCAACTGCATCAGCTGCGCGCCGGCGCTGCCGGTGATCACACTGGGCGTGGAGCTGGCATGGACGATGGCGGGCGTCGACACCGGCGCCTTGCCGTCCTCGCCGAACGCCAGCAGGGACAGCCCCGCCAGCGGCAGGGCGCTGAGGATCGCGGACAGGCGGGCCATGTCAGCGCAACTTCTTGATGCGTTCGCTGGGACTGATCACATCGGTGAGGCGGATGCCGAACTTCTCGTTCACCACCACCACCTCGCCGTGGGCGATCAGGGTGCCGTTGACCAGCACGTCCAGCGGCTCGCCGGCCAGGCGATCGAGTTCGATCACCGAGCCCTGGTTGAGCTGCAGCAGGTTGCGGATGCTGATGTCGGAATTGCCGACCTCCATGGAAATGGTCACCGGAATATCCAGGATCACGTCCAGGTTCGGACCTTCCAGGCCGGCGATGGTCGGCGCCTTGGGCGCCATGCCGAATTCTTCCATCGGCGCGCGCGGCGCGGCCGCTGCCACCGGGGTGGCGCCGCCCTGGGCCATCAGCGCATCGATGTCGTCCTGGGTGGCGTCGCCCGCCTCGGAGAGCGCAGCGGCCCACTCATCGGCCAGGGCCTGTTCTTCGGGAGTCACGTTGTCTTCGTCTGCCATTGGTGGGTCCTCTTGCTCAGCGCGGGCGCTCGAGCGGGTCGAGAATCTGCAAGGCCAGGTTGCCCTTGTGCGAACCCAGCTTGACCTTGAAGGAAGGCACGCCGTTGGCGCGCATGATCATGTGTTCGGGCAGCTCCACCGGGATCACGTCGCCCGGCTGCATGTGCAGGATGTCGCGCAGCTTGAGCTGGCGGCGCACGACGGTGGCGCCCAGCGGCACGCTGACGTCGAGGATGTCCTCGCGCAGGGCGTTGATCCAGCGCTCGTCCTGATCGTCCACGTCGGACTGGAAGCCGGCATCGAGCATCTCGCGGATCGGCTCGATCATCGAATACGGCAGGGTGATGTGCAGGTCGCCGCCGCCGCCGTCCAGTTCGATGTGGAAGGTGGACACCACCACCACTTCGCTGGGGCTGACGATGTTGGCCATCGCCGGGTTCACCTCGGAGTTGACGTACTCGAAGGTGATCGGCATCACCGCGTGCCAGGCCTCGGCGAGATCGACGAAGGCCTGCTCGATGACCATCCGCACCACTCGCAGCTCGGTGGGGGTGAACTCGCGGCCCTCGATCTTGGCGTGCCGGCCGTCGCCGCCGAAGAAGTTGTCCACCAGCTTGAACACCAGCTTGGCGTCGAGGATGAACAGCGCGGTGCCGCGCAGCGGCTTCATCTTCACCAGGTTGAGGCTGGTGGGCACGTACAGCGAGTGCACGTACTCGCCGAACTTCATCACCTGCACGCCGCCCACGGCGACGTCCGCCGAACGGCGCAGCAGGTTGAACATGCTGATGCGGGTGTAACGGGCGAAGCGTTCGTTGATCATCTCCAGGGTCGGCATGCGACCCCGGACGATACGGTCCTGACTGGTCAGGTCGTAGGACTTGATCGTCCCCGGCTCGACGTCGGACTCGGTTTCCACCAAGCCGTCGTCGACGCCGTGCAGCAGCGCGTCGATCTCGTCCTGGGAAAGTAGATCCTGCATGGCCATGACGGGCACCTACTGCAATACGAAGTTGGTGAAAAGCACTTGCTCCACGGTCAACTGACCGGTGGCCTTCTTCGCCAGTTCCTGAAGACTGGCCGTGGCCTGCTGGCGCAGCATTTCCTTGCCCACCGGGGTCACCAGCGAGTCGAAATTCTGGCTGGAGAACAGCATCACCAGTTGGTTGCGCACCAGCGGCATCTGCTCGCGCAGCGCATCCATCCGCCCCTGGTCGCGGCCCATCAGCGCCACCGACACCTGAAGGTAACGCTGGCGGCCGTTCTGATTGAAGTTGACCACGAAGGATGGTGCGAGGATTTCGTAGATCGCCTGCTTGCGGGCGGGCGCCGCGCCGTCCTCGGCTTTCGCCTCGGCCTCGGCGGCGGGCTTGGCGTTCTTGCTGAGGAAGAACCAGGTGCCGCCGACCGACAGCCCCACCGCCAGCAGGAACGCCAGGGCGATAAGGATGATGAGCTTCAGCCTGCCCTTGCCGGGGGCCTGGTCATCAGGGAAGGGAGGCGTCTGATCTTTCTTGGCCATGCCAAATATCCGTCACTTTTCCGGCGCGATGCGCAGATACCGGAGGTAGGAGCAAGGGCTGTGCCAGTTTGTACTTGTCGGACTGGCGCCGCCGCGGATATTACAGGCTAGACGGAGGATGTCACGGGGCGGGGAGAGAAATTTCCGGGGCGTGGGAATTAGCCGTGGACTTCGACGGCGGCCCGCAGGCAGTGGCCAAGTAGCCATTCTGTAGGAGCGAGCTTGCTCGCGAACAGATTTCCCCGGCCACATCGGTGCCGGGCGATTCGCGAGCAAGCTCGCTCCTACAAGAACGCCCGAGCCGCTATCAGGCGTAGTAATCCACCAGCCCCCGGCCCTGCGCCGCCACCCGCGGGCGAATCTCGGACACGCCGCCGATCATCGGCTCGTCATCCCCACTCTCGGAACGGCCGGCGCGTCGGGAGGCACCGCGCTCGTCCCCACCCTGCTGCTGCCAGCCACGGGCGGACTGGTCGGAAACGTTGACGTCCAGTTGCCCCATGCCCTGCTGACTGAACATCTCGCGCAGACGGTGCTGCTGGCTGTCCAGCGCTTCGCGCACGCCGGCGTTGGCGCTGACGAAGTTGACCTGGGTCTGGTCGGCGCTCATGTGGATGCGCACTTCCAGGCGGCCAAGGTCGGCCGGGTCCATCTGGATCTCGGCGGACTTGAGGTTCTGCGAGGACATCCACATCACCCGGTCCACTACCTGATCGGTCCAGCCGTTCTGCTGCACCGACACCGGCTGCCCCGGCACCAGTGGGTTCACCGGGCGGTTGGTCAGGGCCTGGGGGGTGTTGAGCGCCTGGGTCAGGGAGTCCAGCCGCGAGGCAAACGACTCGTTGCGCGGCGCCTCGGGCTTGGTTTCGACCTGCAGCTCCGGCAGTGGCTGGCTCAGGTCGGCCTGCAAGGCTCCTTCGGCAAGCTTGCCGTCGGCAGCCTTTGCCGTGGCATCCGGGTTCAGCGCGGAAAGCATCGCCGACAGGTCGGCCTTGGCATTGCCGTCCACCGGTTTGTCGCCGGCCTTGGCCGCCACGTCACCGGCCACCTGGGCCTGCTGGAGTTGCTGCGCCTGGTCCTGGGCGCCCTGATCGAGGGCCAGTCCCACGCCGGGTAGCGCGTTGAGCTTTTCCAGATCGCCATCGGTGCTGGCCGCGGTCTGCTGGCCAATGCCACTGCTGATCACCAGCGGCGGCGCCTCGCTGACCGGCAACTGGCCGGTCATGCCCAGCATCAGCAACGGATCGAGAGTGGCGTCGGGCTTCTCCTCGCCCTCGCCCAACCGGCTGTCACCGTCAGCCGGCAAGCCCTTGCCGTCATCGGCAAGCGCTGGCTTGTCGGCGGCAGCCGGCTCCTTGGCAGCGTTGCTGTCGACCGCCTTGCCGGAGGCGTCCCCGGGCTTCTCGGTCTTGGGCTTGGCGGCCTTGTCCGGGCGCTCGCTGGCCGCCGGACGCTTCTCCCGCGAGTAGACGTCGGCGAAGCTGGAACCCTTGTCGCTGGCGGCATCGGGCGAATTTTGCGCAGGCTTGGAGAGCGCCGCCTTGGGCCTGGGATCAGGCGTAGGCGTCAATAAAATATCCGGGGCGACAGCCATCGGAGTTCTCCGTTGATGTGAATATCCACCACGGAGATAGCAAGGGGCGGGCCAAGTCGCTTTTCAGGTAGGGAGGGTCAGGTGCGGCCGGGCAGCAACAGGGTGCGGACGATGGAAAATTCGCGCTCGACTTTCGCGATCAGCCCCTGCGCGGCGGCCAGGTCGTTGTGCCGGGCAGCCTCTTCGAGCTGCTTGCACAGGCCGCTCAGCACGGTGGCGCCCATGTTCCCGCAACTGCCCTTGAAGCTGTGCGCCGCATGGCGCAACGCAGCGCCATCGGCCGTCGCGAAGGCCGCACGGATACCACGCAGACGCTCCTCGGAATCGCTCAGGAAGGTCTCCACCAGCAACGGGTACTCGTCTTCCATGATCGACAGCAGGTTGCTCAGCACGGCGCCATCGAGATGCGGCTCGGACATTCGGCACTCCCGGTAGGTCAGCTCGCCACCCGGCGGGGCGAGCGAAGGCCGGATTATGCCTGAGCCGACCAGAAGAACTCCACGGAGACCGATGTGCCATCAGCCGACCACTGGCAGCGGTCCGCCAACTGCCGTACCAGCGCCAGGCCGCGCCCGCAGAGGCTACCGGCGGCGCGCTGGGAGGCCAGTACCGCACCAACGTCGAAGCCATCGCCACTGTCCTCCACCCGCACCAGCAGGCGCCCGCCCTCGCCGTGGGGCGCGAGGTCGAGGTGGAAGCGCACGAAGCCGTCGCGCAATTCCGCCAGGCGCTGGCTGCGCTGCTGGTAATAGCGGGCGAAACCGGCGGCGTCGCATTTGAGCGAGGAATCCAGGCCCATCACGCCGTGCTCCAGGGCGTTGGAATACAGCTCGGCCAGCACGGTGTAGAGCGCACCGCCCTTGGGCCGCAGGTCCTGCACTTCCATCAGCAGCTGCAGCAGGAACGGCAGCGGGTTGAAATGGCGCAAGGTCGGCGCGCGAAACTCGAAGCTGGCGGACCAGTCCAGCGGGCCGCTCAGGCCGCTGTCGGAGAAGGCCAGCGGCGGCCGTTGCAGCGAGTGCTCCGGCACCAGCACGACTTCCAGCATGCTGACGTCGTCCTGCACCTCGCCGCGGAAGCGCGCCAGCGCCGACTGGATGCTGTCGAACAGGCGCGACGGCGACGGCTCGCTTTCGTAGACCTCGCGCAGGCGCTGCTCGCCGAACATCTCGCCGGCGGCATTGCGCGCCTCGGTCACGCCATCGGAGAAGAGGAACACGCGGTCGCCCTCCTCCATGCCGTAGACCTCGCAGTGTTCATTGAACGCCGCCGCATCCAGAATACCCAGCGGCAAGTGGCGCGACACCAGCGGCAGCGCTTCGCGCTTGTCCTGGCGCAGCAGGTAGCCATTGGGCAGGCCACCGTTCCACACCTCAACCAGGCCGCGCTGGAAGCTCAGGTTGAGCATGGTCGCGCAGCAGAACACGCCCACCGGGAGGATGCGCTTGAGCTTGGCGTTCATCTCGCGAAGGATGTCCGCCATCGGATAGCCCTTGGCGGTCATGCCATAGAACACCTCGGCCAGCGGCATGGCGCCGATGGCCGCCGGCAGGCCGTGGCCGGTGAAGTCGCCGAGCAGCACGTGCATGCCGCCGGAGGGCTTGAACGCCGCCAGCAACAGGTCGCCGTTGAACAGCGCGAAGGGCGATTGCAGGTAGCGGATGTTCGCCGCGTTGAGGCAGCCCGAGTGCGCCACCTTGTCGAACACCGCCTTGGCCACCCGCTGCTCGTTGAGCAGGTGTTCGTTGTGCCGGGCGATCAGGTCGCGCTGCTCCAGCACCATCCGCTGCAGGTGGTGCAGGCGGCCCATCGCGCGAATCTTGGCTTCGAGGATGACGCGGTTGTAGGGCTTGGAGATGAAGTCATCGCCGCCCGCCTCCAGGCTCTGCACCAGCGCCTCGGTCTCGCTCAGCGAAGTGAGGAAGATGATCGGCACCAGCTCTTCGCCGGCCTGCCGGCGAATCCTGCGCGCGGCCTCGAAGCCATCCATCACCGGCATCAGCGCGTCCATCAGCACCAGTTGCGGGCGCTCCTGGGCGAACAATGCCAACGCCTCCAGGCCATTGGCGGCGGTAATCACCCGATGCCCCTGGCGGCTGACGATGGTGGACAGCAGCAGGCGGTCGGCGGCGTTGTCGTCGGCGATCAGGACCGTGAGGAAGTCAGCCATGTCCGCGCTCGTCTGGCAGACAGCCGGTTCAGCTGATCGTGAACAGCTGTTCGAAGTTGGAGATGGCGAGGATCTTGCGCACGTCCGAGTTGCAGTGCTCCAGGCTGATCTGTGCGTTCTCGCCGCCGGCATGGTCGCGCAGCAGGAGCAGCATGCCCAGCGCCGAGCTGTCCAGGTAGGTGGCGCCCTTGAGGTCCACCACGTAGCGCTTGGGCGTGGTGTCGACGCGTTCGTAGGCGTCGCGAAACTCCTGGTGCGCGCCGAAATCGAAACGCCCCTGGATCACGATGGTCAGTTCCTGCCCGTCAGCGGAAGGTACGGAAGTGATGGCCATGCGGTTCTCCTTTGGGGCCTGTTCAAGGTCACGCCGGGCTCAGCCGGGCGCGGTGGGAACGAGTGAAACGAAGCGTAGCGCAGTGGCAAGCCCGAGACCGCTCCGAAGGGCGAGCACGGCGCGTCTGAAGATGTAGCAGCAAGTCATGGCAGCGGCAACCTCGGAAGCTATCGGAAAGCCATCACCGGGCCCTGCCGAATTTCAGCGAAATGGACCATCGGCCCACACGGACAGGGCAAATGCCGTTACCCTTTTGTGCTGCGATACCCGACCGAGGCTCGCCAGAAGCCTGCGCCGGGTTGCGCTCTGCAATGGAGGGGAGCATGCACAAGTCCATTCTCATCGTGGCCTGCGCTGTTTGCACGGTGCCGTATGCGAATGCCCAGGTGATGCAGCGCGAGCTGGGCGATTTCGAGCTGAAACTCGCCAATTCACCGACCCGCAGCATGGCCCAGGGGCTGGTCCAGCCTGGCCAGGCGAACAGCGCCCAGGGCGGTGTGGACGTCAGCCACTCCAGTGGCTGGTACGTCGGCAGCTGGACCTCGAACCTCGAGCAGGAAAAGCCACTGGAGATCGACACCTACACGGGCTTCAAGCACCCGCTGGGCAACGGCAAGCTGGGCTACGAACTGGGCACCCTGCGCTACACCCGCCCCGAACAGCCGGACTTCGACAGCCAGGCGCTGTACGGCGGCCTCTCGGTGTTCGGCAGCCGCCTCGGCGCGGCCTACAGCAGCCAGGGCGGCCGCAGCAGCGCGACGCTGTTCACCGACCTGGGCCTGGAACAGGACGTGGGCTTCGACCTGTCCTTCAAGTATTCCACCTACAGCCTCGCCGAGCCGGCGAGCCTGAGCGGCGGCGGCAGCGTCAGCGACTTCGGCGACTGGTCGGTGAACCTCAGCCGGCCCTGGCTGGGCATCGACCTGAACTTTTCCTACAGCGGCAGCAGCCTGACCGGCAGCGATTGCAGCGCCTACTCCGGGCACAACACCTATTGCGATACCGCCTTCATGTTCAAGGCTTCGCGGCCGTTCTTCTGACTCGCGCACCAACGCATTTCGTCGCGGCGAGCTTGCTCGCGAACCCGCCCAACGCCGATGTCGCCGGGGAAACCCGTTCGCGAGCAAGCTCGCTCCTGCGGGTCGCCATCCTGGCCATGCCGATGAGGAGGCGTGACCCGCGTCGATCAGGCACGGCATGACATCCGGTCCAGTTCCGCCGCAGCCAGGTGCGCCACCGCCAGGTCGCTGTCGGCGGCCATGTCATCGTCGAGGAACCAGGCGGCGGACAGCCCGGCGAAGGCCAGCACCCACTCCAGCAGGCGGCGCCGGTCCAGTCCGCCGTGCTCGACCAGCACGTCCAGCTGGCGAAGGAAGCGCCGACGCTCGCGGGAGGTCGGCAGGTCCGGGTTGCAGAGCAGGTTGGCGTAGTCGAACAGACGCTCGCCGTGGAGGCGCTTGGGATCGATCACCAGCCAGCCACGCGGGCCGAAGTCGAGGATGTTGTCGTGGTGGATGTCGCCGTGCAGCACGGCCTTGTCGTGCTCGCTGGCCAGCAGCGCTTCGGCGGTGTCCAGGCAGCGCGGGAACAGGCCGCCGTAGCGTGCGGCGGCGGGCGCCAGGTCGCGGAACCAGGCGCGCAGGCCGATCAGCTCCGGCAAGGGTTTGCCGCGCGGCCGGTGCAAGTGCCGCACCACGTCGCAGGCGATGCGGCTGGCCTGGTCGTCCTCGCCGTGCAGGGCCATGTGCATCAGCGAGCGCGTGCCCTCGGCGCGCTCCATCAGGATCACCTCGCCGTCGTGGGCATAGACCCGCGCCGCGCCCTCTCCGTCCCACCAGCGCATGACCCGCGAGCCGGCCTGTTCTTCCGCCTCGAGGGCGATCTTGATCATCGCCGCGCGGCCCTGCCAGCGCACCGGCAGCAGGTGGCTGCTGTGGGTAACGATGGGATCGCCGTCGATGCCCAGGTTCCACCGTTTCAGAAAGTCGTCGAACATCCGCTGCCTGACCGTTGAGCCTGTCTGGGGGAAAAAAGCTTAACACAGCCACACGGATCCCCCTGCGCAGGTGCGTCGGCAGCTCTGTTCCGGTACGCTCCCCGTGTCCCCAACCCTGTCATGGATGATCCGATGCGATATTTCCAGCGCTTCCCCGGCCTGCTGCTGGGCGTGATGTTCGCCGCCACGGCGAATGCCCAGGATGAAACGCCCGAGCAACTGTTCTCGACCTTCTCGCGCTGCGACGCCAGCTTCTTCCAGGCGCTGCAGGCCAACCCCGCAACCGTCGCCGCCCACATGGAGCTGTCCAGCCAGAATGGCGTCAGTTCGCCGCGCGTGGCCAACCGCCTGCAGGAAGGCGGCCGCTACCAGGCGTTCCGCGAGCCGCTGGTGGTCAACGGCGTACGCCTGCTGGGTTATTACGACGAGGCCATGACGCTCTCCGAGGTCGGCAACTTCCTGTTCTGGGGCTTCGTGGCCGAAGGCGACGTGGAACAGGTGGCTGGCAAACTCCGCCCCCTGGTCGCCGACAACGCGCGCTTCGTGACGCAACGCAACGCGGTCACGCGGCCGGAGATGCGCCGGGTCGGCGACCCGATCCAGCACTGGCGCACCGAGAACCTGCCGGGCCCCGGCAATGCGACGCCCTTCGGCAATGTGGAGCGCATCCTGAGCGTCGAGTCCGGCGGCGACAAGCCCCCCTTCGCCGGCGGCTCCAAGGTGTTCTGCTCGCTGCAGGGCACCGTCACCGCGCCGCTGCTGCAGGTCTATCGCCCCGATCTGGACGCCCATCTGTTCGACTGACAAGGACGCTTCGATGAAAGCCACCTGGATACTCCTTCTCGCCACCCCCGCCCTGCTCGCCGGTTGCGCCGGCCGCCAGGCCGACCCCAACTTCGCCTACTGCACGGCGACCAGCCAGGCGCACAAGGACGGCGACTATGCGCGCGCCGTGGAACAGGCCGACCTGTGCCAGCAGAAGAACACCCTGTCGCCTCGCGGGCTGAGCGCGCTGTACTCGATCCAGGCGGACGCCTACGAACAGCTCAAACGCTACCCGGAGGCCATCGCCACCCAGGAAAAATCCATCAAGGTCGATCCGCACACCTATGGGCGCGACGTCCTGACCCTGAGCCGCTACTACCGGGTTGCGGGTAATCCGCAGAAGGCCCTGGAACTGGTCGAGTCGAACCTCGACAAGGGGCTGGGCGAAGCAGGCGTTGGCGCCGGATTCCACATGCCGACCTACTATCACCAGGGCCTGGCGCTGCTCGATCTGGGGCGCAACCGCGAGGCGGCCGAGGCGCTGAGCGCGGGGCTGATGAAACAGCCCGACTACGCCTGGGCCCATTACTATCGCGGCGTCGCGTACGACCGGCTGGGGCAGAGATCCGACGCCCGCAGCGACTTCCAGGCGTTCGCCAAGAGCGTCGACAAGCAATACGTCGAGCCCGAACACAAGCAGCAGTTGGAGCAGTATCAGATCAGCCTCTGAGGCTCAGGGCCCGCCCGGCCTCAAACGCTGGGCGAATTCATCGAGCTGCTTCTGCTCGTACTTGTCGGCGGCGGCGCGCGCTTCCTCGCGGTAGCGTTCCACCAGCTTGCGCAGGCCTTCCAGGCGGGCGTACTTCTCCTGCCAGGCGGCGCGGGCCTTGTCGACGCTGCCCTGGTGCCATTCCACCGCGCGGTTCTGCTGCTCGACAGCGGTTTCCAGCTGCGAGAGGAAGCGCTGGTAGTTGATCAGCCACTGCCCGGTTACGCCCTGCTGGCCGTTGCGAATCCACTGCTGCTGGTAGTCCAGGCGATAGCGTTCGAGCTCGGCGAGCTTGCGCTGCGCCTGCAGCAGTTGGTTCTGCACCAGGCCGAGCTGGCGCGCGGATTCGCGCTCGGCCTTGAGCGCCATGTCCACCACCGGCGCGAGGCGTTCGGCGCGGCGGTTCATGGTCGGTCCTTACGGAAGCCGCCGGGCATCAGCCGGCCTTGCCGCTGACCACGGCGTCGAGCAGCAAACGGCTGTCGTCGAGGTTCTGGCTCTCGTCCAAGGCCTGGCGGAGGAACTGGCGCATGATCGGGAAGCGCTGGATCGCCAGGTCGGTCTCCGGGTCGCCGCCGGCCACGTAGGCGCCGACGCTGATCAAATCGCGGCTCTGCTGGTAGCGTGACCACAGCTGCTTGAAGCGCTGGGCGTCGCGCAGGTGCTCGGGGCTGGTGACCTGCGGCATCACCCGGCTGATCGAGGCTTCGATGTCGATGGCCGGGTAATGGCCTTCCTCGGCCAGCCGGCGCGACAGCACGAAGTGGCCGTCGAGCACGCCCCGGGCGGCGTCGGCGATCGGGTCCTGCTGGTCGTCACCCTCGCTGAGCACGGTGTAGAAGGCCGTGATCGAACCGCCGCCCTTCTCGCCGTTGCCGGCGCGCTCCACCAGGCGTGGCAGCTTGGCGAACACCGACGGCGGATAGCCCTTGGTCGCCGGCGGCTCGCCGATGGCCAGGGCGATCTCGCGCTGGGCCTGGGCGTAGCGGGTCAGAGAGTCCATCAGCAGCAGGACGTTCTTGCCCTTGTCGCGGAAATATTCGGCGATGCGCGTGCAGTACTGCGCGGCACGCAGGCGCATCAGCGGCGCGTCATCCGCTGGCGAGGCGACGACCACGGAACGCTTCAGGCCTTCCTCGCCGAGAATGTGCTCGATGAATTCCTTCACCTCGCGGCCCCGCTCGCCGATCAGCCCGACCACGATGATATCGGCCTTGGTGAAGCGGGTCATCATGCCCAGCAGCACCGACTTACCCACACCGGTACCGGCGAACAGGCCCAGGCGCTGGCCGCGGCCGACGGTGAGCAGGGAATTGATCGAGCGGATGCCGACGTCCATCGGCTCGTGGATCGGGTCGCGCGCCAGCGGGTTGATGATCGGGCCTTCCATCGGCACCCAATCCTCGGCGCGCATGCCGCCCTTGCCGTCCAGCGCGCGGCCGACGCCATCGAGCACGCGGCCGAGCATCGACATGCCCATCGGCAGGCGGCCGGAATCCGGCAGCGGCACCACGCGAGCGCCGGGGGCGATGCCGGCGAGGCTGCCCACCGGCATCAGGTAGATCTTGCTGCCGGAGAAGCCCATCACCTCAGCCTCTACCTGCACCGGGTGGTAACCGCCGTCGTTGATCACCTGGCAACGGCTCCCGACCGACGCCTGCAAGCCTTCGGCCTCCAGGGTCAGGCCGACCATGCGCAGCAGGCGGCCTTCCACCACCGGCTGCGCCGGCAGGGTCACCGCCTCGCTGTAGCCTTGCAGGCGGCGGGCGAAACTGACCCGCTCAAGACGCATCGGTCGAGCCCAGGTCGATATGCAGGTCCGGCGCCAGCGCGTGGGTCGCCTGCTCGCGCTGTTGTTCGAAGAGCTGCTTGATCGCCTGGGTCAGGCGCGTCTCGATGCTCGCGTCGATACGCGAGTGTTCGGTCTCGATACGGCAGCCGCCCGGCAGCAGGCTGTCGTCCTCGACGATACGCCAGCTTTCCTCATGACGGTCACGCAGTGCCTTGACCAGCTCGAAGTCCTGCGGGTTGACCTGGATACGGATATTGCCCGCGCCCATCGGCAGCAGCTTCAGCGCCTCGCGCAGCACCTGGCGGATCTGGCTCGAATCGGTGGCCAGTTCGCGCTGCACCACCTGGCGCACCACGTGGGTCACCAGACTGAGCATGCCCTGCTCGAGCATCTGGTCCTGTTCGGCGATGGGGTCGAACAGTTGCCCCATCAGGGTTTCCAGGGATTGCAGGCGCAGTTGCAGGGCGGCGTCGGCTTCCTGGCGCGCCTTCAACTGGCCGGCATGAAAGCCGTCCTTCTCGCCGGTGGAGAAGCCCTCGTTGTAGGCGTCCTGGCGGATCGCCTCGAGCTCTTCCAGCGTCAGCGGCTTGACCTCTTCCTCCGGCACTTCCTCGATCTGCGGCTCCTCGGCCACGGGTTCGGGTTCAGGCTCGGGTTCGGGCAGCGGCTTGACCGGGTCGAAGCTGGGCAGCGACCAGCGGTCGAAGCCCGAGACGTCGCGGGCGCGGATCAGCTCGCTGAGCTCCTGTTCGTCTTTCGCCGGGGGCACCACTTAGATCATCTCCTCGCCGCCCTTGCCGCCGAGCACGATCTCGCCGGACTCGGCCATGCGCCGCGCGATGGTGAGGATCTCCTTCTGCGCGCTCTCCACTTCGCTGACGCGCACCGGCCCCTTGGCCTCCAGGTCGTCGCGCAGCAGTTCGGCGGCACGCTTGGACATGTTGCGGAAGATCTTCTCGCGGATCGCCTCGTCGGAGCCCTTGAGCGCCAGCACCAGCACGTCGGAGGACACCTCCCGCAGCAGCGCCTGGATGCCACGGTCGTCGACGTCGGCCAGGTTGTCGAAGACGAACATGAGGTCTTCGATCTGCCCGGAGAGGTCTTCGTCCACGTCGCGGATGGCATCCATCAGCGCGCCTTCCACGGAGCTGTCGAGGAAGTTCATGATGTCCGCCGCGCGCTTCACGCCGCCCATCGTGGTGCGGGTGGAATTGGCGTTGCCGGCGAACTGCTTCTCCAGGATCAGGTTCAGTTCCTTGAGCGCGGACGGCTGCACAGTGTTCAGCGAGGACACGCGCAGGACGATGTCCAGGCGCACCTTGTGGTCGAAGTGGCCGAGCACTTCGGCGGCCTGATCCGGATCGAGGTAGGCGACCACGATGGCCTGGATCTGCGGGTGCTCGTAGCGGATCACGTCGGCCACGGCGCGCGGCTCCATCCGCTTCAGACTGTCCAGGCCGCTGGTGTTGCCGCCCAGCAGGATACGGTCGATCAGGTTGTTGGCCTTGTCCTCGCCCAGGGCCTGGGTGAGCATCTTGCGGATGTAGCTGTCGGCGCCGACGCCCAGGCTGGTCTGGTCGCCGACGATCTCGACGAACTCGCCCATCACCTGCTCGACCTGCTCGCGGTGCACGTTGCGCATCTGCGCCATCGCCACGCCGACCTTCTGTACTTCCTTGGGCCCCATGTGCCGCAGCACCTGCGCCGCGTCGGTCTCGCCGAGGGACAGCAGGAGGATGGCGGCCTTGTCGACCTTGTTCAGTTTGGCGTTCGCCCGAGGTTCGCTCATGTGCGGTCACTCATCGGAATTGATCCACTCTTTCACCACCTGAGCGACACGCCCGGGGTCCTGCGCGACCAGGCTCTTGATCGCATTGAGCTGCGCATCGTACCCCTCGGAAGGGCTGGGCAGCAGAATACTGGCGGGGCCACCGAGGCTGACGCGGTCGTCCGACAGCTCGCCGTCCAGGCCGCCCAGCTCGCCCAGGCCGCCGTCGGCGCCAACGCCGCCGGCCATCAGGGCCTTGCCCTTGCTGCCGGACAGGTTGTTCAGCACCGGGCGCAGCACGCCCAGCACCAGCACCAGGATGAAGACGATGCCCAGCACCTGCTTGACCACGTCCCAGAACCAGGGCTGCGAGTAGAACGGCGGGGAAACGATCTCCTCGCCCTGCTCGGGGGCGAACGGCGCGTTGATCACGCTGACACTGTCGCCACGGCTGGCGTCGTAGCCCACGGCATCCTGCACCAGGCGGGTGAAGCGCGACAGCTCGTCGGCGCTCCACGGCTGGCGGGTCACCTCGCCGGTCTTGGCGTCGGTGATCATCCGGTCATCCAGCACCACCGCGACGGAAAGCCGGCGCAGGCGGCCCTGCTGCTGCTTGGTGTAACTCACCGAGCGGTCCAGCTCGTAGTTGCGGGTGTTCTGCTGGCGCTTGTCGGTCGGGTACGGCGCCAGTTCCGGCTTGCCGGTCTTCGGATCGATGATCGGCTGGCCGTTGGCGTCCTTCAGCGGCTGGCCCGGCGCGACATAATCGGACGGCGCGTTCTGCGCGGTGGTCTGCGGCGCGCTGGACGGCCCCGGCGGCTGGTTCGACAACGCCCCCGGCACGCCTTGCGGGCCGTTGCTGTTCTGCCGTTCCTCGTTGTTGCTCTGCTCGCTGCGCAGCGCCGGCTGGTCGGGGTTGTAGGATTCGGAGGTGGACTCCACCGCGCTGAAGTCGACGTCGGCGGAGACTTCGGCCTTGTAGCGGCCGCTGCCCAGCACCGGCTGCAGGATGCTGTGCACGCGCTGGTTGAGGTTGCTTTCCATGCGGCGGGTGTAGTCGAACTGCTTGCCGGCCATCGTCAGCTCGGAGAGCTCCTGCTGGTCGGACAGCAGGTTGCCCTTCTGGTCGACCACCGTGACCTGGGACTTGTCCAGTTCCGGCACGCTGGTCGCCACCAGATTGACGATCGCCATCACCTGGCTCGGCTCCAGGCTGCGGCCCGGATACAGCTCCACCAGCACCGAGGCGCTGGGCTTGCGGTCGTCGCGGACGAACACCGAACTCTTCGGGATCGCCAGGTGCACGCGGGCGGCCTTGACGTTGTTCAGGCTGGAGATGGTGCGCGCCAACTCGCCTTCCAGGCCGCGACGGTAATTGGTCGCTTCCATGAACTGGCTGGTGCCCAGGGCCTGTTCCTTGTCGAGGATTTCGAAACCGATGTTGTTGTCGGTCGGCGCAACCCCGGCGCTGGCGACCTTCATGCGCGCGCGCCCCAGGTCGTCGGCCTTCACCAGCAGCGCGCCGGAATTGGGTTCGACCTTGTAGGCGATGTCGGCGGCGCCCAGTGCTTCGACCACCTTGTTGGCATCGACGCCGTTGAGGCTGCCGTACAGCGGCTTGTAGTCCGGCTGCTGCGACCAGAGCACCATGCCGAAGCCGATGGCGATGCTCGCGGCGAGACCGACCAGCAGGCCGACCTGGCGCAGCACCGGCATGTCCGCGAGGTTTTCGAGGAAGGTCAGGCCCAGCAGCGGCTTTTTCGACGCATCGGCGCCGAGCTTGGCGGGAACCTGACTGTCTACGGTGGCTTCAGCCATGACCTGCTACCTCAGACCGGCATCTGCATGATGTCCTGGTACGCCTGGACGAGCTTGTTGCGTACCTGGGTCATGGCCTGGAAGGACACACTGGCTTTCTGCGAGGCGATCATCACGTCGGTGAGATCGACGCCGCTCTGGCCGACTTCGAAGGCGGAAGCCATGTCGGTGGCGACCTGCTGGGTGCCGTTCACCTTGTCGACCGCCTGGGTGAGCATCTGCGAAAAGCTCGGCGCGCCAGGCTCGGCCGGTTGCGCAGCCTGCGCCTTCGACTTGGCCATCGCCTCCATCTGCATGGAGCGCATTTCCAGCAGCAGACGATTGAATTCGACACCCTGACTCATTACCTACCCCTCCGACTGGCCGCGGGTTTTTGACGCTACGCGGCGCTTTGCACAGGGGATTGCAACTTGGGTGCCAGGTTTTCAGGATGGATGGGATCGTTGAGCAACAGCTCTGGAATCAGGCATTCAAGGCGAGTCCGGAACAGAGCAAGAGCCCCTCACCCCAGCCCTCTCCCAGAGGGAGAGGGGGTAGATCGGCGCCTGCGTGAAGGACGGTGCTTCGCCGGAAACTTCGGTGAGACTTCGTGAATCATGAATCCGCTGCCACTCAATAGGCGTTCCTCGCTACCAGCGCGAGTCTTTCACCGCGCACCTATCAGGACGAACGCCAATATTCCGATGGGCAGAGGACAGCCCCCTCTCCCTCCGGGAGAGGGTTGGGGTGAGGGCAATCAGCCCACGCCGGACTCGACCACCAAACGAATAGCCTCCAGCACACTATCAGTTCGCACCAGAGCGTCATGATTCCAGAAGCGCAAAACCCTAATCCCCTGCCGCACCAACCAGGCATCCCGCTCAGCATCGTATGCAGACTCCAAGTGCTGCCCACCATCCAGCTCCACCGCCAGCTTCAACTCATGGCAGTAGAAGTCCAGAACGTACATTCCGCAGGGCACCTGCCGGCGAAACTTCAATCCGAGAAATCTTCGATCTCGAAAACATCCCCACAACCGCCGCTCCGCATCGGTTTGCCGTCGCCGCAGCTCCCTCGCAAATTCCACGTCGTCCATAACCCACTCCCTGATAGCCAACCAGGAAGACGGTCCGGCATTTCGAATCCGCCTGCTGCCGGACGAGGGTTGTTTCTCACCGAAGAAACCACCGAGCGCCACCAAGAAAAAGCCCGCACAACGGCGGGCCAAGAGGGGAACTCGCAATCCATCAACTGGCGTACAGATAGGCCTCCACATCCATCCCCGCATCGCGCATCTGCGCCAGCTTGTAGCGCAGGGTACGTGGGCTGATTCCCAGGCGTTCGGCGGCTTCCTTGCGGCGGCCGCGCTCGCTGCGCAGGGTGTCGATGATCATCTGGAACTCCCGGCGCTTGAGGTCTTCCCCCAGCGCGCCCGCGTCCTGCACGGCCGGCGACGGAAATTCGACGCTGGCCGGAGCCTGCGGCATGGGCACGGCGGCCAGCACCGGACGCGGCGCATGGCCGATAGGCGCGGTCAGGCACAGGTCGGCAGCCTGCACCTGACCGCCCTGCTGCAGGATCAGTGAGCGCTGGATGGCGTTGTCCAGTTCGCGCACGTTGCCCGGCCACGGGTGCGCCAGCAAGGCGGCGCGGGCATCGGCACCGAGGCTGACCGGCGCCAGGTTCATCTTGCGGACGTACTTGGCCAGCAGCCGCTCGGCCAACGGCAGGATGTCGGCGGGACGCTCACGCAACGGGCGCCAAGCCAACGGGAAGACCGAAAGACGGTAGTACAGGTCCTCGCGGAAGCGCCCCGCCGCCACTTCGCCGAGCAGGTCGCGGTTGGTGGTGGCGAGCACGCGGATGTCCAGGCTGAGCGGCTTGCGTGCGCCGACGCGCTCCACTTCGCGCTCCTGCAACACGCGCAGCAGCTTGGCCTGCAGGCCCAGCGGCATCTCGGAGATTTCGTCGAGGAGGATGGTGCCGCCGTCGGCCAGTTCGAACTTGCCCGGCTGGGCGGCGATGGCGCCGGTGAAGGCGCCCTTCTCGTGGCCGAACAGGGTGGCCTCGAGCATGTTGTCCGGGATCGCCGCGCAGTTGATCGCCACGAACGGCTTGGCCGCACGCGGCGATTGCTGGTGGATGTACTGCGCCAGCACTTCCTTGCCGGTGCCGGACTCGCCGGAGATGAGCACGGTGGAATCGCTGCGCGCCACGCGGGCGGCCAGTTCCAGCAATTGCCGACTGGCCGGCTCCAGCGCCACCGGCCCGTCGTCTTCGCCGCTGGTGACGGTTCCGAGGGCATGACGCGCCACCAGCTCCAGCAGGGCCTTCGGCTCGAAAGGTTTCACCAGGTAATCCGCCGCGCCCTGGCGCATGGCTTCCACCGCGCGGTCCACCGCGCCGTAGGCGGTCATCAGCAGCACCGGCAGCTGTGGATAACGCGCGCGGATCAGGCCCAGCAACTGGTGCCCGTCCATGCCCGGCATGTTCACGTCACTGATCACCAGGCTGAAGGCGTCTTTCTCCAGCGCCGGCAGCGCGGCCTCGGCACAGTCGACGGCGACGAAGTCGTGCCCGCCGAGCATCAGGGTGTCGGACAAGGCTTCACGCAGGGCACGGTCGTCTTCGACCAGCAGGACTTTGGCGGTCATGGTGTTCATTCCTTGTGAGCGATGGATTGAGCCACGATCAGCGGCAGGATCAGGGTGGCGCAGGTGCCTCGGCCGGGGCGCGAGCGCAGGCGCAGCTCGCCCTGGTGGGCCTTGGCGACGGCCTTGACCACAGCCAGCCCGAGGCCGGTGCCGGTGGTCCTGGTGGTGAAGAAGGGCTCGCCCAGGCGCGCCAGGGTTTCGGCGCTCATGCCCGGCCCGTTGTCGCTGATGGACAGGCGCAGGCTGTCGCCGCGCGCATACAGGTGCACCTTCAGCCGCACTTCGCGGCCGGCGGCCTGGATGGCGTTCTCCACCAGGTTGAGCAGCGTGCCGACCAGGGTGTCGCGGTTGCACAGCAGCTCACCTGCGCGGGCGTCGCACTGCCAGCGGACATTCAGGCCGGTGACATGGGATTCGGCAGCGGCACGCAGGCTGGCGAACAACTGCGGCGGCGCCAGTCGATCCGGCAGCGGCAGTTCGCCACGGGCGAACACCAGCATGTCGCGCACCTGGTTTTCCAGCTCGTGCAGGCGCTCCTTGATGCGCCCGGCGAAACGCTGCTGCTGTTCCAGTGGCAGGGCCTGCTCGCTCAGGTGGCTGGCATAGAGCATGGCGGCGGACAGCGGCGTACGGATCTGGTGAGCCAGCGAGGCAACCATGCGGCCCAGCGCGGACAGGCGTTCGTGGCGGGCCAGTTGGTCCTGCAGGCGACGGGTTTCCGTCAGGTCGTTGAGCAGGATGAGCTGGCCGGGCTCGCCGTTCAGCGAGCGAATGGCGATGGACACGCGGCGCCCATCGCGCAGGGACACTTCATGGCCGTCGTCGGCGCGCGGGGCGAAGCTGCGGGCGATCACTTCGCGCCAGAGCATGCCCACCAGCGGCTTGCCGAGCAGCGCCACCGCCACCGGGTTGGCGTCGCGCACCACACCCTGGCCATCGATCACGATAACGCCGCCGGGCAACACGTCGAGCAGGCTCTGCAGGCGGTTGGCCAGGCGCTCCTTCTCGGCCAGCTCCTGCATGCGCTGGGCGCTGACCAGGGCCAGTTGCCCCTTGAGCTCGGTGACGCGCGCTTCCAGCAGGCTATAGGACTCGCTGAGCTGGCTGGACATCTGGTTGAACAGGGCGAAAGCCTGTTCCAGGTTCGCGCGGCTGCTTTCCTCCAGCGAACCGCTCACGGCGACGGGAGCGTGGGAGGTCGTTTCGGGCTGGCGTTGGGCGACTGGCATCATGCGGTTCTCTCATCCGTCCGACGTCGTAGAACTGTCGGTCGGATGAGTCTTAGCAAACCGCGTGCCTAAAAATTAATCGTTTACTTTCAATGACTTATAGAAACGAGCATGACGGAGGCGTCAATCCTCCGCCATTTCCTCTTCACGACGGCTCATGCCGTACTTGCGCATCTTCTCCACCAGAGTGGTGCGGCGGATGCGCAGGCGTTCGGCGGCACGGGCAACCACGCCGGAGGCATCGTCCAGCGCCTGCTGGATCAGCCCCTGCTCCAGGTTGGCGAGATAGTCCTTCAGGTCGATGCCCTCGGCCGGCAGCATGGCCGGCGAGTCGAGGCCCGGCAGGCCGGCGGTGATCGCCGCGCGCTCTTCCAGTTCCTCGCGCAGGCTGCTCGCCAGTTGCTCGTCCTCGTCGTCGACGTGGCGGAATTTCTTCGGCAGCTCGCCCACGCCGATCACGCCATAGGGGTGCATGATCGCCAGGCGCTCGACCAGGTTGGCCAGCTCGCGCACGTTGCCCGGCCAGTCGTGGCGGTAGAGCGACATGATGGCGGCGGAGTTGAAGCGGATCGACCCGCGCTTCTCGTGCTCCATGCGCGAGATCAGCTCGTTCATCAGCAGCGGGATGTCCTCCACGCGCTCGCGCAGCGGGGCCATCTCGATGGGGAAGACGTTGAGGCGGTAGTACAGGTCCTCGCGGAAGCTGCCGTCCTCGATCATCTTCTCGAGGTTCTTGTGGGTCGCGGCGATGATGCGCACATCGACGTTCTGCGTCTTGTTGCTGCCCACACGCTCGAAGGTGCGCTCCTGCAGCACGCGCAGCAGCTTGACCTGCATCGGCAGCGGCATGTCGCCGATCTCGTCGAGGAACAGGGTGCCGCCGTTGGCCAGTTCGAAGCGGCCGGCGCGGCTGGTGATGGCGCCAGTGAAGGCGCCCTTCTCATGGCCGAACAGTTCGCTTTCCAGCAGCTCCGCCGGGATCGCGCCGCAGTTGACCGGCACGAAAGGCGCGTCGCGGCGCTTGGAGTGGTAGTGCAGGTTGCGCGCCACCACTTCCTTGCCGGTCCCGGACTCGCCGAGGATCAGCACGCTGGCGTCGGTGTCGGCGACCTGCTGCATCATCTGCCGCACCTGCTGGATGGCACGGCTGGTGCCGACCAGGCTGCGGAACAGGTTGGGCTCGCGCTGACGGCCGCGTTCGCGGGCCTGGTCGTACATCTCGCGGTAGACCTGGGCGCGGTGCAGGGAGTCGAGCAGCTTGTTGTAGCTGGGCGGCATCTCGAGACTGGCCAGCACGCGGCGGCGCAACTCCTCGGGCCAGTCGCCGGGCGCCGGCTCGCCGAGCAGCAACACGGGCAGGTACTCGTCCCAGCTCGCCAGTTGCTTGAGCAGTTCCAGCGATCCGCCCTTGCTTTCCACGTTGCCGAGCAGCACGCAGAGCACGTCGCGGCTGCCGTTGGGCAACGCGTCGACCGCCTGGCGCCACTCGCGGCTGCCGCAGGAGAGTTGGTCTTCACCCAGGAAACCGATGATGACCGAGAGGTCACGGCACCGATCCTGGTTGTCGTCGATCAGGAGAATTTTGGTTTCGCGCCACATCTTTAGCTTGTCATCCCGGGGCTTTGAGGCCGTCGAACGGCTGCTGACACGAGACTGGCGATGACACAATTCCTCGCATTCGCCAGCATTTGGCCACTAGTAAAGTCAAAAATGTGGCAAGAGTCAAATTTATGGCGTGCTTTTTTTGATGTGGCCCGACGAAGGGTGTTGATCCGGGTCATGGCATTGGAACTGAGAGCCAGTTCGCACGAACTCGACGGCGGCCCGTGGACCGCCCGGGGAAACCGATCCGAACGGATCAGCCGAACATCTGGTAGACCTTGGCGCCCTGGCTGGAACGGCGCACGGCGGTCAGTTCCTCGCCGATGGCGGTGCGCTGGGCGGTGCAGACCTTGACCAGTTCGCCGTAGAGCGCCAGCAGCTGCTCCATCATTTCGCGCAGGACCTGCTCGTCGCGCCCGGCGTCCTGCATGGCCACGTCCACCTGCTCGCGGCACGCGCGGTCCAGCTCGCCAATGGCGTCCCAGTCCTTGCTGTGCATCGCGGCGGAGAGTGCCGCGCGGGTTTCGTTGAGTTGTTGCATGGCCTGGTTCATGGCTCTTCCTTCTTTCAGGCGGCGATCGCATCCCAGCCCGATTTCACTTCACGCAGCAGGCCGGACACCTCGTCGAGGATCGCGCTATTGCCGCTGCGATTGACCTCCAGCAGACGCTCGGTCATGTAACCGTAAAGCCTGTCGAGGTTCGACGCCAGTTCACCGCCCTGTTCCAGGTTCAGCGCCTCGCGCAGGCCGCCAACGATGCCGATGGCCTTGCTGATCAGCTCGCCACGCTCGGCCAACTGGCCGCGCTCGATGGCGCCACGCGCCTGCGCCATGCGCTCCAGGCCACCCTGCATCAGCATCTGGATCAGAGCGTGCGGCGAGGACTCGGCAACGCGCGACTCCAGGCTGACTTGCTGGTATTGCTTCATGGCTCTCATGGCGTACATGGCAGGCTCCTGCTGGAAATTCATCTACTGACCAGGGTATCGGCCAGTAAGGCAGGAGCTTGAAGGCTTCTTGAGGTTTTTTTGCCGTGCCCGGCTTCACGCCGAGCACGGCACGATGGCTATCGATCAGCTCTTGGCGAACGGCAGGCTGGCCAGCTGGCTGGTCAGGCTGTTGGCGGTGGACTGCAGGCTGCCGACCAGGGCATCCATCGCGTTGAACTGCTTGAGCAGGCGTTCCTGGAGCGACGTAATCCGGCGATTCAGGTCTTCCTGCTGCTTGTCGACGCTCTGCAGAGTGGTCTGCAGCGCCTTGTTGCGCAGTTCGAGTACACCGCCGGTATCGGTATAAGGCTTGAGCGTGCTGGTCAGGCGAGTCGCCAGCCCGTTGTCGCCGACGAAGAGATTGGCCACGTCTTCGAAATTGGAACCGACCATCTTGTCGAGCTTCTTCGTATCCAGCTCCAGGGTGCCGTCCTGCTTGGTGGTGATGCCCAGGTCGGCGAGCACACGCACACCGCCATCGCCCTGGGTGGCTACCAGCTCGTTGCGCACGTTGCTCAGCAGGCTGCGGACGGTGGCATCGCCGACCAGCGCGCCGGTAACCGGTGCCTTGTCCTCGCCGACCTTGGTGACGACGGTCTGTTCCTTGATGGTGCCCATCAGCTTGTTGTAGGCATCGACGAACTTCTTGATGTTGTCCTTGACGCCATCGGTATCCAGGCTGACACCGACGCTCAGCGGCTTGCCGGCTTCGGTCACGCCCTTCAGGTTGAGGGTCACGCCTTCCAGCGCGTTCTCCACGGTGTTGGAGTCGCTGATGACCTTCAACCCATCGATGGTCAGCTCGGCACTCTTGGCGCGACTCAGCATGCGGGCGGCAGCCGGGTCGCTCGGCACCGGCGGGTCGGTGGCGTCGGGGTCGGTCGGTGCGGCGCTGGGGGTGAAGGCCAGGCTGTTCAGGCTCGCACTGCCGCTGCCGTCGTCGCCGCTGACGGCAACGGAAATATCCTTGCCATCACCCATCTTGCTGCTGCTGAGCACCAGGCGCGAACCGTGGGCATCGGTGACGATGGTGGCGCTGACCCCCTCGTCCTTGCCGGCCTTGTTGATCGCATCGCGCAGCCCGGCCAGGGTGTTGTTGCTCTCATTGACCTCGATGGCCGGCAACGCGGTGTCGCCGAGCTTGATGGTCAGGCTGCCCTTGCCAAAGGTCGCGGCCTGGTCGCCATTGGACGGCACGGCGCCCAGGGCGACCTTGCTGCCCTGGGCCAGTTGCTGGATTTCGACCTGATAGCTGCCGACGCCGGCCTTGGCGGTCCCCGAGGCGGCGAGCAGATCGGTCTTGGAGGAGCTGACGGTGCGCCCCTGGAACTTGTCGATCTTGTTCAGATCGGCCAGGGCCGTCTGGAAATCGCTGATGGCGCTCTTGAGGCTGCCCAGCGCAGTGATCTTGGCGGTGGTGTCCTTGCTCAGCTTATCGATCTGGTTCTGCTTGGGGGCCTTTTCCGCCGCCACCAGCGTACTGACGATGTTGTTGATGTCGAGGCCCGAGCCAAGGCCGGTGATGGTGGTAGCCATTTCCCTTCTCCGTCAAGAAACTGCGCGAAACTCCGCTTGGCATAAGCCAGAGCAAGAACTGCGCCAATTACCTCTCCCGCGTCAGGCGCGGGCTTCGAACATCAGGCTGCGCATGTCTTCCAGGCGGGCGGCAAGTTTCAGCACTTCCTCGGAAGGAATTTGCCGCACGACCTTGCCGGATTCCCCATCGATGACCTTGACCACCACGTCGCCGGTCGCGTCGTCGATGCTGAAGTTGAGATTGCGACGAACGCCCTGTACATGCTTCTGGATATCCGACACGGCGGCATCCAGGCGGGCGCGTACGTCACGCGCATCGCTTCCGTTCGCCTCCGCATTCTGCTGCGCGGCGACGGGAGTGGAAGGAGGCGCGGGCTCGCTGCGCGAGGCGCCCTGGAACGCCGATGATCCGGCTACGTTGCCAACGTCCATGATTCACTCCTTCGCAAAGCCAAAAGGGAGGAAGGGTTGCCCCTTCCTCCCGTAGTCGGATCGACGATCCCTCAACCTTAGCGGAGCAGGCTGAGCACCGACTGCGGCAGCTGGTTGGCCTGGGCCAGGATCGCGGTACCGGCCTGTTGCAGCACCTGGTTCTTCGACAGGGTCGCGGTTTCCGCGGCGAAGTCGGCGTCCTTGATGCGGCTGCGGGCAGAGTCGACGTTCTCGGCGATGCTCTGCAGGTTGGCGATGGTATTGTCGAAGCGGTTCTGCACCGCACCCAGGCTGGAACGGGTGTTGTCGATCTGGGCCAGGGCCGAGTCGATGATGCCGATGGCCTGCTGGGCGCCGTTCACGTCGCTGATGTCGATCGACTGCACGGTGTCCATAGCGGAGTTGGTCGCAGTAGTGGCGAAGATTTTCCCGTCAGTGGCAGACGCCTGAATACTGAAGCCACTCAGAGCAGTGGCACGGATATCGCCAGTTACCAACGTAGAGTCGTCAGTCGCCGTCAGACTCGCAGTACTTACAACGTTATCGTCAAAATCATAGGACTTGACGGTTGCAGTAGCCGCAGTACCGGTAAGGGCACCCACCTTCAGGTCAGTGATACCGATATTGTCGCCAGCCTTCGACTCCAGGGTCAGGCTACCTTTGTCGTCGATCTTGGCGGTAATGCCAGTGGACGAGCTCTTGGCATTGATCGCGTCGCGCAGGCTGGAAAGATCAGTGGCATCGCTGATGTTCGCAGTGATCGGTACAGCTGCCCCTCCTTTACCCGTCAGCGACAGAGAGACATCACCGACACCACCGAGATCGGAAATCACGGTCTTGGTACGAGCCTCTGCCTTGACGCCGGTTTTCGACTCCTCGGCATTGATGGCTGCGGCCACGGCTGCAGCGCTGCTACCGGTGGCTCCACCAACGCTGGCCGTGGTCGCCTGACCATCCGGACCAGTGATGGTCAAGGTGCTGGCGGTCATGCCGTTGGTAGTCGGAAGAGCGGCGGCCGCCGCGGTTGCCGTACCGAAGGAAGTGGTAGCGGCAGCGGAACGACCTTTGACGGCGTGGGTCCCCAGATCGTCGGAGCTAGCAGCACCGACGGAAACGCTGATGGTTTCACGGGCGTTGGAGCCAACCTGGAAGTCAACGTTGGTGAAGGAACCGTCCAGCACCTTGCGGCCACCGAAGGTGGTGGTGTCGGCGATACGGGTCAGTTCATCCTGCAGGGCGCTGACTTCCTTCTGCAGGGCCTTGCGGTCGGTGGCGTCGTTGGTGCCGTTGGCCGACTGCAGGGACAGGTCACGCATACGCTGCAGGATGTTGGTGGACTGCTGCAGGGCGCCTTCGGCGGTCTGCGACAGGGAGATACCGTCGTTGGCGTTGCGCACCGCAACGTTCAGGCCGCTGATCTGGCTGGTCATACGGTTGGAGATCTGCAGGCCGGCGGCGTCGTCCTTGGCGCTGTTGATGCGGTTGCCGGTGGACAGGCGCTGCAGCGAGGTGTTCAGGGCGTTCGACGAGCTGCCGAGGTTGCGCTGGGTGTTCAGGGAAGCAATGTTGGTATTGACGGTAAGGGCCATGATGGTCTCCTTCAGAGGTCCTGTTCGTTCCTGAGCTTGCGATATCTCGGCCTGCTTGCTCAGGGACACCAAGAATTCGCATTCGTCCTATGTATCGGCGTTGCTCCAGGGAGCTTTAGGAAAAAATTCAAGAGATTTTTTCAGCTTTTGAATCAGTCACTTGCAAACCATCTCCAGCCAAAGTCGGTGAATGGTTGCAGCGGGATATGCACACCGATCCGCGATGCCGTGTCCGCTCCTGCGAAAAGCCCCATGCCACCCTCCCCTGTAGGAGCGAGCTTGCTCGCGAATGAGCTTCCCGGCGGCTTCGATGCAGGGCGGTTCGCGAGCGAGCTCGCTCCTACGAAAAACAAATGAAAAAGCCCACGAGTTCAGGCTCGTGGGCTTTCTCATTGTCCAGGCGGGCTCAGTTGAGGAAGTTGAACAGGCTCAACCCGCTGATCTTCACGTAGCTCTGCTGCGCGGCCTGGAGGATGGTGGACTGCATCGACAGACGCGACAGCGCCTCGGCGTAATCCAGGTCCTGCAGGTCGGAGATAACACCAGCGTTCACCAGCTTCACGTCGTCGATGAAGGTCTCGGTGGAGTCGATGGTGTTCAAGCGCGCACCGATCTGCCCCCGCCCCTTCAACACCTGGCCACTGGCCGAGTCCAGGTTGGAGATCGCCACACCGGTGGCATCGCGGATCGCCTTGCTGCTCTCGGTGTCGTCGCCCGCTTTTTCCAGCGCCTTGCGCAAGTCCGATACCACGTTGAGCAGGCTGCGTTTCTCGTGCTCCGGGTCGCGCGTGATGCTGAACTCGTCGCCGGCCTTCGGCGTACCGTCGAGGATCACGCTGACGCCGCCGTAACGGATGTAATCCTTGGTCAACGGATCGTCATCGATGGCGCCAGTGGTGAGCTGGCCGGCAGGCGGCGAGGTCGGGTCGTAGGTGCTCCAGTCATAACCCGCCGGCAACTGCACAGGGTCATAGACCACGTAGTTGTTCTGGTCGAGGAAGTGGATACCCACGCCATCGGTGGCCGACGGCGGATTGCTCGACGGGAACACCGTGTCGTAGTCGACCTTGTCGTCCACCATGCCCAGCGAAATACGGCCGGTACCGGTATTGCCCGTGGCGCCGGCAGTGATCACCCGATTGGCGTTGGGCACATCCTCGAACAGCGCCTTGCCGCTGTCGCTGATGCCCAGCAAGGTGCTGCTGGCGATCTGCACCTGGCGTTGACTTTCATCGCCCTGATAGCTGTAGGTGCCATCCGCATTGCGCACGAAGGGCTGCTGATCGCCCTGGCTGCCGGAGAACAGGTACTTGCCGCTGGCGTCCTTGCTGTTGAGCAGGTTCAGCAACTCATCCTCGCGTTGCGCCAGTTCGGTGGCCAGCGCCTTGCGGTCGGAATCGTCCCGCGCGCCGTTGCCCGCCTCCACCGCGATCTCGCGGATGCGCTGCAACACGTTGCCCACCGAATCGAGGATGGATTCCTCGGTGGTGAGATTGTTCTTCGCCGCCGTAATGTTGCTCTTGTACTGGTCGTTCAGCGCCTGCTCCTGGCTCAGCTGCAACAGGCGCACCGAGGCCACCGGGTCGTCCGCCGGGGTGAGGATGCGTTTGCCGGTGCTGATCTGCTCCTGGGTGCGGGTGATGTTGGAGTAGTTGCGCTGCAGGCCGCCGACCGAGTTGTTGTATGCCTGGATGGTGGAGATTCGCATGGTCAACTTCCTCTATCAGCGGAACGCGCCGATCAGCGTGTCGAACAGTGAACGGGCGACCTGGATCACCTGGGCCGAGGCGCTGTAGTACTGCTGGAACTGGATGAGGTTGGCCGCCTCCTCGTCGAGGTTCACCCCCGACAGCGAGTCGCGGTTGTCCTGCGCCTGCTTGAGCACGGTGATGCTGGCATCGGCGTTGTTGCGCACCTGCGCGGTCAGGGTGCCGATACGCTCCACCAGGCCGCCGTAGGCGTCGTTGAAGCTGGCGCCGGTGCTGCCGGTGCCGCCCACGCTGGCCTTGCTTTGCAGGCCGGAGAGCGCCAGGGCGTTGCTGTTGTCGGAGATGCCCTTGCTGTTCATGCCCAGGGTAAAGGTGTCGCCGGCCTGGGGAGCGCCGCTCAGGGTGAACTCGTAGCTGTACTGGTTGCCGGTGTTCGGGTCGGTGTAGTCCAGGCGCAGGGTGTTGGTCTGCCCGGAGGTCAGGCCGGCGCTATCGGGCGAGACGTAGCTCAGGCTGGCGCCCGGCGGCAGCGTGCCGTTCAGTTGCGTGCCACCGGCGTCCAGTTGCAGGCTCAGTCCACCGCCGAACAGGCGCTGCAGATCGTCGACCACCACCGGCGACGGGCCGCCGGTGAGCGTGGGCTGGCCGATGGTGCCGGTGCCGCGGTTGTTGGTGGTGGCTTCGCTGCGCGCGGTGCCGGCGAAGGCCAGTTGATCGCCCTTGGTCAGCACCGTTTCGATGTCCGCCGCGCCGCGGCGAGTGGGTTGCAGGGTGAAACCGTCGCCGGCCGGCGGCAAGGCATTGAGCGTCACCTCGAAGCCCTGGCCGACTCCGGCCTGGTCGGCGAAGCTCAGGGTGTACGGGCCGGTACCGCTCACCTTGACCTCGATGGGCGCGTTGTCGCTCAGGCGGCGTGCCGTGAACTTGGCGCCGTCATATTCCAGGCGGTAGTCGCTGGCGCCGAGCTTGCTGGTGTCGGTGATCTGCAGTTGGGCATCGACCGTTCCCGTGTTGCTGGACTGCGCCAATACCCGCAAGCGGGCGATGTCCGATGCATTGATGTCGCCGAACAGCTTGCTGCCGGCGTTACCGGACAGGTCCAGGCCTTGTCCGAGCTGCTTGTTGACGGCGTCGGCGAAGGTCAGGGCGATCTGCCCGAGTTTGTTGTACGAGGCGTCCAGCGCGGTGTCGCGGTAGGCCAGCAGGCCGCCCATCTGGCCACCGGAAATCTGCGTGGTGATGGTCTGCACGGCGCTGCCGCTGGCCAGTTGCACCTGGAAGCGGGTCGGGTCGTCGATACCCGGCACCACTTGCAGCGTCGAGGTGGTGGTGCCCACCACCAGCGGCTGGCCGGTGCCGATGAACAGGTTGATGGTGTTGTCGTCCTGGGGCACGGCCTGCACGCCGATCAGCTCGGAGAGCTTGCGGATGGTTTCTTCGCGGGCGTCGATCAGGTCGTTGGGCTGGCCGCCGGCGGCCTTGGCCTTGGCGATGGCGTCGTTGTAGCTGGCGACGCTGGACGCCAGGGAATTGACCTGGTTGGCCAGCGAATCGAGCTGCTGGTTGATCAGGCTGTTCTGCTTGTCGAGCTGGTCGTACAGGGTGTTGAAGGACTTCGACAGTCCCTGCGCCTCGGCCAGCAATGCCTCGCGGCCTTCGGTGGCCGAGGGGTTGGCGGCGGCGGTCTGCAACGCGGCGAAGAACTTCTGCAACGCCGGGCTGATGCCGGTGGTGGTGTCGGACAGCAAGGCGTCGAGCTGCTCGATCTGCCCCTGGAAAGCGTTGAGTTCATTGGCCTGGCTGGTGGCGGTGCGCACCTGGGAGAACAGGAAATCGCTGGCCAGCCGGCGTACGTCGACCACCTGGCTGCCCGAACCGATGTAGCCGGCGCCGTTGAACTGCGGGATGCCGGTCTGCTGCACCGATTGCTGGCGGGAATAGCCGGGGGTGTTGACGTTGGCGATGTTGTGGCCGGTCACCCCCAGCGACGTCTGGTTGGACCGGATGCCGGACAGGCCGATGGACAGTAGATCGCTCATTGCTTGTTTTCCTTAGGGCCTGTCGGTGTTTCGTTGTGAGCCGCGTTGCTGCGCCAAATCGCGCCAGGCCAGACGCGGGACGCAGGCAATGGTCAGTCCCTTGGCAAGTCCCGCAACGCAGCATGGCGCGATTTGCCGCGCAACCCGAAGGGACGGTTCCTGTTTTGCGCAGCGTGCGCTGCTGGGTTGTCTATTTGAAATCACTAAAACTTCTCCTTGCGCCCTACCCTGCGCAAAACGGGAACCGTCGAGGCCACAACGGAGCATCGACAGGCCCTACTAACCCAGGGGCGGGGTGTCCGCCGCGGCGACCGCCTGGTACACCTGCATCTGCTTGGCGATCTGCGCGACCTTGCGGGCGTAGTTCGGATCGGTGGCATAGCCGGCGCGCTGCAGTTCCTTCATGAACTGCTCGGGGCGCCGGGTGGAGTCCAGCGCGTCCGAATAGCGGTCGTTGTTCTGCAGGAAGCTCACGTAGTCGTGGAAACTCTGCTCGAAGGAGTCGTAGGAGCGGAACGCGGCGACTTCCTTCACCTTCTTGCCGTTCACGTATTCGCTGGTCACCGCCCGCGCGGAATCGCCGTCCCAGCGCGAACCGGACTTGATGCCGAACAGGTTGTGGCTGCTGGAGCCATCCTGCTCGCGGATGATGGATTTGCCCCAGCCGGTTTCCAGCGCGGCCTGGGCCACCAGGTAGCGCGGGTCGACGCCGATGCGCTCGGCGGCCTTCTGCGCCATCGGCAGCATGGTGGAGATGAACTCATCCCGCGAGCCGAACGCCGACTTGCCCGGCGCCAGCGGCGGCTGGGCGTAGCGGCGGCCGCTGAGGTCCTGGGCGCCGGCGGCGGCGTCGATGGCGTCCACGGCGCTGGCGTAGGACTTGGCGGTCTGCCAATCGTTGCTGGCCAGCGGCTTGCCCGGCCCTTCCGCGCTGGCGGCGCCCGGCACGATGCCGGCCATCACGCGGTCGGCCAATTTGCCCGGCAGGGACAGGCGACGGGCATTGAGCAGCCTGGAGTCGTCGCGGCCTTGCGCCGGTTGCGGCAAGGTCTTGCCGCTGGCGTTGACACCCTGGGTGGACGGCCAGGTGGACGTCTCGGCAACCTTGGCGAAGGGGTTCGCCGCCGCGCTGCGCTTGCCGCCGTTCATCTGCGACAGCTGGCGGGTCAGCACGTCCGACAGGCCGATGCCGTGGCCCTTGGTGGACAGGCTGACGGCCAGTTGCTGGTCGTACATTTCCTGGTACTGCTTGGTGGTCGAGGTGTTCATGAAGTTGCCTTCGGCGAGCACGTCGTTGGCCGAGCGCATCGACTTGAGCATTTCGTTCATGAACAGCGATTCGAACTCCTGGGCGACCTTGCGGATGTTGCCTTCGCTGTCGCGTCCGGCGCCGCTTTTCAGCTGCGCCAGGCGGTTGAGGTCGGTGTAGGCCCCGGAGTTGCCGCCGGAGGTGCCGGCAGAGAAGAGTTTGGCGTCCACGCTGGCGTCCTCAGATCACGATCAGGTCGGCTTGCAGCGCGCCGGCCTGTTTCAGGGCTTCGAGGATCGCCATCAGGTCGCTGGGCGCGGCGCCCACCTGGTTAACGGCGCGGACGATTTCATCCAGCGTGGTGCCCGGGCCGAACTTGAACATCGGCTTGGCTTCCTGGTCGGCGTTCACCCGCGAGCGCGGCACCACGGCGGTCTGGCCGTTGGAGAAGGGGCCGGGCTGGCTGACGATGGGGTCTTCGGTAATGGTCACGGTGAGGCTGCCGTGGGTCACGGCGGCCGGCGACACGCGCACGTTCTGGCCGATCACGATGGTGCCGGTGCGCGAGTTGATGATGACCTTGGCCACGGCTTCGCCGGCCTGCACGTCGAGGTTTTCCAGGACCGACATGTAGTCCACGCGCTGGTTAGGGTCCAGCGGCGCGCTGACGCGAACCGAGCCACCGTCGATGGCCTGGGCCACGCCCGGGCCGAGCAGGTCGTTGATGCGGTCGACGATGTGCTTGGCGGTGGTGAAGTCCGGGCGGTTGAGGTTCAGGGTCAGGCTGTTGCCCTGGTCGAAGCCGCTGGGCACCGCGCGTTCCACGATGGCGCCCGCCGGGATGCGGCCGGCCGACGGCACGTTGACGGTGATCTTCGAGCCGTCGCGGCCTTCGGCGTCGAAGCCGCCGACCACCAGGTTGCCCTGGGCCACGGCGTAGGTCTGGCCGTCGATGCCCTTGAGCTGGGTCATCAGCAGGCTGCCGCCGCGCAGGCTCTTGGCGTTGCCGATGGAGGACACGGTGATGTCGATGGCCTGGCCCGGCTTGGCGAAGGGCGGCAGGTCGGCGTGCACGGACACCGCCGCGACGTTCTTGAGCTGCACGTTGCCGACGTTGGCCGGCACCTTGATGCCGAACTGCGCCAGCATGTTGTTGAAGGTCTGCAGGGTGAACGGCGTCTGGGTGGTCTGGTCGCCGCTGCCGTTGAGGCCCACCACCAGGCCGTAGCCGATCAGCTGGTTGTTGCGTACGCCCTGGATGCTGGCGATGTCCTTGAGCCGCTCGGCATGGGCGGCCGGCACGGCCAGCAGCGCACAGAGCATCAGGAAGATGTAGGAGCGAGCTTGCTCGCGAACACCTTTGGCAGAGAATTTCGCGAGCAATCTCGCTCCTACGATGAGCATGACATTCACCCTGTTCAGAACGGGAACAGCGGGCTGAGGAAGAAGCGATCGAACCAGCCCGGCTGGCTCGCATCGGCGAACGCACCGGTGCCCGAGTAGGTGATGCGCGCATCGGCCACGCGAGTGGACGGCACGGTGTTGTCGGTGGCGATGTCGTCGGCGCGGATCAGGCCTGCGATGCGCACCAGCTCGTTGCCGGTGTTCAGGGTCATCCACTTCTCGCCGCGCACGGCGAGGATGCCGTTGGGCATGACGTCGGCCACGGTGACGGTCACCGAGCCGGTCAGGCTGTTGCTCTGCCCGGCCTGGCTGTCGCCCTTGGCATCGCGGGAACCGCCGTACTCGGCGCTCAGGCTGAGGTCGCCGCCGCCAATGGGGTTGTTGGTGGTCAGGCCGCTGCCGAACATCGAGGTCAGGCCGAGCTTGGTGTTGCTGTCCTTGGAGATGTCCGAGTTGGCTTTCTTGCTGGCCTGGGTCTTCTCGTTGAGGGTGATGGTGATGATGTCGCCCACGCGGAAGGCCTTGCGGTCGCCATAGAGGTTGTTGTCGAAACCGGCCTGGTAGATCGAACCGTTGTTCTGCGCGGCGGGCACCGGGGTGCGCGGCAGCACGGGGGCGTAATAGGGGTCGTCCGGTTTCGGCGGAGGACTGACGCACCCGGCCAGCGCGGCGATGGCCAGCAGCGGAAGAAGGTGGGAACGGTTCATTTACAGCTACCTCTCGGGGAGAGCGATTACGACTCACGGGAGCCTGGGGCTCCGTCATTCACTACAAGTTCTGGGTGACGAAGGAGAGCATCTGGTCGGCGGTGGAGATCACCTTGGAGTTCATCTCGTAGGCGCGCTGGGTGGTGATCATGTTCACCAGTTCCTCGACCACGTTGACGTTGGAGTTTTCCAGGGTGTTCTGCTGCACGGTACCCAGGCCGTTCAGCCCCGGCGTGCCGACCTGCGGCGCGCCGCTGGAGCCGGTCTCCAGGAACAGGTTGTTGCCGATCGCCTGCAGGCCGGCCGGGTTGATGAAGTCGGCGGTCTGGATGTTGCCGATGATCTGCGGCTGCGGGTTGGCGTTGGTGGTCACCGAGACGGTGCCGTCCTGGCCGACGGTGAAGGTCTGGGTCTCGTTCGGCACCACCACGGCCGGCTCCAGCGCGTAGCCGTTGGCGGTGACGATCTGGCCGTCGGAGTCCAGGTGGAAGCTGCCGTCGCGGGTGTAGCCGACGGTGCCGTCCGGCATCAGGACCTGGAAGAAGCCGCGGCCGTTGACCGCCATGTCCAGCGGCTGGTCGGTAGTCTGCAGGCTGCCTTCGGTAAAGTTCTTCTGGGTGCCGACGATGCGCACGCCGGTGCCCAGCTGCAGGCCCGACGGCAGTTGGCTGTCCTGGGTGGAATTGGCGCCCGGCTGACGTTTGATCTGGTACAGCAGGTCCTGGAACTCCGCGCGGTCGCGCTTGAAGCCCGTGGTCGAAACGTTCGCCAGGTTGTTGGAAATGGTGGTCAGGTTCATGTCCTGGGCCGAAAGACCCGTCTTGCTGACCCACAGTGCCGGAAGCATCGTCGTTCTCCTCGGGCGCCGGATTCATGGCGCCTCGATCAGGTGATTAGCTGAATTGCAAAACCCGCGCCATCGCTGCCGAATCGTCTTCGGCAGTGCGCATCATCTTTACGTGGAGCTCGAACTGGCGGGACAGCGAGAGGATCGAGGTCATCTCTTCCACCGCGTTGACGTTGCTCGCTTCGAGGAAGCCCGACTCGATCGTGGCGTTGGCGTCGGCCTGCGGCGCCGGCTGGCCCGGCTGCTGCTTGACCCGCACCAGGCCGTCGAGGCCCTTCTCCAGTTGCCTGGGGTCCGGGGTGACCAGCTTGATGCGGTCCACCTCGGCCACCACGCTGGGGTTGTCGCCCAGGCCACGGATGCTGATGGTGCCGTCTTCGCCGATGTCGATCTTTTCCTGCGGCGGCACGGCGATCGGCCCGCCATTGCCGATCACCGGCAAACCGTCGCCGGTGCGCAGTTGGCCGAGGGCGTCGATTTCCAGGCTGCCGGTGCGCACATAGGCTTCACTGCCGTCGGGCGCCTGCACGGCGATCCAGGCGTCGCCCCTGGCGGCGACGTCGAGGTCGCGACCGGTTTCCTGCAGGCTGCCGGCGGAGAAGTCGGTGGCCGGGCGCTCGCTCATGGCGTAGACCCGCGACGGGAAACTGTCGCCGAACACCTGCATCGAACGCGCCTGCTCGAAGTCGCGGCGGAAGCCGTTGGTGGAAATGTTCGCCAGGTTGTTGGCGTGAGCGCGCATGGCCAGGGTGTTCTGGCTCGCCCCGCTCATCGACACGTACAGCATCTTGTCCATCGAATCCTCCAGGCCCGCGTCGATTGCCGCTCGCGGGCGTTTGAAGGCTATTCAGCAAGGGACGTGCCAGAACTAGAGAACGAGCGTAAGAGTTTGATCTACAAGGGCTTATAAAAAGAAAAGGCTCCCGAAGGAGCCTTTCGAAGCCGGCGGCGGCGATGCCCTGCCGCCACCGGCAAGGGGCCTTGCCGCTCTCTGCAGGATGGCGCCGAGCGAAGCGGTACCCAGCGCGGCGGATAACGTTGTGTTCCTACGAAAAGCATTGCGAACGAAGTCCACTCTACAGTTGAACGTCGGCGCAGGTGGCCAGTTGCAGGAGCGAGCAGGGCCTTAGCGCAGGTTGATGATGGTCTGGGTGACCGCATCCTCGGTCTGGATGGTCTTGGCGTTGGCCTGGTAGTTGCGCTGGGCGACGATCAGGTCCACCAGTTCGTTGGACAGGTCGACGTTGGACGCCTCCAGCGCACCGGACTGCAACGCGCCAAGGGTGCCCGAACGCGGGGTGCCGATCACCGGCTCGCCGGACTCCGAGGACTGCACCCAGGAGGTCTTGCCGATCGGGTTCAGGCCCTGGACGTTGGCGAAGTTCGCCAGCACCACCTGGCCCTGCACCTTGGACTGGCCGTTGGTGTAACGGGCGAAGATGTTGCCCTGATCGTCGATTTCCAGGCCCGATAGCTGGCCGGTGGTGTAGCCGTCCTGGTTGACGCTGTTCACCGCGAAGGCCGTGGCGTACTGGGTGGACTTGCGCACGTCCAGGGTGATGCCACCCGTGTTCGGGGTGGCGCCGTTGGCGTTCCAGGTCGGCGGGGTCTTGCCGTCGGAGATCGCCGGGATCCAGTCGCCCAGCACCAGGGTGCCGTCGCCATTGGGGTTCGGGGTGAAGCCATCGCCCGTGAGGTTGTTCACCGGCGTCTGGGTCAGCAACTGGCCGGCCGCGCTGAAGGTCAGGTTGACCTGGTACGGGCTGCTGCCCATGCCGTTGACCGCGGCAAGCACGCTGGCCGCGGTGGCGCCCGGAGCATTGGCCGCTGCGGTGGCGGCGGCGACGGCAGCCGCCGAGGCACCGGCGGCAGGGTCGCTGACCGCCGCGAGAACGCTCGCCGCATCGGCCCCCGTCGCACCCGCCGCATTGGTCGCAGCGGTGATGGCGGCGGTATCGTCGGTCGGATTGCCCGGGTTGCGGCCGTCAACCAGCACATTCATGGTCCAGTCGTTGGGACCGGTCTTGGTGAAGTACTGGGTCAGCACATGGGCATTGCCCTGGCTGTCGTAGACGTTCACCGAGGTCGAGGAGTTGTAGGTGGTCGGGTCGTTGGCGTTGAACGGGGTGACCGTCGGCGTGGTGTTGGTGGAGTTCAGGTTGAAGGTCTGGGCGATCTGGCTGGTGGCCTTCGGCGCCTGGTTGCCGGTTTCGATGCGCAGGTCTCCGACCACGCCATTCTGCAACTGACCCTGGCCGTTCACCGGGTAGCCCTGCAGGCGGTAGCCGTTGTTGTCGACCACATAGCCGTTCTTGTCGGTACCGAAGTAGCCGGCACGGGTGTAGCTGATCGCGCCGTTGTTGCTGGTGACGAAGAAGCCGTTGCCGTTGATGGCCATGTCCAGCGCGTTCTGCGTGGAATCGATGGTGCCCTGGTTGAACAGCTGCGAGACGTTGGACAGCAGCACGCCGCTGCCGACCGGGTTGCTGCCGGAGCCCAGCACGGAGGCGGCATAGACATCGGAGAACTCCGAACGTGACTGCTTGAAGCCGACGGTGCTGGCGTTGGCGATGTTGTTGCCGGTGGTGTTCAAGTCACTGGAGGCGGCCTTGATGCCGCTGAGTCCGATATTGAAAGACATCTCTAATCTCCTTGTCGGTATCGCCGACGCGAATCTGTTCAGGAGCCTCTGCGCGTCGGCTGGGCGGTGTTGGAAGCGGGCTCGGACGGCTCATTTGCAAACCGCGTCCTCGTCCACTTCCGCCTTGCCCAACGCCAGCTCGATGGCTCCTGGTCTGGTCCGTTACTGGCCGATGATTTGCACTTTGGACAGGCCGATGCTGCCCAGCCCGGCGAGGTTCAGCGTCAGCTCGCCGCCGTTCTGTCCGAGGGTCACGCTGTCGACGTTGGCCGGCAGGAAGGTGGTCAGGCCGTAGGTCTGGCCTTCGTAGTTGGTCTGCGCCTCGAACTTGTAGCGTCCCGGCGGCATGAGATTGCCGCTCGAATCCTTGCCGTCCCACATGAAGTTGACGTTGCCGGCGGTCTGCTGGCCCATCTCGATGCGGTTCACCAGGGTGCCCTTGTCGTCATAGATGTTGACCCAGCTGTTGGCCGTGGAAACCGGCAGGGTGTAGGTGCCCTTGAAGGTTTCGGCGGTGTCGACCATCGACTTGTCGGTCGGCACGATGACCTTGCGCCCCACCAGCGACGAGGCCTGCAGGGCCTGGGACGACTGGTAGTTGGAGAGGATGCTGTCCATGCTGCTGTTCAGCGACTGGATGCCTTCCACGGTACTGAACTGCGCCAGTTGGGCGATGAACTCGCCGTTTTCCTGCGGCGACATCGGGTCCTGGTTGTTCATCTGCGCGACCAGCAGCTTGAGGAACTCATCCTTGCCGAGGTTGTTCTTGCCGGTCGTGCCCTTGCTGTCGTTCTGGATCGAGTACTGGTCCAGAACCGAGCCGGTGCCATTGATGCTGCTGTTGTCGATGCTCATCGTGCTTCCTCAGCGCTTACTGACCCAGGGTCAGGACCTTCTGCATCATCTGCTTGGCGGTGTTCATCATTTCCGCGTTGGTCTGGAACGCACGGCTGGCGGAGATCATGTCGGCCATCTCCTCCACCACGTTGACGTTGGGGTAGTAGACGTAGCCATCCTTGTCGGCGGCCGGGTGGTTGGGCTCGTAGCGCGGGATCAGCGAGCTCTTGTCCTCGACCACGCCCAGCACCTGCACGCCGGTGCCGGCCTGGTCGGTCTCGCCGAACAGCGAACCCTGGTCGCCGCCCCGGGCCTGCTGGAACAGGGTGGCAAACACCGGGTGGCGGGCACGGTAGGTCTGGTCGACGCTGGAGGAGACGGTCTCGGCGTTGGCGATGTTCGACGCGGTGGTGTTCAGACGGGTGGTCTGGGCACTCATGCCGGTACCGGCGATGTTGAAGACACTGGCGAGCGACATGGCGATTACTCCCCGCGCAGGGCGTTCATCAGCCCTTTGAACTTGTTGTTGAGGAAGGTGAAGGAGGCCTGGAACTGCACGGAGTTCTCCGCGTAGTTGGACTGTTCGATCTGTTCATCGACGGTGTTCTGGTCGATCGACGGCTGGGTCGGGTTGCGGTACTTCAGCGACTCGTCGCCCATGCCGAAACCCTCGGCGGCAATGTGGTGCGCGTTGGTCCGGGTGGCGTTGAAGGTACCGTTCTTGAGCTTGTCGGACTGGGCCGCCAGCACCGAGGCGAAATCCAGGTCACGCGCCTTGTAGTTCGGCGTGTCGGCGTTGGCCAGGTTGTTGGCCAGCACTTCAGCGCGCTGGGAGCGGAAGCTCAGCGCTTGCTGGTGGATGCCGAGGGCTTTGTCGAAGCTGATGCTCATGGTCGCGAACCTGTTTGCCGGTGTGGGCTTGCCAACACTTCAGCAAGGTGCGTGCCAGATTTACATATCCTTTAATATCAATGGCTTGAGTGCATACCGAGAGCGGCAAGGGGCGGCAAACAGCGGCAAGCGGCAACCGGTTTCCTTGCCGCCGGGAGCAAGGCGGCAAGCGCGCCGCCCTTCTGCACCGCTGCCGCTTCTGGTTGCCTTTCGTAGGGGCGGAGCGACGCAGAAACACCGACCAAGACGGCGGATAACGCTTGAAACGTCATTCATCCTGAAAAACCATCAAGCCCCCGCCCCCCATCACTTGGCCTTGTAGATGATCCCCGGACTGCACTGGACCATCTGGTAATGGTCCGGCAACGCATTGAGCGCTTCCGACGCACCGAGGAACAGGTACCCGCCCGGCTTCAACGTGGCATGGATGCGCAGCAGGATGTCGCGCTTCATCTCCGCCGAGAAATAGATCAGCACATTGCGGCAGAACACCATGTCGAACTTGCCCAGCGTGGCATAGCTGTCCAGCAGGTTCAGCGCGCGAAACTCCACGCGGCTCCTGATCGCCGGCTTGACCGTCCAGCGCCCCGGCGTCTTCTGGTCGAAGTAGCGGGCCAGGCGCTCCTGCGACAGGCCGCGGCCGATCGCCAGGCTGTCGTACTCGCCGGCGCGGCAGGCAGTGAGCATGGAGCCGGAAAGATCGGTGGCGACGATCTGCACGCCGGCCTTGAGCTGGCCGAGGTTGGTGCGCTCGAATTCGTCGATGGACATCGACAGCGAATAGGGTTCCTGTCCCGAGGAGCAGGCCGCCGACCAGATGCGCAGGCGCTGGCCGGGGCTGGCCTTGATCATCTCCGGCAGCACCCGGCTTTTCAGCACGTCGAAGGGATAGGTATCGCGAAACCACAGGGTCTCGTTGGTGGTCATGGCGTCCACCACCTGCTCGCGCAACTGGCTGCGGCCCTGGACCTTCTGCACCAGTTCCCCGAGGGACTTGATGCCCTGCTGCTCCATCAACTTGTTCAAGCGGCTGGCGACCAGATACTGCTTGTTGGCGCCCAGAAGGATGCCGCAGGTCTTCTCCAGGAAATCCCGGAACAGCTCGAAATCAGCATTGGTGGATGTCACAGATACGCCTCTTTACTCATGGACGGTTGCCGTCGACACGGCGGCAACTGCCTGACCGGTGTTCAAAAACCATAGCCGAAGACCGGGGGGCGGCACCGGCGCCGCCCCATTGACCCGCACGGGCCTACTCAGGCCGCCGTGCCGTCCACCGCCTTGATCCGGTCCGCCACGCGGGCGGCCAGGTCGTCGGGACGGAACTTGGCGAGGAAGTCGTCAGCGCCGACCTTCTTCACCATCGCCTGGTTGAACACCCCGGACAGCGAAGTATGCAGGAGAATATGCACATCCTGCATGCGCGGGTCGTGACGGATTTCCGCGGTCAGGGTGTAGCCATCCATTTCCGGCATCTCGATGTCCGAGATCACCATCAGCAGCTCGCTGCCCGGATGCCCGCCCGCCTCCACCATCTGCCGCAGGTAGTCCAGCGCCTGGCGGCCATCGCCCAGCGCCAGTACCTCGACGCCGACGGTCTCCAGGCAGCGCACCAGTTGCTTGCGCGCCACCGAGGAATCGTCCACCACCAGCACGCGCTTGCTCACCGCGCGGGCCTGGGTGTCGGCGTCCAGCACGCCCTCGGAGATGTCTTCCGGGGTTGGCGCCACCTCGGCGAGGATCTTCTCCACGTCGATGATTTCCACCAGTTGGTTATCGACTCGCGTCACCGCCGTCAGGTAGTGGTCGCGGCCGGTGCCCTTGGGCGGCGGGTGGATCGACTCCCAGTTCATGTTGACGATGCGCTCCACCGAGTGCACCAGGAAGCCCTGCACCTTGGTGTTGTACTCGGTGATGATCACGAAGCTGTTGCCGATGTCCCGCAGGGCGTGACGCCCCGTGGCCAGCGCCAGATCGAGGATCGGAATGGTGCCGCCACGGATGTTCGCCACCCCGCGCACCACCTGGCTGGACTTGGGCATCACGGTCAGGCGCGGGCACTGCAGTACCTCTTTCACCTTGAACACGTTGATCCCGTACAACTGGCTGCCGTTCAGCCGAAACAGCAGCAGCTCGAGACGATTCTGGCCGACCAGCTGCGTCCGCTGGTTGACTGAATCCATGACTCCGGCCATTGAGCCTCCCCTGCACGCAACGCCGCCCGACCCCGTCAGGCGGCACGACCATTGCTTAACCCGTTGCATGAAACAGGCAACGACATTTTTCCGACAGTTCCGAAGCGCGCGCGACCTCATGGCCGCCCTGCTCGGTGTATGTGCCGCACTGGCCGCCGGCCCCACGAGGGCCGGCGGCTTCACCGCGCCTGAAATCCTTATCGGCTCCACCCAGGGCTTTCTTGAGTTCAAAGTGGAAGATTATCTGCGGACCAGCGGAATCGACGCGCGCTATGAAATCGAAGTGGCGCGCATCGACCCCCGTCTGCGCCTGGTGCAATGCGACAAGGACTTGACGCAGGCCCTGGAAAGCCCGGCCCAGCCGGTCGGCCGCGTCACCGTACGGGTACGCTGCGACGGCAGTTCGCCGTGGACGGTATTCGTACCGGCCACGGTGAAGCTGTTCCGCCAGGTGGTCGTCACCACCCTTCCGCTCAAGCGCGACCACGTCATCGAAGCCGCCGACATCTCGATGGTGGAGCGCGACGTCGGCCCGCTGACCCAGGGCTACCTGACCGACCCGGAGCGGGTAATCGGCTTCAAGCTCCGGCGCCCGGCAATGATCGACCAGGTGCTCGCACCGGTCTTCCTGGAACAGGCCGAGGCGATCCGCAAGGGCGACCAGGTGGTGATCCGCGCCCGCACCAGCGCCATCCACGTGATGATGCCCGGCGAAGCCCTCTCCGACGGCGTGCCCGGCCAACAGATCCGCGTGCGCAACCTGCGTTCGCAGCGTATCGTCAAGGCGCGCGTGGTGGAGCCCGGAGCCGTCGAAGTCAACCTGTAGTGCGCCGAGTCTGGCATGATGGGCGCAGCCTTCACTAAACTGTGCTCGGGTGCGCAAAAAATCGGCCTAAAGTTTTCCGCCTGCCGGCCGAAAAGCTTGGCAAGCGTCCAAATACCTCCAGAGGTTTCCAACATGGTTATCGACTTCAACCGGCTGAACCCGGCCTCTACGCCAGCCACCACTGGCCGTAGCGGTGCTGCGCAGAACGGTCGCAGCGAAGCCCCGGCCGAGCCCGCCACCGCCAACGCTCCGACCAAGAGCGGCGAATCGGTACAGCTCAGCGATACCGCCCAGCAGTTGCAGAAAGTCAGCGATCAACTGAAGGACCAGCCCGTGGTCGACAAGGAAAAGGTGGCCCGCATCAAGCAGGCGATCGCCGATGGCAGCTATCAGGTCGACAGCCAGAAAGTCGCCAGCAAGCTGCTCGATTTCGAGTCCCAGCGCTGACGCCTGCGTCGCGCTGGGTAACCCGCTAGCCCGAGTGCCGAGCCCAAGATGTCCGATGCCCTGCTTTCCCTGATCGACGGCGACATCGACGCAGCCCGTCAGTTGCTGCAGTTGATCGATGACGAGTACCAGGCGCTGCAAGCGCGCGATCTGGCGCAGCTGCAACAGTTGCTCGAACGCAAGGTACCGTTGATGCAGCAGCTCGAACGCAATGGCCGCGAGCGCGCCACCGCGCTGCAGCAAGCGGGTGTCAGCGTGGATCGCCAGGGACTGACGCAACTCGCCGAGCGCAGCGGCAACGCCGAACTGCTGGCGCGTGGCGATGAGCTGGGCGCGCTGCTCGAACGATGCCAGGACGCCAGCCAGCGCAACGGCCGGATCATCCGCGCCGGCCAGGCCAGCACCGGCCGCCTGCTCGACATTCTGCGCGGGCAGGACACTCCCAATCTCTACGACCGTCGCGGCAGCTCGACTCAGGGCAGCCGACAGCGTCCGCTCAGCCAGGCCTGAGCACTGGCCTGGCGGCCGGCCTTTGGGCACAATGCCATCATCGGCATGTCCCATGCCCTATCCATAACAAACACAATCAAGATGGAGATCCGCGGACCGTGGCCAACCTGTTTGTCGAGGAAAACGGCCCTCAACCACCGAAGCGGCTCAAGGCCCCAGTGGAGATCCATGCCAGCCTGCGGATGCTCATGGACAGCCACGATCCCCTGGTGATCACCTTCGACGACCGCAACCAGCGCTTCCAGAGCTTCGTCGTCGCGGTCAACCGCGAGCGCAACCTGATCGCCCTGGACGAACTCATCCCCAACGACGGCGAGCGCTTCCTGCAGAACGGCGAAGCGTTCCGCATCGAAGCCTTCCACGAGGGCGTGCGCATCGCCTGGGAATGCCGGCAGAACGCCTATTTCGCCGAGATCGACGGCGCCCGCTGCTACTGGCTGCCCGTGCCGGACGAAGTGCTCTACCACCAGCGCCGCAATGCCTTCCGCGCCAGCGTCAGCCAGGGCCAGCCGGTGGCAGTGGAAATCGCCGGCGAAAAGCTCAAGGCCCCGATCAAGGGCAACCTGATCGACATCTCCGCCACCGGCTGCAAGATTCGCCTGGACGGCAACGCCAGCGACCGCCTGCAACCGGGACAGGTCTACGAGCGCTTCACCGCCCGCCTGCCCTTCGGCGCCATCACCCTGGAAGTGGAACTGCGCCACGTGCACTTCGAGGAAAAGGTCGGCGTCAGCTTCGCCGGCGTGCGCTTCCTGCAGGTCAGCGGCCTGGTCCAGCGCAACATCGAGCGCTTCGTCTACCAGTTGCAGCGCGAAGCCCGGCGCTTCGAGAAGGACGAGCTGTTCTGACCCGCACCTGACGCCGGGCGGCAAGCGTTTGCCGCCCTCCTCACGGCCCCTCAGGCGGGCCGGCTTTCCTCTTCCGCTTCCGGCGCCGACACGCTGCTGTCGTTGCCCTTCATCTGCTCTTCCACCGCCGCTTCATCGACCCGCGGATCGAGTGCGGCGGACAGCGGCGAGGACGCCAGGCTGTCCGGCGTGGCCACGTGCTTGACCGGCGCCTCGTCGACCCGGTGCACGCCGCTGACCTTCTCCGGCTGCACGCGCCAGATCAGGATCAGCGAACAGGCGCTGACGAAGGCATACAGCATGTTCGCACCGAACACCTTCATCAGCGCACCGGCCGCCAGCGGCCCGATGCAGGCGCCGACACCGAAGGTCACCAGCAGCATCGCCGTCAATGACACGCGGCGATCGCCCTCGACGTGGTCGTTGGAGAACGCCACCGCCAGCGGATAGAGGGTGAACTGCACCAGGCAGACCAGGAACCCCATCGGCAGCAGCAGCGCCAGGGACAACGACATCTCCGGCAGCGGCAACATCGGCAGCAGCGCCAGCGGCAAGGCGAACAGCAGCAGCAGGATCGCCGCATTGCGGATCAGCACGGCGCGGTCGTAGCGGTCAGACAGCCAGCCCAGCGGCCACTGCACCAGCAGGCCGGCGAAGATGCAGCCGCCCATGAACAGGCCGACCTGCTCGTTGGAAAGGCCCTGCCGCGTGGCGTACAGGGGGGCCAGGCCGTAGAAGGAACCGATCACCAGCCCGGACACCAGCACCGTGGTCAGCGACTGCGGCACACGCTGGATGAAGAAACGCGGCTCCAGCGGCGCCGGGCGCAGCGGCGCGGGGTGAACCTTGTGGGTGATAGCCACCGGCACCAGCGACAGGGCGAAGCTCAGCGCGATCATCATCGGCAGTTCCTGGCCCAGGGTCGGATGCACCACCAGCACCAGTTGGCCAGCCACCAGGCCAAGGTAGGACGCCACCATGTAGCCGGCGAACACCGCGCCGCGCTGGCGCGCCTCCGCCTGCTCGTTGAGCCAGCTTTCGATGACCATGTACTGGCACATCATCCCCAGGCCGATCAGCGTCCGCAGTACCAGCCAGCCCGACAGCCAGGGCAGCAGGCCGATGCCCAGCACCGCCGCGGTGACCACCCCGCCGCAGGCGACATAGGCGCGGATGTGGCCGACGCGGGCGATCAGCCGGTGGCCGATCTTGCCGCCCAGCACCAGCCCCAGGTAATAGGCCGCCATCATGGCGCCCACCCACAGCCCATCCACCTTCGCCTCCGCCAGGCGCAGGGCGAGGTAGGTACTGAGCAGGCCGGAGCCGGTCAACAACATCACGGTGGCGAAATAGAGTGCGCGGAAGGCGGTGAAAATCCGGTGCATCGGACCTCCTGGTCCAGAACGGCCCCGAGCGCGGCTGGCGGCGCCCGGACAGCGGAAAGCGGGACGTGCGATGACACCTTAGAGCGTGCCGGAGGGCGCGTCGAGAGCCCTGCCGGGCGTGGAACAGAGGGGGTCGCGAAGCGTATTGCGGAGCATCCTGGAGGATGGCGGCGGGATGCGCGAGGATGCTGGAGAAATGCCCGCCGATCGCAGCCGCACCAGTGTTTCGGCGCGACTGTGTCGGCGTGCCCGCGCAGCGGTCAGGCCTGGGCGGCCAGCACGCGGCGCTCCCACGGGGTGATCTCGTCGAAGAAGCTGGTCAGCTCCATCGACTTGGTCGCCACGTAGCCGTCGATGAACTCGTTGCCGAACGCCTCGCGGGCCAGCTCGCTGCGCTTCAGGCGCTGCAGGGCGTCGTACATCGTGCAGGGCAGCAACAGTTCCTCGGGGACCTCGAACTCGCCCTGGATCGCCTCGGTCGGCTCCAGTTCGCGCTCGATGCCGTGCAGGCCGGCCGCCAGGCTGGCGGCGATGGCCAGGTAGGGGTTAGCATCGGCGCCCGGCAGGCGGTTTTCCACGCGGCGGGCCACCGGCGCGCTGGCCGGAATGCGCAGGCCGGCGGCGCGGTTGTCGTGGGACCAGCAGGCGTTGTTCGGCGACGCGTACGGGTGGCACAGGCGCTGGAAGGAGTTCACGTTCGGCGCGAACAGCAGGGTGAAGTCCGCCAGGCACGCCTGCTGGCCGCCGATGAAGTGACGGAACGCCGGCGTAGCCTCGCCGTTGGCATCGGTGAAGATGTTGCGCCCTTCGCCGTCGACGACGCTCTGGTGGATGTGCATCGAACTACCCGGCGTGTGCGCCAGCGGCTTGGCCATGCAGACCACGATCAGGCCGTGCTTGAGCGCCACTTCCTTGAGCAGGTGCTTGAACAGGAAAGTCTGGTCGGCCAGCAGCACCGGGTCGCCATGCAGGAAGTTGATCTCGAACTGGGTAGTACCCATCTCGTGCATGAAGGTGTCGCGTTCCAGCCCCACCGCTGCCATGCAGCGGTAGACGTCCTGGAAGAACGGGCGCAGGCCGTTGTTGGAAGACACGCTGAAGGCCGAGTGGCCGATCTCGCTGCGACCGTCGAGGCCCACCGGCGCCTGGAAGGCTTCGCTGGCGTCGGGATTGGGCGCGAAGACGAAGAACTCCAGCTCGGTCGCCACCACCGGGCTCCAGCCGCGCTCGGCATAGCGCGCCAGCACTCGCTTGAGCAGGCCGCGGGTGGACAGACCGGAGGGCTGGCCGTCGAGCTCCACCGCGTCGCAGATGGCGAAGGCGCGTGGCTCGTCGCTCCAGGGCAGACGGTGGATCTGGGTCGGCTCGGCGACCAGGGCGAGGTCGCCGTCATCGCTGCCATAGAATTTCGCCGGCGGGTAGCCGCCCATGATGCACTGCAACAGGACGCCACGCGCCAGTTGCAGGCGGCGGCCGGTGAGGAAACCTTCCCCGGTCATCACCTTGCCACGCGGCACCCCGTTGAGGTCGGGGGTGACGCACTCGATCTCTTCGACTCCAGCCAGACGCTCGGCGAGCGGGCTGCGCAGATCGCTACTCATGACTTCTTATCCTTGTAATACGAGGCCGCGCACGGTGCGTAGCCTGTACAAAATACGCACCACTCGTTCGATATTTCAAGCAGCGAGGAGAAGGAAGTTTCCGTACAAGCGGACGTCGTCCGCGATGCTCTTCTGTCGGCTTGGCGGCCGAATCGCGGACAGAGTCCGCTCCTGCAGGAAAGGCCATGCCGTCCGCGCCTACGGGACCCGCACCACCGTATGAGCGCGCCTTGCGCGCGATTCGCAGGCATGGCCCGCTTACAGGAAGATCCGCCAATGGGTCAGCCCAACCTTGTAGGAGCGAGCTTGCTCGCGAACCCGAGGGGCATTCCCCTCGACAGAAGAGCTGCCGGGCGCTCAGTAATCATCCCGCTTGCGAAACGCCCAGCGTCCCGCCAGGCCGGTGAAGCTGGCCACCAGCACCACCAGGATCCAGAACCCCTCCGGATCGCCGGAAAACGGAATACCGCCGACGTTCATGCCGAAGAAGCCGGCGATGATGTTGATCGGCAACGCCAGCACCGTGACCACGGTGAGGGTGAACAGCGTGCGGTTGCTCTGCTCGTTGATCTTTGCAGCGATCTCTTCCTGCAGCAGCTTGATGCGTTCGCCCAGCGCGGTGAGGTCGTTGATCACCAGGGAAAACTCTTCGGTGGCCTCGCGCAGCACCCGCACGTCGTCGTCCTTCAACCACTCCGGCGGACGGTTGAGCAGGCGCATCAGCGCGCCCGGCTCCAGCGCCAGCAGGCGTTGCAGGCGTACCAGCACACGGCGCATGGCGCCCAGGTCGGCGCGGCTGGTCGAGAGGCGCGAGGACAACAGCTGGTCCTCGATGCGATCGACGCTGGTGCTGGTCTCGCGGACGATGCGGGTGAGGATCTCAGCCTGGTCGCGCAGCAGATGGATCAGCAGCTCCAGCGGCGAGTGGAAGCACTCGCCGTGCTTCACCGAGGAACGCAGGGTATCCACCGAGCGCAGCGGCTGGGCGCGGGCGGTGACCAGCAGGCGGCCGCGGGCGCACACCCACAAGGTGGAGACGTCCGAGGACATGCGACTGCCGAAGTCGAACACCACATCGTTGACCACCGCCAGCAACGCGCCATCCACATGCTCGATGCGGGTCGAACGCGAGCCTTCGCGCAGGGTTTCGAAGAAGTAGTCCGGCAGCTCCAGGTACGACTTCATCCAGCGCTCGCAAGCCGCGTGCGCCAGGTTCAGGTGCAGCCAGAGAAACTCGTCCGCCGCGCGCGGCTCCCGCAGGCGCTGCAGCGCGGTGGGCGAATCGATTTCCAGGCCAGGCTGGCCGGGACGGAAGCTGAAGCCATAGAGCAGGCCGAACAGGTCGGAATCCTGATGGCTCTGGACGATGCTGTGGTTCATGGGACTCCGCTGCGGACGTATGTCCAACCTTGTAGGAGCGAGCTTGCTCGCGAACCCGCACGGCACGGACTGTTCGCGAGCAAGCTCGCTCCTACGAAGAGCAGATCACACCCGCCCCTTGGTGTTATCAGATGCCCATGAAAGTCAGGTGACAGCTACATGTCAGCCGAACAGGGCCGCGACGGTCCGCTCGCCCAGCTCCGGCCCGACGCTCATGCCCACGCCCGTATGCATCAACACCGCAGTGACCCCGTCCGCCGCCTGCAGCACCGAGAACGGACCCGGCCCGCGCGAGCCATAGACGCCCTGCCAGCGCTCGACCACCTCCACGCACATGCCCAGGGTGTCCTCGGCCAGCGCCAGCATCAGCGTGTCCACAGCCTCCGCATTGAACGGCGCGGCATCGCTACCGTAATGATGCGAGTCGCCGATGATCAGCTCGCCATAAGGCGTCGGGCTGATCAGCAGGTGGATGCCCTGCGCTTCCAGCTCCGGCGTCTCGCGGCGAATCTGCCCCCGGATCGCTTCAGCTTCCGGCAGGTCGGCGAAGGCGCCGTAGTGCACGCAGCTCAGCCCGGTGAGCAGCGCATGGCCCAGGCCGAAGTCGAACTGCGGACGCGCCCGCAGCATCTGCAGGCGGCACACCTGCGGCTCCAGTGGCGCGATGGCCTCGGCCAGCAGCGTCTGGTAGTCGTGGCCGGAGCAGACGATCACCTGCCCGGCGGTGAAGGTGCCCGCCGTGGTGCGCAGCACGCCGGTATCGACGTCGCGGACCAGGGTGGAGAAATGGAACCGCACGTCCAGTTCGCGGCGCAGGTATTCGATCAGCGTCGGCAGTGCCTCGCGGGAGTACAGCTGCTGGTCGTCGAAGCCGTGCAGCGCCGCGCGGTGATGGCGGAAGTGGCCCTGGTAGAGGTCGTTCAGCGCACTGTCGCGCAGCAGCTCGACCTTGTACTCCTGCTCCTTCGCGCGGCCAGCGCAGAAGGCTTCCAGCAGCGCTTCTTCGGCCTCGGTGCGGGCGAACAGCAGCGAGCCGTTGCGGCGCAGGGAGAACCCGGCCCGCTCGGCCCAGTGCGCCCAGATCGACCGGCTGGCCCGCGCCAGGCCCGACATCACGCCCGGCGGCTGGCCGGTGACCAGCGCCTGGCCGAAGTTGCGCACCGAGGCGCCCAGGGGCGTGGCGGAGCGCTCGAAGACGCGCACGCAGAGGCCGCGGCGGGCGGCGGCGTAGGCGTGGGAAAGGCCGAGGATGCCGGCGCCGACGATGGCGACGTCGCAGTGGGTCTGGCTCATGGAGGAATCCTTCTTGCGAGGTGCCCGTCGCGCCTGCCGCACGGATGGCGGCAGGCGCGAGGGTTCAACGATGTGGCCGCGCCGTCGTCGGCGCGGCGCCCTCTTCCGGTGCGCGAAGAGGGCTTGCGCGCTTACTTCTGCGCGACCTTCTCCGACTTGCCGTCGTAGCGCTTGCGCCACTCGGCGAGGATGCTGTCGCGGTTCTTCGAGGCCCAAGCGAAGTCGTTCTTGATCAGGCGCTGCTCGTAGTCGGCCGGCAGTTCGGTCTGCGGCTTGGCGATGCCCGGCTGTGCCAGCACGGCGAAGTTTTCCTTGTACAGCTCCATCGCCTTGGGGCTGGCGGAGAAGTCGGCGAGTTTCTTCGCCGCAGCTTCATGCTGGGTGCCCTTGATGATGCCGGTGGCTTCGATTTCCCAGCCCAGGCCCTCTTTCGGCAGGACGATGTCCAGCGGCGCGCCCTGGCGCTTGAGCTGCACGGCCGGGTACTCGAAGGAGATGCCGATCGGGAACTCGCCGGCGGCGGCCAGCTTGCACGGCTTGGAGCCAGAGTGGACGTACTGGCCGATGTTCTCGTGCAGGGCGTCCATGTAGGCCCAGCCCTGCTTCTCGCCGAAGGTCTGCAGCCAGGCGGAGACGTCGAGGAAGCCAGTGCCGGAGGACGCCGGGTTCGGCATGACGATCTTGCCCTTGTACTCGGGCTTGGTCAGGTCCTGCCAACTGATGGGTTTTTCCAGGCCCAGCTTCTCGGCCTCGATGGTGTTGAAGCAGATGGTCGCGGCCCACACGTCCATGCCGACCCAGGTCGGCGGATTGGCGGCGTCGCGGTAGTTCTTGCCGATGGCGTCCAGGTGCTTGGGCGCGTAGGGCTCGAGCATGCCCTGCTGGTCGAGGATGGCCAGGCTGGAAGCAGCCAGGCCCCAGACGGCGTCGGCCTGCGGACGGTCTTTCTCGGCCAGCAGCTTGGCGGTGACGATACCGGTGGAGTCGCGCACCCACTTGATCCGGATGTCCGGGTTCTCGGCTTCGAAGGCCTGCTTGTAGGCGCTCAGCTGTTCCGGTTCCAGGGCGGTGTAGACGGTCAGCTCGGTGTCGGCGGCGTGCGCCTGTGCGGCAAAACCAGCAACCACGGCGGCGGCGAGGGCAAGACGTTTGAACATGTGGAGCTCCTTTTATTCCTGGGGCCCCGGCTTCGCGGGGATGACGATCAGTGCAACGGTGAGAGTTCAACGAGGTGCAACGGAAAACCGGTGGTCACTTCCTCCAGGCCTGGGAGCGGCGCAGCAGCCCTCGCGAGGCGCCGGCCAGCAGCAGCGACACGGCGGCGGAGGTGAGCAGGATCAGGGTGGACATGGCGGCGGCGCCGCCGACGTTGCCGGAGTCGTCCATGTTCAGCACGGCGACGGCGGCGAGGATGGTGTCCGGGTTGTAGAGGAAGATCGCCGCCGAGACGGTGGTCATCGCCGAGACGAACAGGTAGCGGATGATGTCCAGCAGCGCCGGCAGGCAGATCGGCACGGTGATGCGCAGGTAGTGGCGCCACAGCGGCATCTTCAGCGACAGCGCGGCGGCCTCGAACTCGCCGTCGAGCTGGCGCAGCGCGGCGGTGGCGGTCATCTGCGCGGTGGTCAGGTAGTGGGCGATGGTGCACACCACCAGCAGCGCCATGCTGCCGTAGAACACATGCAGCGGGTTGCTCGGCAGGTTGAAGAAGAACACGTAGCCCAGGCCCAGCACCAGGCCCGGCACGGCCATCGGCACGAAGCAGAGCATGCGCAGCAGTTGGTTCAGCCATTGCTGCTCGCGGGTCTTCTCGATCAGGTAGGCGCCGGTGAAGATCACCGCGCTGCCGATGATCGCCGTGCAGGCGGCCATCGTCAGGCTGTTGCGGTAGGCCAGCCAGCCGCCGCCGGCGGTGGCGTCGAAGTCATAGTGGCGCAGCGACAGCGACAGGTTGTAGGGCCAGAACTTCACCAGCGAGGAGTACACCGCCATGCCCAGCACACCCAGCAGCACCGCGCAGATCGGCACGACGATGGCGAGGAAGGCGGCATCGCGACGACGCGACGGCTTCGGGTGGTAGACCTGCGCGCGGCCGCTCATGGCGTCGCGCTGGCTGCGGCGCAGCCAGGCGTCCACGGCAAAACTGAGCAGCGCCGGCAGCAGCAGGACCATGCCGATCTGCGCGCCGCGGCCGAACTGCTGCTGGCCGACCACCGCCTTGTAGGCTTCCAGCGCCAGCACCTGGTAATCGCCGCCCACCACGACCGGCACGCCGAAGTCGGTGATGGTCAGGGTGAACACCAGGCAGAAGGCGGCGAACACGCCCTGCCGCGAGGCCGGCCAGGTGATGCTGCGAAAAGCCCTCCACGGACTGGCGCCCATGCTGGAGGCGGCGTCGAACAGCCGCGCATCGGCCAGCGACAGGGCCGACAGCAGGATCATCAGTGCATGGGGGAAGGTGTAGATGGCCTCGCCCAGGACGATGCCCCAGAAGCCGTAGATGTTGTCCGGTATCCAACCGCGCAGCAGGCCCTGGTTGCCGAACAGGTAGATCAGCGCGATGCCCGGCAGCATCGACGGCGCCAGCAGCGGCAGCAGGGAAATCCCGCGCCACAGGCCCTTGGCCGGGATCAGCGTGCGTTGCAGCGCATAGGCGAACAGGTAGGCGGCCGGCACCACGATGGCCGCCACGCCCAGGGAAACCTTCAGGCTGTTGCCCAGCAACCAGTGGAAGTTGTCGCTGCGCAGCAACTCGCTCATGGCGGCCAGACCACCGCCCTGCCCCGCTTCGCCGCTGAAGCCGCGCCAGAAGATCGCCAACAGCGGCAACAGCACGGCGAGGATGAGCAGGACCAGCAGCAGCCACTTGCCGCCACGCACGAACAGACGATCGCCCAGATCGCCACGGAGCTTGTCGACGGCCAGCGCCGGACTGCGATTCACCACGGCCTCCATCTCAGGCGAACACCTGCAGGCTGCGCGGAGGCAGCGACACCCAGATATCCGGGGTGCCCAGGCGCGGCATGTCTTCCGGCGCCAGCTCCGCCAGCAGCGCATGTCCCGGCAGTTGCTCCAGCTCGAAGCTCATGCGGCAGCGGTTGCCGAGGAAGGTGATCTCGCGGATCTGCGCGCGGAACAGGTTCTCCTGGTGCACCGCCGGGTTCACGCTGATCGCCTCCGGGCGGCAGAACAGTCGGCCCGAGGCGCTCGCAGCCTGGTCCTGCAGGCGCAGGCTGAGAGTGCCGACGCGAACCTGGCCGTCACTGCCACGCTCGAACGGCAGCCAGTTGCCCTGGCCGACGAACTCGGCGACGAAGGGCGTGCTCGGGGCGCTGTAGATCTCCTGGGCGGTGCCGTACTGCTCGATGCGCCCGTGGTTCATCACCGCGATGCGATCGGCCATCAGCATGGCTTCGTCCTGATTGTGGGTGACCATCACGGTGGTGATGCCCAGGCTCTTCTGCAACTGGCGCAACTCGCCGCACAGGTGCTCGCGGACGCGGGCGTCCAGCGCCGACATCGGTTCGTCGAGCAGCAGCAGCGACGGGCTCGGCGCCAGCGCGCGGGCCATCGCCACGCGCTGCTGCTGGCCACCGGAGAGTTGGCCGGGATACTTCTTCTCGCTGCCTGCCAGGCCGACCAGTTCCAGCATCTCGCCGACGCGGCGGCGGGATTCGTCCTTGCTGGCATTGGCCAGGCCGTAGGCGATGTTCTGCTCGACGGTCAGGTTGGGGAACAGCGCGTAGGACTGGAACAGGATGCCGTAGTCCCGCGCCTGCGGCGGCAGCAGCGAGACATCGCGCTCGCCCAGGTGCAAGCTGCCTTCGTCCTGGCGCTCCAGGCCGGCGATGCAGCGCAGCAGCGTGGTCTTGCCGCAACCGGAGGGGCCGAGCAGACAGACCAGCTCACCGGCCTTGACGTCCAGCGACACGCCGTCGAGGGCGATGAACTGGCCGAAGCGTTTACGGATGTGGCGCACGCTGAGCGGCGTGCCGGCGAGGGTGGGATGCATGGCGGTACCTCGTGCTCCTGTGACTCACGCGCCGTGGGCAGCGGCGTGACTTGACGAGGCTCATGCTAGGGAGCGAATGCGACGGCTCTATTGCGATGATGAAAAGTGCACCGATAGATCCATAGGCAAATTTTGGTATGAGGGTGAAAAATTTTGCGAAACGGCGGGATTGAGTGGTTTGGTCTGCGGCCTAGTCGTCAAGCGGATCGCGGACGGAGTCCGCTACTACGAGAGCACAGCTTCCGCTCTGGCTCTCGCCTTATAAGGCTTCCAGAGAAACCTCCGCACACGCCGGAACGCCCCTTCAGGAGGCCGAGTGGAATCGGAGTTTCAGGGGTTGAGCGACATGGATGTCGCGAGAGCGTCGTTGGGCCATGGATGGCCCATCGACGCGGGCCCCTGAAACTTCGATGGAGCGGGGGAACCCCGGCGAAGCCGGGGCCGGATGCAGGGGCAAGCGCTTTGGTTACTTTCTCGCGTTTGAGAAAGTGACTCGCCCGAGAGGGCGAAACAAAATCTACCAACACACGCCGAAGCGACGCGGAAATTCCTAAACCCAAAAGAAAAGCACCGCGGACGGAGTCCGCTCCTACACCTGCGCCAACCCCAGGAACGCACTCGGCAACCGCGCCTGCCGCCGATCCTTCAGGCAATACAGATACTCATCGATCCGCCGCGCACCAACGATCTCCAGCACGCTCAGTTGCGGATTATCCGGCACCTCCTGGCGAGAAATGATGCTCACGCCCAGGTTGCGGATCACCGCCTCGCGGATCGATTCGCGGCTGCCGATTTCCAGCATCGAGGCCGGCGTCACCCCGGCTTCCTGCAACATCGCCTCGGTGAGTTCGCGAGTGGTCGAACCCGCCTCGCGCATCAGCAGGCAGTGATTGCGCAGATCACCCAGGGCCACCGACGCCTGCATCGCCAGCGGATGGCTGCGGTGCACCGCCAGCACCAGCGGATCGCTGCCGAGCACCACGCGGGTCAGGCGCGCATCGTCCACCTGCTGCGAGGACGCCGCCAGGTCGACCCGGCACTCCACCAGCGCTTCGAGCACCTGCTGGGAGTTGCCGATCTCCACCGACACTTCGATTTGCGGATGACGCTCGCGGAAGCTCTTGATCAGCCCGAGCACGTAGTAAGGAGAGGTGGCGCCGATGCGCAGCGCCCCCTGCATCTGCCCGCAATTGCGCAGGTAGAACTCGATGTCGGCTTCCTGCCGCAGCAGCGCCTCGACCATCGGCAGCAGGCGCGCGCCCTCGTCGCTCAGGGTCAGGCGGCGACCGCCACGGTAGAACAGCTCCACCGCGTACTGGCTTTCCAGGTTGCGGATCTGGGTGGTGACGGTGGGCTGGCTCAGGCCGAGCTTCTTTGCCGCCTGGGTGATGCTACCCAGCTTCGCCACCCGATAGAACGCTTTCAGTTCTGCACTCAGCATCCGCTAGACCCGCTGGTTCGTAAAATTCATCAACATTTTTCCAAGCGCCGCCGGCAATCCGGCGCCAGCCCTCTGACCACGGGCCTGACCGTCTGTCCGCAGCGTCAGAAAGATCAACATGCATGACCTATATGACTGGCAAAGGCCCTTGGGCCTGGGCAGCACGGGCCTCAACGACTTTCATTGCCCTTTGGAAAATTCCCACACGGAAATCAATCGAGGCCTCACGAGGGCCGCTCAGGGAGCACTGATGAAGTACAAGGTCACAATGGTCTTCGAGACACGCCCCGAGGCCATCAAGATGGCGCCGCTGGCCAGGGTCCTGCGACGCACCCCGGAGATCGAGCTGCGTATCTGCTCCACCGGCCAGCACCGGGAGATGCTACAGCAAGTGCTGGAATCCTTCGAACTGGAGGTCGACGAAGACCTTGACGTGATGACCCAGGGCCAGACGCTCAACGGCCTGTCGCAGCAGTTGGTGGCACGCCTGGATGACAGCTACGACCGCCACCACCCCGACATCGTGCTGGTGCATGGCGACACCGCCACCAGCTTCATCGCCGCCCTCACCGCCTTCCACCGGCAGATTTCGGTGGCCCACGTCGAGTCGGGCCTGCGCAGCGGCAACATCCGCCAGCCGTAGCCGGAAGAAGCCAACCGCCGGCTCACCGCGGTGATCGCCGATCTGCACTTCCCGCCGACCAAGAAGTCCCGCAGCAACCTGCTGCGCGAAGGGGTGAACTGGCCTGTCCCGGGCTGACTGTTCACACCGTAACAGGCGAACACAGCAAAGAGCCAGACCCCATCCCGCGGAAGTCCAGCAAGGCACCGTAATTGCCTGCTGCTGGTAGCGTGCTGTCAAACGAAGAGCGAAGAGAAAGCCGAATAGGCTCGATGCAGCGGAAAACGTGGTGTCCCGGAGAGGGGTCGAACCTCCAACCTTCCCCTTAGGAGGGGGACGCTCTATCCAATTGAGCTACCGGGACACGATCGGGTCGGCATGTTAACGAGCGGTGGCGAATTTGTCATGCCGCTGCCACCGGGCGGGCCCATAATTTTTTCGACAGGGGAGGAATACCGTGAACAACAACCCACCGGACCACCAGGCGACGCCCGACTCGCCTTTCGCCACATTCGACGTACGCGTCGCCACGCCGGACGACGCCCCGACCCTCGCGCCGCTGCTGCGGCAACTGGGCGCCCAGGACCCCAGCCCGGATGTCGCCTTGCTGGCATTGGAGCTGGGCAATCAGCGCCCGACGCGGGTCACGCTGGTGGCCGAACGCGACGGCACCCTGCTGGGCACCTGCACCCTGCATCTCATCGAGCACATCGCCCACGGCTTCGCGCGCTCGGCGATCCTCGAAGACATGGTGGTGGACAATCGCGCCCGTGGCCAGGGCATCGGCCAGGCGCTGATCCGACGCGCCGTGGAGTGGGCCGGCGGTTGGGGCTGCTATAAACTGGCGCTGTCCAGCCACCAGGATCGGGAAATGGCCCACCGATTCTACGCGGCGATGGGCTTCGCGCCCCACGGCGTCAGCCTCTCGCTGCAACTGGGTTGACCGGACTCAGACCGCCTCGGCGGTAGGGCCATCCAGCACTTCGAGCAAATCGCGCACCGTCGTATCCAGCGACAGGGAATTGTCCAGTTCGACCAGCGGCCCCGGCAGGCCATCGGCGAAGTGCGCATTGCGCGCCAGCCGTGCCTCGACCTGCGGCAGGCTCTCCCGTCCTCGCGCCAGCAGGCGCGCCCGCAGGACATCCGGCGAAACCCGCAACAGCACCGCCAGCAGCTGTGGATAAAGCTCCCTGGCCCGAGGCAGGTACTTGCGCGAGCCATTGACCAGCACATCGTGCCCCGCCGCCAGCCAGTCATCGATTTCACGGGGGATGCCGTAGTACAGGCCATTGGCACGCCAACTCATGGCAAAGGCGGCCGCCTGTTCCAGGCGTTCAAATTCTTCGCCCGTCACCGGGCGTGCATCCTCTCCCCGGGCTTCCGCCGAACGGGTTATCACCCGCCGCGCGATACGGCAGTCCCGCGCGGCCAGGGGGACGGCGGCGGCTTGCAACAGGCTGTCCTTGCCGGAGCCCGAAGGGCCCATCAGATAAATGAGTCTGCCTGGGGTCATGACACTCTCTGGAGCCGGCGGCTCGGCATTACGTCGTTTCTGATCCGCAGGCCAGATGATACCGTCCGCTGCGCAGGAGATCAGAAGAATTGCTATCGGAAATGGCCTTAAGATCGACCGGCCCTGCATGCGGCCAGCTCACTGTGCCATCATGCGCCCGCCCTCCATCGGATGCACACCGCCCCCTGTCGCAATGATGGCGCGGGGCCCTCTGCGCTTCGGCTACGCTGCCAACATCGGGCCTGACGTCACCTGAACCCATCGAAAGGGCGGTCTGCCGAGGGCATCGTATTTCGGATGATTGGTGCTGGCATTTAGCCTCCATCCGAGCCACAATAAGTCGCAGATTTGACGTCAAGTTATTGGTGTTTTTCAAAAACCATTGACGACACGCTGAACGGCCAACGGAAATTGCTGTCAAAGGGCCTGAACGAACGCTGACCCCTGGCATCGGCCTCCCTGACTTACAGGTTTAATGTATGCGCCCACTGAAACAGGCAACTCCTACCTACTCCAGCCGCACCGCTGACAAATTCGTCGTACGTCTGCCGGAAGGCATGCGCGAGCGTATCGCTGAAGTCGCTCGCAGCCACCATCGCAGCATGAACTCCGAGATCATCGCGCGCCTGGAGCAGAGCCTGCTTCAGGAAGGCGCACTGCAGGACAATCTCGGCATTCGTCTGGACAGCCCGGAGCTGAGCCTGCACGAGCGCGAGTTGCTGCAACGCTTCCGCCAACTGACCCATCGCCAGCAGAATGCCCTGATCGCCCTGATCGCGCACGACGCCGAGATGGCGCAGAACGACGCCTGAGTCGTAAGCAGTACCGAAAACAGCCGGCCTCGAGCCGGCTTTTTCATGTCTGCAGTTTCGCTTCCAACAGCGACTCGCAACAGGCACAAAAAAGCCGCCTCCCAGGCGGGCCTTTTCGGCGTCTCTGGCGGAGCCGGGACTACATCAGGAACAGCGTGGCCAGCCCGAGGAAGATGAAGAAGCCGCCGCTGTCGGTCATGGCGGTGATCATCACGCTGGAGCCCATCGCCGGATCGCGCCCCAGACGCAACAGGGTCATGGGAATCAACACGCCCATCAATGCCGCCAGCAGCAGGTTCAGGGTCATGGCGCCGGTCATCACCGCACCCAGCTCCCAGTTGCCGTACAGGTAGAAGGCGACGAAACCGATCACCCCACCCCACACCAGGCCGTTGACCAGCGCCACACCCAGCTCCTTGCGCAGCAGGCGGTTGGCGCTGTTGGTCTGGATCTGATCCAGCGCCATCGCGCGGACGATCATGGTAATGGTCTGGTTGCCAGAGTTGCCGCCGATGCCGGCGACGATAGGCATCAGCGCGGCCAGCGCCACCAGCTTCTCGATGGAGCCTTCGAACAGACCGATCACCCGCGAGGCGATGAAGGCGGTGATCAGGTTGGTGGCCAGCCAGGCCCAGCGGTTGCGCACCGACTTCCAGACCGAGGCGAAGATGTCTTCCTCTTCTCGCAGACCGGCCATGCTCAGCACTTCGCTTTCGCTCTCCTCACGGATCAGGTCGACCATCTCGTCGATGGTCAGACGACCGATCAGCTTGCCGTTCTTGTCCACCACCGGGGCGGAAATCAGGTCGTAACGCTCGAAGGCCTGGGCGGCGTCGTAGCCGTCCTCGTCGGGGGTGAAGGTCACCGGATCGGTCGCCATGACCTCGGCCACGTCCTTGTCCGGGTCATTCACCAGCAGGCGCTTGATCGGCAGTACGCCCTTGAGCACGCCGTCATAGTCGACCACGAAGAGCTTGTCGGTGTGGCCGGGCAGTTCCTTGAGGCGGCGCAGATAGCGCAGCACCACTTCCAGGCTGACGTCATCGCGGATGGTGACCATCTCGAAGTCCATCAGCGCGCCGACCTGGTCTTCCTCGTAGGACAGCGCCGAACGCACACGTTCGCGCTGCTGCTGATCGAGGCTTTCCATCAGTTCGTGGACTACGTCGCGCGGCAGTTCCGGCGCCAGATCCGCGAGTTCGTCGGCGTCCATGTCCTTGGCGGCGGCGAGGATCTCGTGATCGTCCATGTCGGCGATCAGGGTTTCCCGCACGGCGTCGGAGACTTCGAGGAGGATGTCGCCGTCGCGCTCGGCCTTGACCAACTGCCAGACCGTCAGGCGGTCGTCCAGCGGAAGGGATTCGAGGATGTGGGCGATGTCGGCCGGGTGCAGCTCTTCCAGCTTGCGCTGGAGTTCCGCCAGGTTCTGGCGGTGCACGAGGTTTTCGACGAGGTCTTGATGCTGGCCTTCCTGACGGTGCGTCAGGTCTTCCACCAGCTTGTGCTTGTGCAGCAGGTCGACCACCTGGTTGAGGCGGTCCTGCAGGCTTTCCTGCGGCTTCTTGGCTTCTACTTCGGTCATAGCACGCTCCACCCCCAGTGGCAGAACGCGCCATTGGGGATCAGTACATCAGGTCGTGTGTACGCAATCGGGGTTCTGAGTAACTACTGGGTAAGTCCATGGTGGTTGTCCCATGCGCCCATCAAGGGCAGATGCGGGAAATGATAACACTCCGGGGTGCAATAGGCGTTACAAAATCACGGCTAGAACAATCGCTTGCGCCCGAAAGCTCAGCGTCGGTTCATCGCACGGTTCGACGCGCGAAATCCCCGACAAGACACCCGGCACCGGCTTACAAATTCCCCTCCTAGGCTGCTGGCAGGCCCGCCGTCATGGAGGACATCATGCGCCTGCCCGTCACGCTGTTTTCAATCCTGCTTCTGCTACCGACCGCTGAGGCGGCAGCGGTGTTCCGCTGCACTGCCGCGGACGGCAGCGTACTCTTCAGCCAGTATGGCTGCCCCGGCGACCGGCTGCAGAGCAATCAGGAAGCCTCAAATCCCACGCCAGGAGGCGACAAGCCGGCCCCCCTGGCGAACCCCATGCCCACACCGCGAACCCGCCCTGTAGCGCGCGAGAAGGGCCAAGAGAACGACAAGGCCATCGTCGTCGTGGGAGAGCAGCAGAATGGCTGCGGCAATCGCGTGACCGGCTCAGCCAGACGCAAAGCGATCATCGAAGGCAGGATCAGGAGCGGAATGACCCGCGGCGACGTGGAAAGCACGCTGGGGCGACCGGACAAGGTCAGCCAGAACAATGGAACACTGCGCTACCACTACAAAGCGGACAGGCAGCACGGTGTGCGCACCGTGACTTTCGACGAGGACGGCTGCGTGGCAGGCAAGGCGAAACGCTGAGATTCGCGGCGTCGTTTTTTTCACGGGACAAAGAAAAAGGGCCTGCATTGCTGCAGGCCCTTTCGTATATGGCGCACTCAGGAGGATTCGAACCTCCGACCGCTCGGTTCGTAGCCGAGTACTCTATCCAGCTGAGCTATGAGTGCGTCGTCGGTAAAGTTTAACCAGATTCACCAACTGGTTGCAGCTAATGGCTTTTCAGCCCTTTCGCCACTGAAGCCCTGCTTTCGCGCTACTTCGTATATGGCGCACTCAGGAGGATTCGAACCTCCGACCGCTCGGTTCGTAGCCGAGTACTCTATCCAGCTGAGCTATGAGTGCGCTGATGAGGGCGCAAATTCTAGCGCTATCTTTCTGACCTGTCAACAAGATTTTTTCAATCTTTTCAGTCACTTACGTAACCGGACAACTCACTGCACCAGGAGATGCAATGGCGGAGAGGGGGGGATTCGAACCCCCGACACCCTTTTGAGATGTACTCCCTTAGCAGGGGAGCGCCTTCGGCCACTCGGCCACCTCTCCGCAACACGGGGCGCATAATATCCAGGTTTTCCCCGTTTGCAAAGAAAATTTTTAGAAAAATTAATGGTTTGGTTCTTGGTCTTTCTCTTTCTGGATGCGCTGGTAGATTTCCTCACGGTGCACAGCGACTTCCTTCGGCGCATTCACACCGATACGCACCTGATTTCCCTTGACACCCAACACAGTCACGGTGACGTCATCACCGACCATCAGGGTCTCTCCGACCCGGCGAGTCAGAATCAGCATTCCTTTCTCCTTACGAATTACGGATAAACAGTCTGCAAAAAAGAAATGGTGGCAGATTCGTGCAGTTCAAGTGCGCGAATCCTTCACCCAAGTATTGACCAGTCTTGTCGGAATGAAAGTTCCTAACGGCCAGTCAAAAACGACAAAAGGCGCGGGTTAGCCGCGCCTTTCTGGGTCCACTCCCCTTATTCGCCCTGGTGGGCCGGGGCGTCGAGCTCGAACGCCATGTGCAGGGCACGCACCGCCAGCTCCAGGTACTTCTCTTCGATGACCACGGAAACCTTGATTTCCGAGGTGGAGATCATCTGGATATTGATGGACTCCTTGGCCAGCGCCTCGAACATGCGGCTGGCAACACCGGCATGGGAACGCATGCCGACACCGACGATGGAAACCTTGGCGATGTTGGTGTCGCCGGTAGCTTCGCGCGCACCGATGCTGATGGCGGTCTGCTTGAGGATCTCCAGAGCGGCCTGGTAGTCGTTGCGGTGCACGGTGAAGGTGAAGTCGGTGGTGTTATCGTGCGAAACGTTCTGCACGATCATATCGACTTCTACATTGGCGGCACTGATCGGGCCAAGAATCTTGAAAGCAACGCCGGGGGTATCCGGTACGCCACGGATGGTCAGCTTGGCTTCGTCGCGATTGAAGGCGATGCCGGAGATGATCGGCTGTTCCATGGATTCCTCTTCATCAAGGGTAATGAGGGTGCCCGGACCCTCCTGGAAGCTGTGCAGCACGCGCAGCGGGACGTTGTACTTGCCGGCGAACTCGACCGAACGGATCTGCAGGACCTTGGAGCCGAGGCTGGCCATTTCCAGCATCTCCTCGAAGGTGATCTTGCTCAGGCGGCGCGCCTGCGGCACGACGCGTGGGTCAGTGGTGTAGACGCCATCGACATCTGTGTAGATCTGGCACTCGTCGGCCTTCAGCGCCGCGGCCAGGGCCACGCCAGTGGTGTCGGAACCGCCACGGCCGAGGGTGGTGATGTTGCCGTGCTCGTCCACCCCCTGGAAGCCTGCGACCACTACAACACGGCCAGCTTTCAGATCTGCACGAATATTCGCATCGTCGATGCTCAGGATACGCGCCTTGGTGTGGGAACTGTCGGTCAGGATACGAACCTGATTGCCGGTGTAGGACACCGCCGGCACGCCGCGCTTCATCAGCGCCATGCTCAGCAGCGCGATGGTCACCTGCTCGCCGGTGGATACCATCACGTCCAGCTCGCGCGGAATCGGCACGTCCATGATCTGTTTCGCCAGACCAATCAGGCGGTTGGTCTCGCCGCTCATGGCGGATACCACCACGACGATGTCATCGCCCGCTTCACGGAATTTCTTCACCTTCTCGGCCACCTGCTCGATTCGCTCGACGGTGCCGACGGAGGTCCCTCCAAACTTCTGTACGATCAAAGCCATTTCAAAAGCCGCCTGATTCCTGAAGGGCGCCCATTTAACATGCATCACCGCATGCTGCCAAGGACCGCCGGACGCGCTGCGGACCCCGGTATTTCAGGGCCTTTAGAGCCTGTTTACGATCTCGCGAGCTAGAGCAGAACAAGGCGAAATCGGTTGAGGGAGCGGAGTTTACACACAGTAAATGAGCATCCCGAAACCGATTTCAACGCCGTTATGCCGACGCGCAGCAGATCGTAAGCAGGTTCTTAGAGGCCCTGTTCGACAAATGTACGCGCCAGCGTCAGAGCCTCGTCCAGCTTGCCGGCATCGACGCCACCGCCCTGGGCCATGTCCGGGCGACCACCGCCCTTCCCGTCCACGGCCGCAGCGGCCTGCCTCATCAGATCGCCAGCTTTCAGCTTGGCGGTCAGGTCCTGGGTCACACCGGCAACCAGCACGACCTTCTCCTCGAACACGCCGCCCAGCAGGATCACACCGCTGCCGAGCTTGTTCTTGAGCTGGTCGACCAGAGCCAGCAGCGCCTTGCCGTCCAGGCCGTCGAGACGGGAGGACAGCACCTTCACGCCGCCGACTTCCACGGCGGAGCCCGCCAGGTCATCCCCGGCCGCGCTGGCAGCCTTGGCCTTGAGCTGTTCCAGCTCTTTCTCCAGCTGACGATTGCGCTCGATCAGGCCGGAGAGCTTGTCCAGCAGGTTGTCACGACTACCCTTGACCAGGCCGGCCGCTTCCTTGAGCTGCTCTTCGGCACCGTTGAGATAAGCCAGCGCAGCGCCGCCGGTGACCGCTTCGATACGGCGAACGCCGGAAGCCACACCGCCTTCGCTGGTGATCTTGAACAGACCGATGTCACCGGTACGGGACACGTGGGTGCCGCCGCACAGCTCGACGGAGAACTTGCCGCCCATGCTCAGCACACGTACCTGGTCGCCGTACTTCTCACCGAACAGTGCCATTGCACCCTTGGCCTTGGCGGTGTCGATGTCGGTTTCCTCGGTCTCGACCTCGGAGTTCTTGCGGATTTCGCGGTTGACGATTTCCTCCAGCTGCTTCAATTGCTCGGGCTTGATTGCCTCGAAGTGGCTGAAGTCGAAGCGCAGGCGCTGGCTGTCGACCAGCGAGCCCTTCTGCTGGACGTGATCGCCCAGCACCTGGCGCAGCGCAGCGTGCAGCAGGTGGGTAGCGGAGTGATTCAGCGCGGTGGCCTGGCGCACGGTGGCGTCGACCTCGGCTTTCACAGCAGCGCCAACGCTCAGGCTGCCTTGGGCAACCACGCCGTGGTGCAGGTGGGCGCCGCCCGCCTTGGTCGTGTCGCGCACGTCGAAGCGCACGCCGGCACCGGCGAGGTAGCCGCAGTCGCCGACCTGGCCGCCGGATTCGGCGTAGAACGGGGTCTGGTCGAGGACGACCACGCCCTCCTCGCCTTCGCCCAGTTGCTCGACGGCCTTGCCGTCCTTGAACAGGGCGACGATCTGGCCGGCGCCGGAAACGCCCTGGTAGCCGAGGAAGCGGGTGTCGCCATCCACTTTCACCAGGCTGTTGTAGTCCATGCCGAAGGCGCTGGCGGAGCGGGCACGCTCGCGCTGGGCCTCCATCTCGCGCTCGAAGCCTTCCTCGTCGAGGGTCAGGCTGCGCTCGCGGGCGATGTCGTTGGTCAGGTCCACCGGGAAGCCGTAGGTGTCGTACAGCTTGAACACCACGTTGCCCGGGATGACGCTGCCCTTGAGCTCGGACAGGTCTTGCTCGAGGATCTTCAGGCCCTGCTCCAGGGTCTTGGCGAACTGCTCTTCCTCGGTCTTCAGCACGCGCTCGATGTGCGCCTGCTGCTGCTTGAGCTCGGGGAAGGCCTCGCCCATCTCGCCGACCAGCGCGGCGACGATCTTGTGGAAGAAGGTGCCCTTGGCGCCCAGCTTGTTACCGTGGCGGCAGGCGCGACGGATGATGCGGCGCAGCACGTAGCCGCGGCCTTCGTTGGACGGCAGTACGCCGTCGGCGATGAGGAAACCGCAGGAACGGATGTGGTCGGCCACCACTTTCAGCGACGGTGCGTCGTCGTTGGCGCAGCCGATGGCGTCGGCCGAGGCCTTCAGCAGGCTCTGGAACAGGTCGATCTCGTAGTTCGAGTGGACGTGCTGCAGCACCGCGCTGATGCGCTCCAGGCCCATGCCGGTGTCCACGCTCGGCGCCGGCAGCGGGTGCATGACGCCGTCCGCGGTGCGGTTGAACTGCATGAACACGTTGTTCCAGATCTCGATGTAGCGGTCGCCGTCTTCTTCCGGCGAGCCGGGCGGGCCGCCCCAGATGTCGGCGCCGTGGTCGAAGAATATCTCGGTGCACGGGCCGCACGGGCCGGTGTCGCCCATCGCCCAGAAGTTGTCCGAAGCGTAGGGAGCGCCCTTGTTGTCGCCGATGCGGACCATGCGCTCGGCGGGAATGCCGACTTCCTGGGTCCAGATGTCGTAGGCCTCGTCATCGCTGGCGTAGACGGTGACCCAGAGTTTTTCCTTGGGCAGGTTCAGCCACTTGTCCGAGGTCAGGAATTCCCAGGCGTAGGTGATGGCGTCGCGCTTGAAATAGTCGCCGAAGCTGAAGTTGCCCAGCATTTCGAAGAAAGTGTGGTGGCGCGCGGTGTAGCCGACGTTTTCCAGGTCGTTGTGCTTGCCGCCGGCACGCACGCACTTCTGGCTGGTGGTGGCGCGGGTGTAGGCGCGCTTTTCCAGGCCCAGGAAGCAATCCTTGAACTGGTTCATGCCTGCGTTGGTGAACAGCAGGGTCGGGTCGTTCGCGGGGATCAGCGAACTGGACGCTACGCGGGTGTGCCCCTTCTCTTCGAAGAAGCGGAGGAAGGCTTCACGGATTTCAGCGCTTTTCATAGGTTCTTCCACGGAAAAATGCGGCCACGAATCGCCGGCAAAGGGCCGCATTATATCGGCCCCGCATCAAGGTTGTAGTGTCTTTGCGCGATAGTTAACCCCTATCGCGCAATAATTTCTGTCAGGAACGACGAAAGGCGGCAAAAGCTTCGACGATACGCGGGATATCGGCGTTTTTCACATCCAGGTGGGTGACCAGGCGCAGGCGCGCCGCCGGGCTGACGCGGATGCCCTGCTTGGCAAGGTGCTCGCCCAGGGCGCCGGCCTGCTCGCCGATGCCAACGTAGACCATGTTGCTCTGCACCGGCTCGATGGCGTAGCCCAGTTCGGCCAGGCCACGGCCCAGCGCTTCGGCGTTGGCGTGGTCCTCGGCCAGGCGCTCGACCTGATGGTCCAGCGCATACAGCGCCGCCGCCGCGAGACCACCGGCCTGGCGCATGCCACCGCCGACCATCTTGCGCAAACGCCGTGCGCGGCCGATCAGTCCGGCATCGCCACAGAGCACCGACCCCACCGGCGCACCGAGCCCTTTGGACAGGCACACCGAGACGGAGTCGAAGTGGCGAGTGATCTCGCGGGCGTCCACGCCCAGCTTCACCGCCGCGTTGTACAGGCGCGCGCCGTCCAGGTGCAGCGCCAGGCCACGACGGCGGGTCATCTCCCGCGCGGCAGCCAGGTAGGTCAGCGGCAGGACCTTGCCCTGCATGGTGTTTTCCAGCGCCAGCAGGCGGGTGCGGGCGAAGTGGAAATCGTCCTGCTTGATCGCCGCCTCGACCTTGGCCAGGTCCAGCGAGCCATCGGCTTCACCCTCGATGGGCTGCGGCTGGATCGAGCCCAGCACGGCGGCGCCGCCGCCTTCATATTTATAGGTGTGCGCCTGCTGGCCGACGATGTACTCGTCGCCCCGGCCGCAGTGGGCCATCAGGCCGAGCAGGTTGCTCATGGTGCCGGTGGGCACGAACAGCGCGGCGGCGAAGCCCAGGCGCTCGGCGAGGGTCACTTCCAGGCGGTTCACCGTCGGGTCTTCGCCGTAGACGTCATCGCCCAGTTCGGCCCGCGCCATCGCCTCGCGCATGCCGGTGGTGGGCAAGGTCACGGTGTCGCTGCGAAGGTCGATGATGGACATGGTGGAGTTCCTCGGGCATCAGGCGGAAAGGGCCGATGCTAAGCGCTCGCCAGAGGAGGAACAAGGGTTGAGTGCGCAGGGTCGAGGGGACGCCCAGTTCTTGCTCGCGAACACATTTTCCCGGCGACTTCGGCGTCGGGCGGTTCGCGAGCAAGCTCGCTCCTACAAACGCCGTCAAAGCTCGGTGGGAACGACCAGGATTCCGGCGCGCAAGCCGTTCTTCACCCGCGGGTTGGGGAAGATGATTCGTGCGCCCTGCTCTTCCACGATCCAGCGGGTGCCGCCGATGTCCTCGGCGAGCAGGTAGCCCTGGTCCAGTTCGGTGAAGTTATCCACCGCGTCGTCCAGGTGCAGGCGAAAATGGTCGCTGTGCTTGATCACTTCGCGGGATACGGCGAACAGCTTCAGGCCATCGAGTGGCGCCCCATCGACGACGGCGGCGTCGCCACGGATCAGGCTCTGCAGCATGGCTTCCAGACGATCGAGGTTGACCACCTGGTTCTGTCCGAACGGCCGTGCCTTGCCCAGTTCCAGGGTAAAGGCTTCGGCGTCGAGGCGACTGTAGGTGTAAGCACTGAAGGTAATGCCCGGCTTGTTCTGCAGCAGTACCGCATCGATGCCGGCACTGCGCAGGCGCGCCAGTTCATCGCGGGAGTGCTGGCGACCCTCGCTCCAGGGATAAAGGGCAAACTGTTCGATCTTCGACCCACGGATGGCGGTATGCAGGTCGTAGTGCAGGCGGGTACGCCCGGCACGGGCGAAGAAGGCGGCAGCCAGACGCTCCAGTTCGGCGGCGCGCAAGGCTTCGTTGCCGCTGCCCTCCTCGTGACGACCGCAGAACAGGCGGTTGATATCCTGCTCCAGGTAGCGCTCGCCACGGCGCATGGCCTCGGGGTTGCCCAGCAGGATCAGGGTGCGCGCCGCAGGCTTGAGCTCGCCACGGGCAATGCGTTGCACCAGACGGTCGAGCAGTTCGATGGGCGCGGTCTCGTTACCGTGGATGCCCGCCGAGAGCAGCAGGTCGCGACCCTGGTCGCGGGTGGTCGAAGGGGTGATTTCCAGCGCGCCTTCCGCCAGCCAGTGCAGGCGGGTGCCATCCGCGGTGAGCTGGATCTTTTCCGTCGGCTCACGGCCGGCGAGGGTCAGTTCGAGCAGTTTGCCCAGGGCTAGCATGCGGACGCCTCCATCATTCCCCGCGGCCGGAGCGGCCGCGGGCTCCGCGATCAGTGGTGGTGGTCACATCCACAGTCTGGACCATGTTCGTGGACTTCGGCGGCTTCCAGTTCAAGGCTCAGGCCCAACTGGTTCACCGCCTGCGGACGCACCACCAGCAGCGGGATCTCGGCGTCGTCCTCATGGGAGTCGGCGTAGATCGTAAGGCCGCCCTTGCCATCGGCCTCCAGCCACAGCTCGCGCCCTTCCAGGCGGATGGCCAGGCGCGCGGTGTGGGTCTCGCGGCGCTCGCCCTGGTTGTCTTCGAGAATCAGCGGGAGGCTTTCGGTCATGTCAGTCACCTGACCCGTTCAATGCCTCACCGAGCGCAGCTCAGGCGAGGCAAGAACAGGCGAAAGAGCGCAGTTTACGCGCTGTAAATGAGCATCTTGAGCCTGTTTTTAACGCTGCATGAGCAAGCGCAGGCAGGCAGTGAACGGGTCATCAGATCTGCTGGAACGGATAAACCGAGCCCAGTTTAAGGATCTGGCTCAATTCATCCAACGCCGTCCGGCACTCGACGAGCAATTGCGGGTCGGCCAGGTCGGCTTCGGCCAGGCGATCGCGGTAGTGCTTGTCGACCCAGGTGACCAGGGTGTCGTGCAGGGTCGGGGTCATGATCACGCCTGGATTCACCGCTGCCAGCTCGGCGTCATTGAGCGCCACGCGCAGTCGCAGGCAGGCCGGGCCACCACCGTTCTGCATGCTCTGCTTGAGGTCGAACACCTTCACCTCGCGGATCGGCCCGTCCTCGGCGGTCAGGCGCGAAAGGTATTGCCACACGCGCTCGTTCTTGCGGCACTCCTCCGGGACGATCAGCAGCATGTTGCCGTCGGCACGGGTGAGCAGTTGGCTGTTGAACAGGTAGGACTTCACCGCGTCCTCGACCGTGACCTGGTCACGCGGCACGCACACGGCGCGGAAGCGACCGCCACGGCGGCCCAGCTTGTCGTGCAGCTCGGCGAGCACGCGCTCGGTGTCGAGGAAGGCGTCTTCGTGGTGGAACAGCACTTCGCCGTTACCGACCGCGATCACATCGTTGTGGAACACGCCCTGGTCGATTACCGCCGGGTTCTGCTGGGCGTAGACCACGCCGTCGTCACTCAGGCCGTGCAGGCGGGCGACCGCCTGGCAGGCTTCCAGGGTCTGCCGCGCCGGGTAGCGCTGCGGTGCCGGGAAGCGGCTGTCGAAGGCGCTGCGACCGAACACGAAGAACTCGACGCCGGCTTCGCCATAGGACTTGCAGAAGCGCGTGTGGTTGGCCGCGCCCTCGTCGCCGAACTGGGCGACTGCCGGCAGCGCGGCGTGGTGGGCGAAGTGCTGCTCGTCATTGAACATCGCCGCGAGGATGCGGCTGGTCTGCGGATGCTCGATGGAACGGTGGAACTTGCAGTTCAGGTTGGCGGCGGTGAAGTGCACGCGGCCATCGGCAGTGTCGGCACCGGGGCTGACAGTGGCGGCGTTGGCGGTCCACATGCAGGACGCAGAGCTGACGGCGGCGAGCAGCGGCATGGCCTCTTTCGCGGCCCTGGCGATCACCTCGGCATCAGTGCCGGAAAAACCCAACGCGCGCAACGAGGCCACGGCCGGGCGCTCCTGCGGGGCGAACACGCCCTGCTTGAAGCCCATCTCCATCAGCGCCTTCATCTTCGACAGGCCCTGCTTTGCCGCTTCGCGCGGGTTGGAGGCCGCCTGGCTGTTGCTCTGCGAAGCCACGTTGCCGTAGGACAGGCCGCCGTAGTTGTGCGTCGGCCCGACCAGACCGTCGAAGTTCATTTCATAGGCGGTCATCACAGGCTCACTCCCGGAGTCAGGGTTGCAGGCAGGCTCAGGCTGTCGCTTTCCAGCGAGGCGACCGGGTACGCGCAGTAGTCGGCTGCGTAGTAGGCGCTCGGGCGGTGGTTGCCGGAGGCGCCGATGCCGCCGAACGGCGCGCTACTGGCGGCGCCGGTCAGTTGCTTGTTCCAGTTGACGATGCCGGCGCGGCTCTCGATGAGGAAGTCCTCATAGCGCTCTCGGGAGTCCGACAGCAGGCCGGCGGCGAGGCCGTACTGGGTGGCATTGGCTTCACGCACGGCGGCGTCGAAGCTTGAGTAACGGATCACCTGCAGCAGCGGGCCGAAGAACTCTTCGTCCGGGCGCTCGCTGACGGCGCTCACGTCGAGGATGCCGGGGGTCAGCAGCGCGGCCGTGGCCAGCGGCTGGGTCATCGCCAGCAGCGGCTTGGCGCCCTTGGCCAGCAATTGTTCCTGGGCCTTGATCAGGTGCTGCGCGGCGGCCAGCGAGATCACCGAGCCCATGAAGGGCGCCGGCTGCTCGTCGAAGGCGCCGACCTTGATGGTCGCGGCCACGGCCACCAGGCGCTCGATCAGCGCGTCGCCCCAGGCGCCCTGCGGCACCAGCAGGCGGCGGGCGCAGGTGCAGCGCTGGCCTGCGGAAATGAAGGCGGACTGGATGATGGTGTAGACGGCGGCGTCCAGGTCCTTCACCTCGTCAACGATCAGCGGGTTGTTGCCACCCATCTCCAGCGCCAGGATCTTCTGCGGGCGGCCGCCGAACTGGCTGTGCAGCAGATTGCCGGTGCGGCTGGAGCCGGTGAAGAACAGGCCATCGATATCGTCGTTGCCAGCCAATGCCACGCCAGTATCGCGGGCGCCCTGCACCAGGTTGATCACGCCGGCGGGGATGCCGGCTTCTATCCAGGCCCGCAGGGTCAGTTCGGCGACCTTCGGGGTCAGCTCGCTGGGCTTGAACACCACGGCATTGCCCGCCAGCAGGGCCGGCACGATGTGGCCGTTGGGCAGGTGGCCGGGGAAGTTGTACGGGCCGAACACCGCGACCACGCCGTGGGGCTTGTGGCGCAGCACGGCAGTGGCGTCGGCCAGGGGCCCGCTCTTCTCGCCGGTGCGTTCACGCAAAGCCTGGACCGAGATGGCGACCTTGTTGACCATGCTGGTCACTTCGGTGGCAGCTTCCCACAGCGGCTTGCCGGTTTCCTCGCCAATGGCACGGGCCAGCTCCTCGGAACGGCCCTTGAGGGCAGCGGCGAAGCGCTCCAGCACGGCGATGCGCTCTTCCAGCGGGCGGCGCGCCCAGGCCGGGAAGGCGCTGCGCGCGGCGGCGACGGCGGCGGCGACCTGCGCGGCCGAGGCGGCGTGACCGCTCCAGACCACGGTCTGGCTGACCGGGCAGAGGGATTCCAGCAGCTCGCCTTCGCCCGCCAGCCACTGGCCGGCAATGTAGTGGGTATTCATCATCAGGCTCCCCTGACGCCTCGCGGCGTCAGTTGCGTTTTCCGGAGAGGGGCACCGCGCGGACCGAAGCCCCGGCGGACAGGCGCAGGCGCTTGGCAGTCTGCGCATCGACCACCAGCGAGCCGGCGGCCACGCGCGCCGGCGCCGCGGTGATGCGGCACTCCTCGCGCTTGCGGTTGTGGATCAGGTAGGGCTCGGCGTCGTCGCCCGGCGTGCCGATGGCCAACACCAGGTTCTGGCTGTCGGCGATGGCACGGATCTTCTCGGTCGGCGCCTCGATGGCGGGGCCGGCGTCGAAGATGTCGACGTACCCCTGGTAACTGAAGCCCTCGGCCTTGAGCATGGCCAGCGCCGGTTCGGTGTGCGGGTGCACGCGGCCGATCACCTCCCGCGCATCCTCGGAGAGGAAGCAGGTGTAGAGCGGGAACTTGGGCATCAGCTCGGCGATGAAGGACTTGTTGCCCACGCCGGTCAGGTAGTCGGCCTGGCTGAACTCCATCTTGAAGAAGTGCCGGCCCAGGCTTTCCCAGAACGGCGAACGGCCGTCGCCATCGGACATGCCGCGCATCTCGGCGATCACCTTGTCACCGAACAGTTCGCGGAACTCGGCGATGAACAGGAAGCGCGCCTTGGACAGCAGGCGGCCGTTGAGGCCGGTGCGATGGTCGGCATGCAGGAACAGCGAGCACAGTTCGGACTGGCCGGTGAGGTCGTTGGCCAGGAACAGCGTGGGAATCTCGCGATGGATACCCAGTTCCTGGGAGGCGCTGACGGTCAGGCCGACACGGTAGTTGTACCAGGGCTCGCGCAGGCCGACGGCGCCGGCCACGGCGGAAATCCCCACCACCTTGCCGTCGTCGCTCTCTAGGACGAACAGGTAGTCGGCATCGGCGCGCTCGGCCTCGCCACGGAAGGCCTTCTCGGCCCAGCTCACGCGGTGCTGCAGGCGCTGCTCGTTGGCCGGCAGCGTGGTCAGGCCGGTGCCGGTGCTGCGCGCCAGGTCGAACAGGGCCGGAAGGTCGGCGCTGGTTACGGGACGGACGATCATGCTCTCTCCCCTCAGATCGCGACCAGGCGCACGCTGGCGCCCTCGCCGATACCCAGGGCGTCGGCGGTTTCCTGGTTCAGGGTCACCGGCTTGCCGGGTGCCCAGTCGAGTTCGGTGACAATGGCGCGGAAGTCCTGCAACTGGCCGTTGGTGACCAGATAACCACGGTTGCCCTTGCCGCTCGCGCCGATACGCACCGGTACCTGCCGGCTCTGGGCGATGGAGCGGATGCTGGAGGTGGGCGCGTGCAGGGTCGGGCCGCCGTCGAAGATGTCGACGTAGTTGTCGGACTCGAAGCCATCGCGCATCAGGATGTCGAAGGTGATCTGCGCACGCGGGTGCACCTGGCCCATAGACTCCTGCGCCTCGTCCGGCAGCAGCGGTACGTAGATCGGGTAATGCGGCATCAGTTCGGCGAGGAAGGTCCGGCTCTTCAGACCCGAGAGCTTCTCGGCCGCGGAGTAGTCGAGGTCGAAGAAGTTGCGCCCGATGGCGTTCCAGAACGGCGACTGGCCCTGGTCGTCGCTGTAGCCGACGATCTCCACCACCACCGCATCGGCGAAGCGTTCCGGATGGCTGGCCATGAACAGCAGGCGGCCACGGGAGTTAAGCTCGGCGATGGGTGTGTTCACCAGGTCGCGCTCGACGTAGAAACTGGTCAGCAGGCTGTTGCCGGTGAGGTCGTGGCACAGCGAGAGGACGTGGATCTTGTTGTGGATCGAAAGCGACCGGGAAGCGTGCACGAAGGTCTCGTTGCGGAAGCTGTAGAACGGCTCGGAGAAACCGGCCGACGCAACGATCGCCGAGCAGCCGACCAGGCGGCCGCTGACGCTGTCTTCCAGCACGAAGAAATAGCTCTCTTCACCGTTGAAGCTCACTTCGGCGGCGAACGAGGCCTCCGAGGCGAGGATCTTTTCCCGCAGGCGTTCCGCGTCGTCCGGCAGCGACGTGACGCCGACCGGGCTGTCCGCGGCAAGACGCTGCACCTGCTGCAGGTCGGCCACTTGGGCGGGGCGCATCACCAACATGGCGTCACTCCTCTAACCAGACAAAAGTTTCATGATTCGTGGGCGCGACACGACTCGTGCCGCACTCACCAGGGCATTTTCGAAAACCGGCCGGGGTATCCCGGCCGGTGGGGCGGCGAAATCGCTCCGCCGCCGATTCAGCTTAGCCGCAGGCGTCAGCCGCGGGTCAGCTTGGCGATGGCGCGCTCGAGGCGATCCAGACCTTCGTCGATGTCCGCGTCAGGGATCACCAGGCTGGGCGCGAAGCGCACCACGTCCGGGCCGGCCTGCAGGACCATCACGGCCTCTTTCTCGGCAGCGTTCAGCACATCCTTGGCCTTGCCTTTCCAGGCATCGGCCAGTACGGCGCCGATCAGCATGCCTATGCCGCGCACCTGGGTGAAGATGCCGTACTCGGCGGCAATCTTCTCCAGGCGGACCTTGAAGCGCTCATGCTTGGCTTTCACGCCTTCGAGTACTTCCGGGGTGTTGATCACGTCGAAGGCCGCGCCGGCGACGGCGCAGGCCAGCGGGTTACCGCCGTAGGTGGTGCCGTGGGTGCCGACGACCAGGTGCTCGGCAATCTTCGCGGTGGTCAGCATGGCGCCGATCGGGAAGCCGCCGCCCAGGCCCTTGGCACTGGAAAGGATGTCCGGGTTCACCCCGTAGTACTGGTGGGCGTAGAGGTAGCCGATACGGCCGAAGCCGCTCTGCACTTCGTCGAAGATCAGCAGCGCGTTGTTCTCGTCGCACAGCTTGCGCACGCCTTCCAGGTAGGCCTGGTCGGCCGGCAGCACGCCACTCTCGCCCTGCACCGGTTCGAGGATCACGGCGCAGGTCTTGTCGGAAATGGCCGCCTTCAGGGCTTCCAGGTCGTTGAACGGAATGTGGGTGATACCTTCGATCTTCGGGCCGAAACCATCGGAGTACTTGGCCTGGCCACCGACATTGACGGTGAACAGGGTACGGCCGTGGAAGCTGTTGACCATCGAGATGATCTCGTACTTCTCGGGGCCGTAGACATCGTGGGCATAGCGGCGCGCCAGCTTCAACGCGGCCTCGTTGGCCTCGGCGCCGGAGTTGGCGAAGAACGCGCGCTCGGCGAAGGTGGCGTCGATCAGCTTCTTGGCCAGGCGCAGGGCCGGCTCGTTGGTGAACACGTTGGAGACGTGCCAGATCTTGCCGGCCTGCTCGGTCAGCGCCTGCATCAGCGCCGGGTGCGCATGCCCCAGGGAGTTCACTGCGATGCCGCCGGCGAAGTCGATCAGCTCTCGGCCGTTCTGGTCCCAGACTCGCGAGCCCTCGCCACGCACCGGAATGAAGGCAGCCGGCGAGTAGTTGGGAACCATGACCTGGTCGAAGTCGGAGCGTTGGACCTGAGCTTGCGGAGCAGACATCGGTGTTCTCCTGCCTGGTTGAGGCGGCTATCGATGGAAGGATTGTAGGGACGATTGTCGGGTCGGCATTGTCGCCATGCGACAACTTGTTATAGCGCCAACCCACGGATTGCCGAGCTTTACGGAAATGCGACAGAAAGCGTCGGGAAGGCGCAGTGTACGGCCTGCGGGCTGCTGCGGGTACACGCGGGCGTGGAATTTGTTCGCTGCACGAACCAGGGAAAACGGAATAAGGCAGGAAGAGGATTCGCTGTAGGAGCGAGCTTGCTCGCGAACCGCACTACACCGATACATCCGGCCAGATGGTTCGCGAGCAAGCTCGCTCCTACGAAGAGCAGTGACTCAGCCGCGCTCGGCTGCAACCGGAGCGGCTTCGGTGGCGCCCTGGCCGCGACGCTGGTTGCGGTCTTCGCGCGGGGTCACGCCGAAGAAGTTGCGGTAGGCGCTGGAGAAGTGCGGGCCGCTGGAGAAGCCGCAGGACAGGCCGATCTGGATGATCGATTTGCTGGTCTGCATCAGCATCTGCCGCGCGCGGTTCAGGCGCAGCTCCAGGTAGTACTGGCTGGGCACGCGGGTCAGGTACTGCTTGAAGATGCGTTCCAACTGGCGGCGCGAGACGCACACGTGTTGGGCGATCTCGTCGGTGGTCAGCGGCTCCTCGATGTTCGCCTCCATCAGCAGCACCGCCTGGGTGAGCTTCGGGTGGCTGGAGCCGAGGCGGTTCTTCAGCGGGATGCGCTGGCGCTCGGAGCCTTCGCGGATACGCTCCACCACCAGTTCTTCGGAGACCGCGCCAGCCAGTTCCGCACCGTGGTCGCGGGAGAGCACGGCCAGCAACAGGTCGAGCACGGCCATGCCACCGCAGGCGCTGAGACGGTCGCGATCCCATTCGAACAGATGGTTGGTGGCGATGACCTTGGGGTGACGCTCGGTGAAGTCGTCGTGCCAGCGCCAGTGCACGGCGGCGCGGTAGCCGTCGAGCAGGCCCAACTGCGCCAGCGGGTAGATGCCGGCGGACAGCGCGCCGATGCTCACGCCGCTGCGCGAAAGTTGCTTGAGCGCGGCGGCCAGCGGCGCGGAGACCGGCTGGGGAATCTCGTCGGCCACCAGGAAGATGCGCTGGCACTGCTCCAGCACGCCGTTCCAGGACTGCCCCGGCAGACGCCAGCCATCAGCCTCGGCGACCGCTTCGGCGCTCATGAACACCGGTTCGTAGAGTGCTTCGGGGTGCAGCCGGCGGGCGACCCGCAGGGCCTCCTCGGCCAGCGCCAGGGTCAACGCCCGCGTATGCGGCCAGAGGAGGAATCCGATGCGTTGTGCGGTCATGCGGCTAGATCACCAGGCGACGATGACAGACAGCTTACTTCAAGCTGCCGGAAAGGAACTGCTTGAGGCGTTCCGATTGCGGATTGGCCAGGACTTCCTTCGGACAGCCCGCCTCTTCCACCAGCCCCTTGTGCAGGAACACCAACTGGTTGGATACCTCGCGGGCAAAGCCCATCTCGTGGGTCACCACCACCATGGTGCGGCCTTCCTGGGCCAGGTCCTGCATCACCCGCAGGACTTCGCCGACCAGCTCCGGGTCGAGCGCCGAGGTCGGCTCGTCGAACAGCATGACTTCCGGCTCGACCGCCAGGGCACGGGCGATGGCCACGCGCTGCTGCTCGCCGCCGGACATGTGGGCCGGGTAGGCATCCTTGCGGTGCGCCACGCCGACTTTCGCCAGGTAGTGCTCGGCCTTCTCCAGCGCTTCCTTCTTCGACACGCCCAGCACGTGGACCGGCGCCTCGATAACGTTCTCCAGGGCGCTCATGTGCGACCACAGGTTGAAGTGCTGGAACACCATCGACAGGCGCGAGCGCATGCGCTGCAACTGCTTGGCGTCGGCGGCCTTGAGCGCGCCGTCCTTGTTCGGCACGAGCTTAAGCTCTTCGCCGTTGAGCAGGATCTTGCCCGCATGGGGCTGCTCGAGCAGGTTGATGCAACGCAGGAAGGTGCTCTTGCCCGAGCCGGAGGAGCCGATGATGCTGATCACGTCGCCTGCTTTCGCCGCCAGGGAGACGCCCTTGAGCACCTCGTGGGTGCCGTAGCGCTTGTGCAGGTCCTGGATTTCCAGTTTGTACATGGTGTCGGTTCTCGAATTCAGTCGTTGATCAGCCGGCCCTTGCGGAACGGCTCACGCCCGGCCACCTTGGCCAGCCAAAGCCCCGGCTGGGCGTAGCGCCCACGCTCGATGGCGAACAGCACGCCGGAAGTCCCGGCGCGAACGGTGCTGACCTGGTCGTTCAGCGGGTCGACCACTTCGAACAGTGCGTCGCCCTTCTCCACCCACTCCCCCGCCTTGCGCAGGAAACTCACCACGCCAACGTGGGGTGCGTAGAGATATTCGGTGCCTTCGAAGGGCATGCCTTCGCAGCATTCGGCCGGCGCCGCCGGCCAGTCGCCGGCGATCAGGCCCTGCTCGGCGAGGAAGCCGAGGATTGCCTCGGCATTGGCCTGCCCTTGATCGACGCGGGTATCGCCCACGCCGCCCAGCTCGACGGTCGTGGCCAGGCACGCGAGCGGAATCGCCGCCTGCGGGAAGGCCTGCGCCAGGCGCAGCCAGGGCAGCGAGCAGGATTCGTCGAAGGAGCTGCCGCCGGAATCTTCGGCAAGCAGAGCGACGCCGGCTTTCAGACGCGCAGCCAGCGACTTCCAACGCGGCCAGTGCTGCGGAATCGCGTAGACGTGGATGGCAGCGTCGAAGTCGCAGTGCAGGTCGAGCACCACTTCGGCGTCGCAGGCGTGGCGCAGCAGGATGCGCTGCATGCCCTGCAGCTCGGACGAGGCCGGCGGCAGCGCGTCGAGCCCGTCACGCATGGCCTGGCGGATCAGCTCGACGTTGGCAGCTTCATCGACGCCCAACTGGTCGCCGACGCGCTCGGCAACCAGAGCGCTCAGCTCGACGAAATCGCGGTTGAAGTTCTTCCCGCTGGCGAACTCGAAGCGTCCCAGGTGGCTGGCCTGCAGGGTCTGGCCCAGGCCGATGGGGTTGGCCACCGGCACCAGTTCGACGACGCAGTTCAGTTGCCCGCGCGATTCCAGGTCGGCCAGGCGCTGCTTGAGTTCCCAGGCGGTGCGCATGCCCGGCAGTTCGTCGGCGTGCAGGCTGGACTGGATGTAGACCTTGCGCGGGCCCTTGCCGTAGCGGAACACGCTCAAGCGGCGCTCGCTGCCCAGGCTGCTCCACGGCAACAGATGATCGATACGTTCCACAGTCGACTCCTCAGTGCTTGCGCGGCGCGAGATAGGCCAGCCAGCGGCGTTCGGCCAGCTTGAACAGGCGCACCAGGGTGAAGGTCATGATCAGGTAGAAGATGCCGGCGGTGATGAACGCTTCGAACGGCAGGTAGTACTGCGAGTACACGGTGCGCGCGGCACCGGTGATGTCCACCAGGGTCACGATGGACGCCAGGCTGGTGGTCTGCAGCATCATGATCACCTCGTTGCTGTACTGCGGCAGCGCGCGGCGCAGGGCCGAGGGCAGCAGGATGCGGCGGTACATCTTCAGGCGCGACATGCCCATCGCCTTGGCGGCCTCGATCTCGCCGTGGGGCGTGGCCTTCAGGCTGCCGGCGAGGATTTCCGCGGTGTAGGCGCTGGTATTGATGGCGAAGGCTGCGCAGGCGCAGAAGGTGGCGTTGGACAGCAGCGGCCACATTGCGCTTTCGCGAACCGCCTCGAACTGCGCCAGGCCGTAGTAGATGAGGAACAGTTGCACCAGCATCGGGGTGCCGCGGATCACGTAGGTGTACAGCCAGGCCGGCAGGTTCACCGCCGTATTCTTCGAGCAGCGCATCAGCGCCAGCGGCACGGCCGCCACGAGACCGAAGAACAGCGAGATCGCCAGCAGCTTGAGGGTCACCAACAGACCGCTGAAGTAGAGCGGCAGGCTGTCCCAGATGACGGAGAAGTCGAAAATCATAGTGGCGCTCCCGGACTCAAAGCTCAGCGACTTTCACGCCGACCGAATAGCGGCGTTCGAGCATGCGCAGCAGCAGCAGGGAGACGCTGGTGACCACCAGATACAACGCCGCCACGGCAAGGAAATAGGTGAAGGGTTCGCGGGTGGCGTCCGAGGCCTGCTTGGCCTTGAACATCATGTCCTGCAGGCCGACCACGGAGATCAGCGCGGTGGCCTTGACCAGCACCAGCCAGTTGTTGGTGAAGCCGGGAATGGCCAGGCGGATCATCTGCGGCACCTGGATGCGGAAGAACACCTGAAGCGGGCTCATGCCGTAGGCGAAGCCGGCCTCGCCCTGCCCTTTCGGGATGGCCATGAAGGCGCCACGGAAGGTCTCGGACAGGTAGGCGCCGAAGATGAAGCCCAGGGTGCCGACACCGGAAGCGAAGGGATTGAGGTCGATGTAGTCGTCATAGCCGACCATCGGCGCGATCCAGTTCACCGCGGCCTGGCCGCCGTAGAAGATCAGCAGGATCAGCACCAGGTCCGGTACGCCGCGGATCACGGTCGCATAGAGGTCGCCACACCAGGCCAGCCACTTCACCGGCGACAGGCGGATGGCGGCACCGAGCAATCCCAGGGCGATCGCCAGAGCCATCGACAGCAACGACAGCTGAAGCGTCAGCCAGGCACCATCGACGATGGTGGCTCCGTAGCCATTGAACATAGTTTCGTACCTCTAGACCGAAAGCGGCTCGCAATCACACGGACGCTGCTGGGGCGATCACCCGACGCCGGATCGCCCCCAATAAAAAAGTGGCACAAACTTCAGGTTCAAGCCTGGGTCTGTGCCACTTCCGGACGTGGATCAGTTCTCGCCGTAGACGTCGAACTTGAAGTACTTGTCCTGTACTTCCTTGTACTTGCCGTTGGCACGGATGCCGGCGATGGCAGTGTTGAATTTCTCGGCCAGGGCGGTATCGCCCTTGCGCACGGCGATGCCGGCGCCGCCACCGAAGTACTTCGGATCGTTGTATTCCGGACCTACGAAGGCGTAGCCCTTGCCAGCGTCGGTTTTCAGGAAGCCATCGTCGAGGTTGACCGAGTCGGCCATGGTCGCGTCGATGCGGCCGGAGACCAGGTCCATGTTGGCTTCGTTCTGCGAGTTGTAGCGCACGACCTCGATGCCGGCCGGGGCCAGGACGTCGGTGGCGTAGCGGTCATGGGTGGAAGCGCGCAACACACCAACCTTCTTGCCCTTGAGGTCGACCAGCGGATCGTTCAGGGTCACACCCTGCTTCATCACGAAGCGCGCGGGGGTGTGGTAGTACTTGTTGGTGAAGTCGACGGACTTCTTGCGCTCGTCGGTGATGGTCATGGACGAGAGGATGGCGTCGATCTTGCGGACCTTCAGCGCCGGGATCAGGCCGTCGAACTCCTGCTCGACCCAGGTGCACTTGACCTTCATCTCTTCGCACAGGGCGTTGCCGATATCCACGTCGAAGCCGGCGAGCTTGCCGTCGGGAGTCTTGAAGGAGAACGGCGGATAGCCGGCTTCGATGCCGATGCGAACCGGCTTGTCGTCAGCGTGGGCAACCAGGGAAAGCGCGGACAGGGCCAGCGCACCGAGAAGTGCAAACTTCTTCATCAGTAACTCCTTCGAGGGTAGGACTTCGATTGGCAGGAGAAAGGGGTTGTCCCAGGCTGCCCGTGCAGAAGTGAAGGTTGTTGTTTTCTGCGCATTGCCGGCGTCTTTCTCGTGGAAAAGCACGCCTACCGGGGTGAGCGGCATTCTAGCGACAGCCCCTGAGCGGTTATTTCTTCAATGCGACAAGTAATTATAGAAGCGCCGGAGAGAGGACCCCGGCAGCTTGACGTCGCGGAGTTTACGTGATCCGAAAGCGGATAGTAAAACCCAATTTACCTGCAGTAATTGGGCCACAAATACCGAACCCCAGACACCTTGTGGGGTGCGCGATATCGACCCACTCCTGGCAGACAAGAAAGACGCACCGAAGCTGTGCAAATTGTTTCCTGGCGCCTCATTTTGTCGCAGGAAAATGTTACCGGTGGGTGAGTAGCACACCGTAGGAAGGGCGGGGGCGCCTGGCCCATGCCCGCGATCCGCCGGCAAGGCCGGCACCTGCTTCGGCTTCGGTGTTACAGGCCTGCGGCTTCGGATCCGGTGTTTTTGCGCCGCTGCGGCTTGCGCGTGGACTCCATGTTTCGCCCCCTCGGGCGAGTTACCTTTCCAAACGACGGAAGGCCGCCCCCAAAAAGTAACCAAAAAGCTCGCCCCTGCCATCCGGCTTTTCGCTTCGCGAAAAGTACCCTCGGTTCTTCGGCCTCCTGAAAGGGGCACTCGGCGTGCGCGGATATTTCGCTGGAAGACATCAAAAAACAAAGCTCGAGACAGAGCAGCGCGGCATGGCTTTTCGTAGGAGCAACTGTCTTCTTCCGGGATAACCCCTGCCCATGCTTTCCCCTCACCCCAGCCCTCGACTTTGGCATCCTGCCTCGCTCTACCTCCTGCATCCATGCAGTGCGTAGGGCGCATAACCCGGCACGGGTTATCCGCCCTACGGTCTGTTCGCGAGCAAGCTCGCTCCTGCAGCCCAGCCCATACGCCGGTGTGCTTTTCGTAGGAGCGAGCTTGCTCGCGAACCGCATCCTGCCGGCGCGGGGATCGATGGGTATCGCTGTGCTCCACGCCATCCTACGTTTGTTCTTCGTAAGGATTTCGGCGCCGACCGCCGTCCGGCATAAAAACCCAGAAATGAAAAACGCCCCGGCAAGCAGGGCGTTTTTCATCGAGCCTTGGATCAGGCGGCGCACATGGACTGGTGCGTCTCGACCAGATGCTGCACTACACCCGGATCGGCCAGGGTGGAGATATCCCCCAGCGAATCGTACTCGGCCGTGGCGATCTTGCGCAGAATGCGGCGCATGATCTTGCCCGAGCGGGTCTTCGGCAGGCCGGGCGCCCACTGGATCACGTCCGGAGTGGCGATCGGGCCGATTTCCTTGCGCACCCAGGCCTTCAGTTCCTGGCGCAGTTGCTCGTTGTTGTCCACACCAGCATTCAGGGTGACGTAGACGTAGATGCCCTGCCCCTTGATGTCGTGCGGCACGCCGACCACCGCGGCCTCGGCCACTTTCGGGTGGGCGACCAGGGCGCTCTCGATCTCGGCGGTGCCCATGCGGTGGCCGGAGACGTTGAGCACGTCATCCACCCGACCGGTGATCCAGTAGTACCCATCTTCGTCGCGACGGGCACCGTCACCGGTGAAGTACATGCCCTTGAAGGTCTTGAAGTAGGTGTCCACGTAGCGATCGTGGTCACCGTACAGGGTACGCGCCTGGCCCGGCCAGGAATCGAGGATCACCAGGTTGCCCTCGGTGGCTCCTTCCAGGATGTTGCCCAGGTTGTCCACCAGCGCCGGCACCACGCCGAAGAACGGCTTGGCGGCAGAGCCCGGCTTCAGGCCGTGAGCGCCCGGCAGCGGGGTCATCAGGCACGCGCCGGTCTCGGTCTGCCACCAGGTGTCGACGATCGGGCAGCGCGACTGGCCGACGGTCTCGTAGTACCACTGCCAGGCTTCCGGATTGATCGGCTCGCCAACCGAACCCAGCAGACGCAGGCTGGAGCCATCGGCGCCTTCGACCGCGGCCTTGCCCTCGGCCATCATGGCGCGGATCGCGGTCGGCGCGGTGTAGAGGATGTTGACCTTGTGCTTGTCGACGATCCTGGCGACACGGGTGATGTCCGGATAGTTCGGCACACCCTCGAACAGCACGGTGGTCGCACCATTGGCCAGCGGGCCGTAGACGACGTAGGTGTGACCGGTGACCCAACCGATGTCGGCGGTGCACCAGAAGACTTCGCCCGGACGGTAGTCGAACACGCGCTCATGGGTCAGCGAGGCGTAGACCAGGTAGCCGCCGGTGGTGTGCAGCACGCCCTTGGGTTTGCCGGTGGAGCCGGAGGTGTAGAGGATGAACAGCGGGTCCTCGGCACCCATTTCCTTCGGCGCACAGGTGGAGCCTGCGACCTTCATCAGGTCCTCGAACCACACGTCGCGGTGCTGGTTCCACTTGATCGGGGAGCCGGTGCGCTTGCAGACGATGATCTTCTGCACGCTGCTGGTTTCCGGGTTGGTCAGCGCGTCGTCGACGTTGGCCTTGAGCGGGGTTTTCTTGCCGCCGCGCAGACCTTCGTCGGCGGTGATGACGACCTTGGAGCGGCAGTCGATGATGCGGCCGGCCAGGGCCTCGGGGGAGAAGCCGCCGAACACCACGGAGTGGATCGCGCCGATGCGGGCGCAGGCCAGCATGGCGACAACGGCCTCCGGGATCATCGGCATGTAGATGGTCACCACGTCACCACGGTGCACGTCCTGGCCACGCAGGGCGTTGGCGAACTTGCAGACCTGCTCGTGCAGCTCGCGGTAGGTGATTTCCTTGTGCTCGGAAGGATCGTCGCCTTCCCAGATGATGGCGAGCTGGTCGCCGCGCTCGGCCAGGTGGCGGTCGAGGCAGTTGTAGGAGAGGTTCAGGGTGCCGTCGGCGAACCACTTGATGTCGACGTGGTGGTCGTCGAAGGACGTCTGCTTGACCTTGGTGAACGGCTTGATCCAGTCGATCCGCTGGGCCTGCTCGCGCCAGAAGCCGTCGGGGTTGACCACCGACTGTTGGTACAGCTTCTTGTAGGTGGCCTCGTCGGTCAGAGTATTGGCGGCCACTTCGGGACGCACGGGATACACGGATGCCGCTGTCATGGCGTACTTACCTCGGTCAGGAGTGTTGTTTTTGTTGCCGTCAGTTGTAACGGTGCCACCCTCCCCTAACCATACGACCATCGTCTTACCATTGGAGCCCCATACTGACGGGCCCCATCAGCGCGGCTTCTGCCGGCGCCGCACGGGCGTTAGACCAAGGTCGGACGCCCGTGCTCGACCATCATCCGCTCATGCTCCTCGAGCATCCCGGGCACGCAATCGCGAAGGAACTCCACCCAGGTGCGGATCTTCGCGTCGAGGTACTGGCGCGACGGATACAGCGCATAGACGTTGAGGTGGAACAGGCTGTAGCCCGGCAGCACGCGCACCAGGCTGCCGTCCTTCAGGCCCTGCACGGCGGAGTACACCGGCAGCGCACCGATCCCCATGCCGGCGCGCACCGCCTCGGTCATGGCGTCGGCGGTGTTGACCTGGAAATGAGTATGGTTGATGCCGACCAGTTCCTGTCCGTCCGGGCCGTCGAACAGCCACTTGTCCAGGGACATCACCGAATTCACCAGACGCAGGCAGCGATGCTCGGCGAGCTCCGCCGGCTTGTTCGGGAAGCCATGACGGGCCACGTACTCGGGCGACGCGCAGAGCACGCTGTAGGTCTTGCCGATGCGCTTGGAGACGAAGCCCGAATCCGGCAACTCCTGGGCGATGACCACGGAGATGTCATAGCCCTCGTCGAGGATGTCGGTGATGCGGTTGGCCAGGGTCAGGTCGAAGCTGACCTCGGGGTAGATCTCGCAGTACTGCGAGATCGCGCGGATCAGATAATGCTGGCCGATGCCGGTCATGGCATGCACCTTCACCTTGCCGTGGGGCCGCGCGTGGGCGTCGCCGGCCTCGGCCTCGGCCTCCTCGATATAGCCGAGGATCTGCTGGCAACGCTGCAGGTAGCGCTGGCCGGCTTCGGTCAGGGCGATGCGGCGGGTAGTGCGGTGCAGCAGGCGGGTGTGCAGGTGCGCTTCGAGTTTGGCCACCGTCCGCGAGACATAGGCGGTGGTGAGGTCCATGCGCTGGGCGGCGGCGGTAAAGCTGCCGGTCTCGGCGACACAGACGAAAGCACGCATGTTGTGCAGCAGGTCCATCATTTCTCCGTAAGAGCCTGTCCACGCCACGGCGGGCGGCCTCGGCAACGACACTCGACCGAGCAACGCCTTGTTACAGATTCATGACGGGCGGCGAATTGTCGCACACCTGTCACGACGGGATTATTGTCTTTTCAGGCAACAATAATTCATCCAACCGTCAGCTTATCCTGCCCCCCGGCGCACTTCTAGAATCGCCGTCCCCAACGCGGCCCGCCGCGACACCCCAGGATTCGCACCCGTGCTCCGCCTTTCGTGCAACGTGCTTCCACCCCTTCGCTCCGCCTTCGAACTACAGGGTTCCGAAAACCCGATCCAGCCCGACTACCGCCTGCCGAGATAAGACCGATGAGCAGTCTCTCCGTGCGCCTGCCCAAGGCCGCCGCGCTGCGCTTCGCCCTGTCCGACTGGGCGCACACCGACGGCGTCACCTGGATGTTCATCCTCAAGACGCTGATCACCGCCTTCACCGCCTTGTGGCTGGCCTACCGCCTGGAGCTGCCGCAGCCCAACACCGTGCTGGTGAGCGCCTTCATCGTGCTGCAGCCGCAGAGCGGCCAGGTGCTGGCGAAGAGTTTCTACCGCATCCTCGGTACCCTCGCCGGGCTCACGGTAATGGTCACCTTCATCGCCCTGTTCGCCCAGGAGCGCGTGCTGTTCCTGCTCTGCGTGGCGATCTGGGTCGGCCTGTGCACCGCCGGCGCCGCGCGCTACCGGGATTTTCGCGCCTATGCCTGCCTGCTCGCCGGCTACACGGCGGTGATGATCGGCATCCCCGCCACCCTGCACCCCGAAGGCGCCTTCATGCAGGCGCTGTGGCGGATGATCGAGATCACCCTGGGGATTCTCTGCACCGGCGTGGTCAGCGCCATCGTTCTGCCACAGACCAGCACCGCCGCCCTGCGCAATGCGCTGAACACCCGTTTCGGCGACTTCGCCGGCCTCGCCAGCGCGGGTCTCAACGGCACCCTGGAGCGCGAGCGTTTCGAACAGGCCAGCGCGCACATCGCCGCCGAAGTGGTGGGCCTGGAAAGCCTGCGCAACGTCACCGCCTTCGAAGACCCGCATATGCGCCTGCGCAGCGGCCGCCTGGCGCGCCTGAACAGCGAGTTCATGCAACTGACCACGCGCTTCCACGCCCTGCAGCGCCTGCTCGATCGCCTGCGCCAGCGCCAGGCCAGCAACGTGCTGGAAGTGCTGATGCCGTGCCTGATCGACGTCAGCAAGCTGCTCGCCAGCTGGCACGGCCGGCCGCTCGGCGAAGCGGACGCCGAGCGCCTGAGCGTGCAGCTGGAACTGTGCAAGCACCACCTGATGCCGCGCATCCGCGAAGCCCGCGCCACGCTCGGCCACACCTGCCCGCGGGAGGCCGACCAACTGGATTTCGAGACCGCCGCCGAACTGCTCTACCGCTTCGCCGACGACATGCACAACTATGCCCAGACCCACACTTCGCTCGCCGCGCACAAACACGAGCGCGAGCAGTGGAAGGAGCGCTTCACGCCCAAGGCCAACGCCCTCGCCGCCGCGGTCGCGGGCTTCCGCTGCGCGCTGCTGGTGATCGTCGGCGGGGTATTCTGGATCGAAACCTCCTGGCTCAGCGGCGCCACTTTCGCACTCACCTCGGTGCTGATTGCCGCCCTCTCCTCCGCCTCGCCCAACCCCAAGCGCCTGTCGTTGCAACTGACCCTCGGCACCCTGCTCGGCGCCACGCTCGGCTTCATCCTCACCTTCCGCGTGCTGCCGCACATCGACGGTTTCCCGCTGCTGTGCTTCGTGCTCGCGCCGGTGTTCGCCCTCGGCGCCTTCCTGATCACCCGGCCCAAGTGGAGCGGCTACGGGGTCGGCCTGCTGGTGTGGTTCTGCATCGCCTCGCTGCCGGCGAACCTGGCGCGCTACGACGCCTACACCTTCATCAACGAGTACCTGGCGATGCTCCTGTCGATGGGCATGGCAGTGGTGGCGGCGACCGTTATCCTGCCGCCCAATCGTCCGTGGTTGTGGGAGCGCCTGGAAGCCGAACTGCGCCTGCGCGTGGTACGGGTGATCAGCGATCCGCTGAAGGGGCTGTCATCCGGTTTCGAGAGCGGCACCCGCGACCTGCTCAACCAGGCCTATGGCTTATCCACAGGCCGCCCGGACGTGCAGCGCCGACTGCTGCGCTGGACCTTCCAGGTGCAGGAGATCGGCCTGTCGATCATCGAGCTGCGCCGCGAGCAGGAAGCGCTACCCAAGGAGCCCTGGTACGCCGAGCGCATGCCCTGGCGGCGGGCGATCCGCGCCCTGGGCCGCGCACTGATCCGCCTGTTCATCCAACCCAGCGAGGGCAACCGCCAACGGGCGCTGGCGGCGGTGGAGCATGCCATCCACGCGACTCGCTCGACGGATGATCGTCGGCCGCCGCACTTCGACTCCTCGCCCCTGCGCCGGGTGTGCAGCTACCTGCACTTCATTCGTACCTCGCTGCTGGATCCGCAATCGCCGTTGCGCGATTGAGGCCGGCGGGTTCGCGAGCAAGCTCGCTCCTACGAAGAGCGTCAGGTTTTCCCTGTAGGAGCGAACTTGCTCGCGAACCGCACAGCACAGCCATGCTCCGTAGGAGCGGACTCCGTCCACGATGATCTCCGGCGCGCCGCGGACCTATCGCGGACAGAATCCGCTCCTACGCCAGCCGGCAACCCCGCGCGCGCCCTCGAGCCTGCGACAGCCCGCCGCAACACCACCCCTGGAACCCGCGTACCGCCTGGATTGTTGCCGCTGAGTACGAAGTCTTGTTGGCGCCTGGATATATGACTCAGACCAGGTAAACCCTATTATTTCCGTGCTGTTACAGCGCGCGCCGCAACACTACCCAAGACCCATCATCATCCCCAACGCTTCCCGACGGAGCCCTCGGCTCAGCGTCACGGACCCGTCATGTCCGGACACCGGGAACAAGGCAGGTAAATTCATGAAAGCTGTAGTCATCCTGGCCATGCTGGGCTTCTCCTCGCTCGCCCTCGCCGAGCAGGCGAACGCCGCCGACCAGGCGCAAAGCGCGGCCGTGGAGCAGTACACCTACGACATGAAACTGGACGTTGCCCATGTAATCTCGACCACCGACGTCTCCAACCAGTGCGGCATCGTACCGGCGCGCATGACCTACGAAGACTCCCAGGGTCAGCGCCACACCGTCGAATACCAGGTGTGGGGCAACGGCTGCTCCGGCGGCTGACAGGCTTGGAACCGGCTCCTGATCAGCCACGCGCCAGCTCAGGAGCGGTTCCAAGGCATTCCCGTCGGGGCACCACGCCGCCCCGCCGGGAGTGCTCCGTCTCTACCTGCCTACGGCTGCAGGGCCGCCTTCGCGATATTGCGACTGTGCGCGCCGAAGTGCCGGATCAATTGCAGAATCTGCTCATCCAACGCCTCATCGTGGCGGAATGACGCCGGTGAGTTCCCCGCGCTGAAGTCCCCCGCCGGCGCCTTCTCGTTTTCCAGCCAGTGCCCGATGGCCGCATCGAACGCCGCCGCATGGGCATGGGACTCGCTCGCCACCACCTCGCGCAGATAGTCCGTCGAATACGGTGGATAAGTACCGTCCGTGCCGACATCGGCATAGGCCGCCAGCAACGACGACTGCCCGCCCTGGCGCAGCGTCTCGCGCAGCCAGTCCACCTGATAACGCTCCACGCCCGTATGCCGGTCCGCCACGCGCTGGATCGCCGCCTGCTTGTCGGCATCGAAGCCGGCCATCGACTTGCCCGCCGTCCACAACATGCTGGCGGTGGTCTCGCCCGGCAGCGGCGTCGAGTGGTAGGGCTGGGTCATGTCCTGGATGTAGTGCATCGCCCAACCGAGGAAGCGATAGCCCCAGTACGGGTGCCCCTTGTCGAACGCGAAGCGCGCCAGGCCGTAGAACTGGTAGGCGCGCCACTCCGGCCAGTTGCGCTGCAGATACGGCGCGCCGGCGAAGATGATCGCGTCCTCGTGGTAGAAGCCCATGTGGAATGGCGCCTGGGAGCTGAACTCGTAGCGCGGGTCGCCGAACGGCTGGGTGCCGAAGCCGTAGCGCTGGCCAGCCTCACCCGGGTTGTCGCTGAACAGGTTGATGTCGTGACCGAAGTCCGGCTCGTCGGCGGCGCTGGCCAGCACGTCCAGCGCCGGAATCTTCTCGCCCGCCTGCAGTTGCACGAAACGCCATTGATTCCAGCCCGACAGATTACGGAACACCAGCACATCGGCCGGCCTGAGCGCGGCATGGCCTGGCAGCTCACCGCCTGGCGGCGGCTGCACGGCGGTGGCCAGCTTGATCTCCGGGTTCAGGCGCAGCGCCATGAGGAAGGCCTTGCCCAGGTCCTCGCGGCCATCCTCGGTCAGACGCAGGTCATCCGGGCGCGGCGGGTACTCGCGAAAGTGTTCGCGGGCGTAGGTTTCCTGCTCGTCGAGCAGCTTCACCAGGCCGGCGCGCTGCTGGCTGAGGAAGCTTTCCAGCGGCTCAACCTCGACCTCCGGCGCCTGGGCGAGCGCCGGCAACTGCTGCAGGGCGATATAGCTGCCCAGGGTGTGATTGGACCAGGCCCAGAGGCTTTGCGGCAGGGCCAGCAGGCCGGCCAGCAGGCAGGTGGAAAGTCGCTTCATCGGCTCTTCGCTCTTTTATTCGGCAATACAAAAGGAAATTTCACACGCAGCCTAACAACCCGAAGCCGCTACGGCACTGTCGAAGCTGGCCAGTGCGAGTCACGGATAACGCCACGGCTGACCATCATCAATGGCACGAACCGTACCAGCCACTACACTTGCCCGGCATGGAAAGTCGCCGGCACGGTTCCGCCGCCGGCCTATCGGTATAAGGGCGCTCCCATGCTGCAGTCCGTTTCACCCAAGCACGACCTCCCCCTCAAGCCCGATCCAGCCGAACCCCGCAGTGGCGTCCTCGCCCCCTTCAGCATCGCCGCGTTCCGCATCATCTGGATCTGCAACCTGTTCGCCAACCTGGGCACCTGGGCGCAGTCGGTAGCGGCCGCCTGGGTGGTTACCGAGGCTCATGCCAGCCCGTTGATGGTGGCGATGATCCAGGTCGCCTCGGCGCTGCCGCTGGTGCTGCTGTCGATCATGTCCGGCGTGCTCGCCGACAACCACGACCGCCGCAAGATCATGCTGGTGGGGCTTTCTGTCGAACTCTCCGGCGCCGCCCTGGTGACGGTGCTGGCCTTCCTCGGCTACCTCGACCCGCTGATGCTGATCGTGTCGATCCTCTGGTTGTCGCTGGGCAGCTCCATCACTATCCCGGCCTGGCAGGCGGCGGTGAACGAACAGGTGCCGCCGCGCATGGTGGGCGACGCGGTACTGCTCAACAGCGTCAACTACAACGTCGCCCGCGCCGTCGGCCCGGCCATCGGCGGGTTGCTGCTGTCGGCCACCGGGCCGTCCTGGGTGTTCCTGTTCAACTGCCTGTGCTACGCGGCGCTGATCTGGGCGATCTGGCACTGGCGCCGCGACGTGCCCCAGCGCACCCTGCCGCCGGAGCACATCTTCGAAGGCGTGATCGCCGCGCTGCGCTTCACCCAGTATTCCAGCGTTACGCGCCTGGTGATGATGCGTTCCTTCGCCTTCGGCCTGTCCGCCAGCGCCATCTGGGCGCTGCTGCCGCTACTGGCGCACCGTAACCCGGACGGCAACGCCTCGGTGTACGGCTACATGCTCGGCGCGCTGGGCCTGGGGGCCATCGTCGCCAGCACGATGGTCAGCAAGGCCCGCCAGTTGCTCGGCAGCAGCCGGCTGATCAGCTTTTCCGCCGCCGTGCTGGGGCTGGTGATGCTGACTCTGGGATGGGTCGACAATCTCTGGGTGATCTTCCCGGCGCTGATTCTCGGCGGCAGTTGCTGGATCGCAGCCGTGGCCACCTACAACTCCGCGGTGCAGATCCTCGTGCCCGACTGGGTCAAGGCCCGCGCCCTGGCGCTGTACCAGACCGCTCTGTACGGCGGCCTCGCGGCGGGCTCGTTCCTCTGGGGCCATTTCGCCGAAACCCTGGGCGTACAGGGGTCGCTGGTCGCCGCCGGCTGCCTGCTGCTGGTCTCGGTGGCGCTGCTCTACAACTCGCGCCTGCCGGAACTGGACGCCGCCAACATCGCCCGCGCACCGGGCGGTATGCCGGGCCAGCCAACCTTCGTATTCAACCCCGAACGGGGTTCGGTGCTGGTGTCCATCGAGTACCGCATCCCGGCCGAGCGCACCCGTGACTTCGTCCGCGCCGCCAAGCCGTTGCGCCGCCTGCGCCTGCGCAACGGCGCGGAACGCTGGGCGTTGTACCGTGACGTGAGCAACCCGGAGATCTGGCAGGAGCTGCTCCTGGTGGACAACTGGATCAGCCACCTGCGGATGCTCGATCGCATGACCATCGAGGACAAGACCATCATCGATAACGTCACCAGCCTGCATGCGGGCGATGCGCCTCCGGTGATTCACCACGGAGTGAGCTACGAGTCAGGGAGCTACGAGGCGCCGCCGGAGACGCTGGGGTAATACGCGGGCCTTAAGAATCCCTCCCTCTCCCGACGAGAGAGGGAGCCCTCCAGGACAGTGGGCAGGAAGGAGGTCTGCCGGACGCATCGCAGGGAGCGACTGGCAAACCTGGGACCTGAACAGCACTCTCCCTCGGGGAGGCGACTGCATGGATGCGGGATGCCAAAGCCGAGGACTGGGGATGAAGAGCCCCCAATCCCGAGAAGAACGCCTTACTCCGCCGCCGGCTTCTTGCGCTTCAGGGGCGCCATGCCATCCTGGCTCACCACCCTGGACGGGCCAGCCTTGGGCTTGGCGGCCGGCTTCTTCTTCGCCGGCGCCTTGCCGCCGGTCTTCTTCGCATCGTCCTTTTTCTTCTTGGTGCCGGCGGCCTTGCCCGACGCCTTGACCTTCTTCGGCCCCTTGTAGGTGCCCTTCAGCTCCTTGATGACACGCAGCTCGAAACGCAGCTTGAGGTAGCGCTCGATGCTCGACATCAGGTTCCAGTCGCCATGACCGACCAGCGAGATCGCAGTCCCCGAGGCACCCGCGCGGCCGGTGCGGCCGATGCGGTGCACGTATTCGTCGCCACGACGCGGGATGTCGAAGTTGATCACCAAATCCAGGCCGTCGACGTCCAGGCCACGGGCGGCCACGTCGGTGGCGACCAGCACCTTCACCGCGCCCTGCTTCAGGCGCTCGATGGCCAGCTTGCGGTCCTTCTGGTCCTTCTCGCCGTGCAGGACGAAGACCTTGTGGCCGGCAGCGATCAGGCGGCCGGTGAGGCGGTCGGCGGCAACGCGGGTGTTGGTGAAGACGATGGCCTTCTCATAGGTCTCGTTGGTCAGCAGCCACTGCAGCAACTCTTCCTTGTGGCCGACGTGGTCGGTCAGGATCACCTGCTGGCTGACATCCTCGTTCAACTCGCTGACACGGTTGAGCTGCAGGGTCTCCGGCTCGCGCAGGACCTGCTCGACCATCGCATGCAGGCCGCTGCCGCTGGTGGCGGAGAACAGCAGGGTCTGGCGCTCGGCCGGGCACTGCGCGGCGAGCTTGAGCACGTCCTCGGAGAAGCCCATGTCGAGCATGCGGTCGGCTTCGTCGAGCACCAGCACTTCCACGTCACCCAGCGGCAGGTTGCCAGCGTTGAACTGCTCGTTCAGGCGGCCCGGGGTGCCGATGATGATTTCCGGGTTCTTGCGCAGGCGCGCGCCCTGCACCTTGAAGTCTTCGCCGCCGGTGATCAGGCAGGCCTTGATGAAGGTGAACTGGGCGAAGCGCTCGACTTCCTTGAGGGTCTGCTGGGCCAGTTCGCGGGTCGGCAGCAGGATCAGCGCGCGGGCGCCGCTCCTGGGCTTGTCCTCGGTGAGCAGGCGATGCAGCAACGGCAGCACGAAGGCGGCGGTCTTGCCGCTGCCGGTCTGCGCCGTCACCCGCAGGTCGCGTCCCTCCAGGGCCTTCGGGATGGCCGCGGCCTGGACCGGGGTCGGCTCGGAGAAGGACAACGAATCGAGCGCCTTGAGCAGGCGTTCGTGCAGGGCGAATTGGGAGAACAAGGCAGACCTCGATATCACGAAAAGACCAAATAGCTGCATAGCGTAACCGATGCGCGGGTTTTATTCGCCGGTCGCAATCGGCATGGCCCACGTCGCGTGCGGGACAGCCACCGGTGGAAGCCGCTCCCAGACTGGCCGCAACCCTGTCCAGGAACGCCGAACAAGGAATGCCGCGATGATGCACCGCCCGACCGCCGCCGAGCGCCTGGAGCGCCTACCGCTGAGCCCCTATCACCGGCTGATCTTCGTGATCATCGCCCTGGCGTTCTTCTTCGACTCCGTGGACCTGGCGATGATGACCTTCCTGCTCGGCTCGATCAAAGCCGAGTTCGGCCTCTCCAGCGCCCAGGCCGGGTTGCTGGCCAGCTCCAGTTTCGTCGGCATGGTGATCGGCGCGGCGCTGTCCGGACTGCTCGCCGACCGTTTCGGGCGCAAGCCGGTGTTCCAGTGGAGCATCGTGCTCTGGGGCATCGCCAGCTACCTCTGCTCCACCGCCGCCGACGTGCAGCAGTTGACCCTCTACCGTGTGCTGCTGGGGATCGGCATGGGCATGGAGTTCCCCATCGCCCAGTCGTTGCTCTCGGAAATGATCCCGGCGCAGAAACGCGGCAAGTACATCGCCCTGATGGACGGTTTCTGGCCGCTGGGCTTCCTTGCCGCCGGCTGCCTGTCCTACTTCGTCCTGCCGCTGGCCGGCTGGCGCAGCCTGTTCCTGCTGCTGGCCTTCCCGGCGCTGTTCGTCCTGGCGATCCGCTTCATGATCCCCGAGTCGCCGCGCTGGCTGGAACAGGCCGGGCTGCAGGACAAGGCCGAGCGCTCACTGGAGCGCATCGAGGCACGGGTGATGGCCTCGCTGAAGCTGACCAACCTGCCCGAACCACGCCCGCTGGCCCGCCCGGAACCGAGCGCGCCGGGCTTCTTCCGTGCCTTCGCCGAACTCTGGTCGCCCACCTACCGGCACCGCACCCTGACGGTCTGGAGCCTGTGGTTCCTTGCCCTGCTCGGCTTCTACGGACTGACCTCCTGGCTCAGCGCGCTGATGCAGCAGTCCGGGTTCGCCGTCACCCAGTCGGTGTACTACACCGTGCTGATTTCCCTGGCCGGCATTCCCGGCTTCCTCTGTGCGGCCTGGCTGGTCGAGCGCTGGGGCCGCAAACCCAGTTGCGTGCTGATGCTCCTGGGCGGCGGCGTCATGGCTTACGCCTACGGACAGACGGCGGTATTCGGCGGCAGCCTGGGCCTGCTGATCGGCTTCGGCCTGGCCATGCAGTTCTTCCTGTTCGGCATGTGGGCGGTGCTCTACACCTACACGCCGGAGCTCTATCCCACCTCGGCGCGCGCCACCGGCTCGGGCTTCGCCTCGGCGGTCGGTCGCGTCGGCTCGCTGCTCGGCCCCACCCTCAGCGGCCTGATCCTGCCAGTGGCCGGCCAGGGTGGCGTGTTCACCCTCGGCGCACTGTGTTTCCTGCTGGCTGCCGGCGTGGTCTGGGCCTTCGGCATCGAAACCCGTGGCCGAACCCTGGAGGAACTTGCCGGCTGATGCACCGCCCAACGTAGGTAGGAATCGGACAGACGCACCAGCACCCCGCAGCCGTCGTGCCATGCTCTGATCGTGCCCCCTGCAACGGAGAAACAGGTGCAAGCGACACTCATCTATTTCGTGGCCGCCAGCCTGGACGGATACATCGCCCGCCCCGATGGCAGCGTGGACTGGCTGCAAGGCTACGACAGCGCGACTGACGACCACGGCTACGGCGCCTTCTACGCCAGTATCGACGGCCTGTTGATGGGGCGCGCCAGCTACCTGCATTGCCTGGAGCAGGGCGACTGGCCCTATCCGGACAAGCCGACGCTGGTCATGACCCGCGCCAACCACATGCCCCTGGCGGGCCCTCGGATCGAACTGGTCCACTGTCCGCCGAGCGAGGCCCTGGACGCCCTGCAAGCCAAAGGCTGCGAGCGCATCTGGCTGGTCGGCGGGGGCAGCCTGGCGGGGAACTTTCTCGCCGCGGGCTTGCTCGACGAACTGATCGTCAGCATCATCCCCCACCTGCTCGGAGCCGGCATTCCACTGTTCAGCATCGGGCTCGAACAGCGCCTGCAACTGCTGGAACAGCGCAGCTTCCCCAGCGGCATCGTGCAACTGCGTTACCAAGTCCTCAAGGAAAGTCCCTCGCCATGACCCTCGTCACGATCAACATCGCCGCCGCCTGCCTGCTCGACGACAGCGGCCGACTGCTGCTGGTGCGCAAGCGCGGCACCCAGGCCTTCATGCTGCCGGGAGGCAAGCACGAGCCCGGCGAAACGTCGGTGCAGGCCCTGCTGCGGGAACTGGATGAAGAGCTCAACCTGCGCCTGACGGAAAACGCACTTGCCCCGCTGGGTCGCTTCCAGGCCGACGCCGCCAATGAGCCCGAGACCCGGGTCGACGCACAGGTCTACGTGGCAGCCCTGCCTCACCCGGTCAGCCCGGCGGCGGAACTGGAAGAGCTGGCCTGGCTGGACACCACCGGCAACACCCCGCACAGCCTCGCGCCACTGCTGCGCGAACAGGTACTGCCTGCCCTTCTCCGACACCTGGCCTGATCCCGGACCGCTGCAAAAGCCTGCATTTCGTCGGGTTTTTATCCGCGACACCGCGCCACGCCTGGCTTTGCGCCATCAGCGGCAGGGCGCCCTCCGTCATAGCCGAAACCCCCATGCCATAGGGCTTCCCGCTATAAGGCCCAGGCGTGACCAAAGGGTCTTGATACATGTCACGGAACCTCCGGCAAGTCACATGACGACCGCCAGAATCGACAGGCGGTAAGAACTGTCATGAAAACTCGTTCAGAATGCGTGGAATTTTTGAGCGGACAAAGGAAACCACGCCGCAGAACAACGGCGATCCAGCGGAGTCTGGGTGACATCAACCAGCAAGAAGACATGCCGAATGCGACGTAACATTTTGACATGCCTTTCCATAGGCTTGGCGACCCTCTTGGCCGCCACCGAGGCAACTGCCTCCTCCAAGATCACGCGCACCTACCACCCCGCGCCGGTCGACCTGCGCGTCCCGGTCCAGGGCAGCGCCCTGCTGACCATGACGCCCAAGGCTGAAAAACCTGCCAAGAGCGAGGCGCACCAGGTTACCCAGCGCGCCTTCAGCATGATCGGAACCCCCTACCGCTGGGGCGGCACCTCGCCCAAGCGCGGCTTCGACTGCAGCGGATTGGTCAACTACGTCTTCCAGAACATCGATGAAGTCGACCTGCCGCGCACCGCGCGCGAAATCTACAGCATGCGCGGCAACCCGAAGGTGGCCCGCGGCGACCTGCAGCCAGGCGACCTGGTGTTCTTCCGCATCCACAACCGCCGCACTGTCGACCACGTCGGCATCTACGTTGGCGACAACCAGTTCGTCCATGCTCCACGCCGTGGCCAGAAGGTTCGCGTCTCCGACCTCAATGGCGACTACTGGAAACGCCACTACACCGCCGCTCGCCGCATCCTGCCGGAAACCCTGGCCAAGGCCGACATGGACAACCATCGCTTCGACTGACGGCCTACGCTCTCCCCTTGCGGGAGAGCGCTTCCCACCTCAGCCCTTCACCTTGAAGGCATCGCGACGCGCCTGACGGCGCAGCAGACGCGCGCTATCCCAGCCCGTCAGCAGCACCGCGATCCAGATCGGCCCGTAGGTCCAGATCTGCGCCGACTGAAACGCCTCGCCGAGGAACAGCACGGCAATGGCGAACAACAGCACCGGCTCCACGTAGCTGAGAATCCCGAACAGCCCCATCGGCAACAGCCGGCTGGCCGCCATCATGGCGCCAAAAGCCAGAGCGCTGATCAGCCCCAGCACCGGCAATAACGCCCATAGCCGTGGCGTTTCCTCCAGCACCTGTCCGCTGCCGGTCAGCCACAGCGCCAGGAAGGCGAACGGCAGCAGCACGGCCATCTCGAAGACGAAGCCGGACAATGCATCCACACCCATCCTGCGGCGCAACATGAAATACGGCGGGTAACCCAGCGCGGTGATCAGGGTGAACCAGGAAAACGCCCGGGTCAGCCACAGTTCGTGCAGCACGCCGGCCACCGCGAAGGCGACGGCAACGGCCTGCAATGGCGTCAGGCGTTCGCCGTAGAACACCCGACCACAGAGCACCATCGTCAGCGGCAGCAGGAAATACCCCAGGGACAGCTCCAGGGTGCGCCCGACCATAGGAGCCCAGATGAACACCCCCCACTGCACCAGCATCATCGCCGCCGTCAGCGGGAAACAAGCCAGCAGCCACGGCTCTCGCAGCAGACGCCGACCCGACTCACGCAGCACGCCGCCCTGGCGAGTGAACCACACCAGCAACAGCACCATCGGAATCGACCAGACCACCCGGTGAGCGATCACCTGGATACTGGTCAGCGGCTCCAGCGAATGGATATAGCCCGGCAGGGTCACGAACAGTACGGACGACGCCAGGGATAGCGCCACACCACGTCCGGAGATATTCATGCGTGAAGCTCCCGCTGGCGACGCAATCCCAGGCGATTGACGCCCAGCGACGCAACGATCACCGCCCCGCCCAAAGCCAGGCGCGGCAGGTCCGCCGCCTCATTCCAGATCAGCAGATTGATCAGCAATCCCACCGGCACATGCAGATTGTTCATCACCGCCAAGGTGCCAGCATCGACCAAGGTGCCGCCCTTGTTCCACCAGAACTGCCCCAGCGCGGTAGCCAACAGCCCCATCCACACCAGCACGCCCCATTGCACGTCGGTAGTCGGCAGCTTCTGCGGATTGCCGAACAGCAACCAGCCCGGCAGCGCAATCAGCAGCGCGCCGACGAAGAAATAACCGAAACGGCGGAATTGCGGGATATCCGAGGGATAGCGCTGCACCAGATGCTTGTACATCACCTGGCCGGCCGCGAAGGTGGCGTTGGCCAGTTGCAGCAGCAGGAAGCCTTCGACGTAGTCGCCGCTGACGCCGTCGTAACGGATGATCCCGGCACCCAGCACCGCCACAGCTGCGGCCAGCAGCGCCCAGACGTTGAAGCGACGATTCAAGGCATCGTCGATCAGCGCCACATGCAACGGCGTCAGCACGGTGAACAGCAGCACCTCCGGCACCGTGAGCACACGGAAGCTCTGGTACAGGCAGACGTAGGTGATGCCAAACTGCAACGCTCCCACCAACATCACCCCCGCGACGAAGCGAGGATGCACACCGCGCCAGCGAGTCAGCGGCAGGAACACCAGGCCGGCCAGCACGACACGGGTCAGCACCGCGAAATAGCTATCGACCTGCCCGGCGAGATACTCACCGATCAGGCTGAAGGAGAACGCCCAGAGGACGGTAACGAAAAGCAGGTATGGCATGAGTGGCGCGACCGGAACGGGGCAAGCACCATAGCGCCTGTCTCACATCGGAGAAAGCGCTGCGCGCCCGCCGCCAGCGAAAGGCAGTGTCTAGTCCTGAAATAGGTTTACACCTCTGAGGGTTGGCACCAGACCTCAAAAACGCCCGATGCATTGCATCGGGCGTTTTGTATTTCAGAGCGTGGTGGGGACGCTCCCGGTTATAGATATCGACGGCCTCGTGCACCATTCGACGCGCCTGGGCCAGGTCTGCCGGGGGCTGTATCAGTAGCTCATTCTTCAGGATGCCGTTGACCCGTTCGGCCAGCGCATTCTGGTAGCAGTCATAACCATCGGTCATCGAGCAGGTGATGCCGTGTCGTGCATGCAGGCGCTGGTAATGCGCAGAGCAGTACTGGATACCGCGGTCCGAGTGATGCACCAGGGCATGCCGCGTCCTGCGTCGCTGTAACGCCAGGCTGAACGCGCGGGCCACCGACTCGGCATGCAGGCTGTCATGGACATGGTGACCGACGATCTTGCGCGAATAGGCGTCGGTGACCAGGCTCAGATACAGCGGGCCGCTCAGGCTTGGCAGGTAGGTGATATCGGCCACCCAGACGCGCTCCGGAGCGCTGGGCAACACCTGTTGCGGGCCAGGCTTGAGCAGATTGGGGTGGCGGTAGAAGCGGTGAAAGCTGTGAGTGGTCTTGTGGTACGCCCGCTTGGGCGCAACCAGTAGGCGCTGCTCCGCCAGGACGCGAAACAAGCGATCCCGCCCCACGCGAAGCTCTGCGCGGGCCTGTTCCTGAAGCAGAAAATGCAGCTTGCGCGTGCCCAGCCGAGGCTGACGCATCCGCACCTCCCGGACAAACTGAACAATCTGTCGATCCTGCTGGGAGCGCCGATCCGCCGCGCGGTTGCGCTGGTAATAGGCCTGGCGACTGACGCCCAGAAACTGGCAAGCCCTGCTAATGCTCAGCCCTTGGACTTGCCTTTGCGTGAGGACTTGCCGGGACGCTTTTTTACGATGGAGACGCCGTAGTCATTCTTCAGGACATCCACCACCGCCTCGAAGAACTGAGCCTTTTGGCTCATGACCTCAAGCTGCTGCTCAAGCTCCTTGATTCGCTGCTCCGGCGTCAGCGGTGTTTTCTCATCAGTCATCGAACCCCTCCGACTAGAGCGAATGGATGCGCCCTGGCTCCAGTTCTGTCGGCCGTGCTTGCGTAGCCACACCAACACCGTCGAGCGCCCCTGGATACCGTAGCGGGCCTGGGCCTGCTTGTAACTCATTTCGCCTTTTTCGACCTGCTCGACCACCGCCAGTTTAAAAGCCAGCGTGTAATCACGCTGACTACGACGCACACCTTCTGCCATCGGAGTTCTCCTGAAAATAAGGGCGAAGGTGTAAACCTTATTCAGGACGGGACACAGAAACGAAAAAGGGCGACCGAAGTCGCCCTTTTCCCTGGATGAGGAAGCAGGGATTAGCCCTGGTTCTCCATCTGAGCACGGATCAGGTCACCAATGGTGGTCGGGCCAGTGCTTTCTGCGTCTTGCTTGCTACGCAGTTCTTTCATCGCATCCTTCTCGTCATCAACGTCCTTGGACTTGATGGAGAGGCTGATGACGCGGCTCTTACGGTCGATGCTGATGATCTTGGCTTCGACTTCTTCGCCTTCTTTCAGAACGTTGCGAGCATCTTCAACGCGGTCACGGCTGATTTCGGAGGCTTTCAGGATGCCCTCGATTTCGCCACCCAGGCTGATGACAGCGCCCTTGGCGTCAACTTCCTTCACGGTACCGCGAACGATGGTGCCTTTCTCGTTGAGCGATGCGTAGTTGGAGAACGGATCGTCTTCCAGCTGCTTGATGCCCAGGGAGATGCGCTCACGCTCCGGATCAACGGAGAGGATGACGGTTTCCAGCTCGTCACCCTTCTTGAAGCGGCGAACGGCTTCTTCGCCAACTTCGTTCCAGGAGATGTCGGACAGGTGAACCAGACCGTCGATGCCACCTTCCAGACCGATGAAGATACCGAAGTCGGTGATCGACTTGATGGTGCCGGAGATCTTGTCGCCCTTGTTGAAGCGGCCGGAGAAGTCTTCCCACGGGTTGGACTTGCACTGCTTGATGCCCAGGGAGATACGACGACGCTCTTCGTCGATGTCCAGAACCTGAACTTCCACTTCGTCGCCAACCTGAACAACTTTCGACGGATGGATGTTCTTGTTGGTCCAGTCCATTTCGGAGACGTGTACCAGGCCTTCCACGCCCTCTTCCAGCTCGGCGAAGCAGCCGTAGTCGGTGAGGTTGGTGACGCGGGCCATGACGCGGGTGCCTTCCGGGTAACGAGCCTTGATGGCAACCCACGGGTCTTCGCCCAGTTGCTTCAGGCCCAGGGATACGCGGTTGCGCTCGCGGTCGAACTTCAGAACCTTGACATCGATCTCGTCGCCAACGTTGACGATCTCGGACGGATGCTTGATGCGCTTCCAGGCCATGTCGGTGATGTGCAGCAGACCATCGACGCCGCCCAGGTCAACGAATGCACCGTAGTCGGTGAGGTTCTTGACGATACCCTTGACCTGCTGGCCTTCCTGCAGGGATTCCAGCAGAGCTTCGCGCTCGGCGCTGTTCTCGGCTTCCAGGACGCTGCGGCGGGAAACGACAACGTTGTTGCGCTTCTGGTCCAGCTTGATGACCTTGAACTCGAGCTCTTTGCCTTCCAGGTGAGTGGTGTCGCGTACCGGACGCACATCCACCAGGGAGCCCGGCAGGAACGCGCGGATACCGCTGACGTCGACGGTGAAACCGCCTTTGACCTTGCCGTTGATGACGCCCTTGACCACTTCGTCAGCGTTGAAGGCAGCTTCCAGAACCAGCCAGGATTCTGCACGCTTGGCTTTCTCGCGGGACAGCTTGGTCTCACCGAAGCCGTCTTCTACCGCGTCCAGCGCAACGTGGACTTCGTCACCCACATTGATGGTCAGCTCGCCCTGTTCGTTGTAGAACTGCTCGACCGGGATGACGCCCTCGGACTTCAGGCCGGCATGAACGGTAACCCAGTCACCGTCGATGTCGACCACGATGCCGGTGATGATTGCACCCGGCTGCATGTCGAGGGATTTCAGACTTTCTTCAAAGAGTTCTGCGAAGCTTTCGCTCATGTTTATACCTGTAGTCAAAGGCTTGTAAGCCCGATTCCGCGTCACCAGCAAACACGGTCAAGTGATGAAAAAGAAGCCAGCAGGATCAAGACTGGTATCCTGCCGGCCCCCTGTTGCACCCGCCGAAACGGGCACTCCACATTCAGATTTTAAGGGAGCGATCCGCCTGATATGGACGAAACCCTCCCGATATAAGGTCTGGAATGTTAGCAACGCTCCACGGCTGCGTCAATTGGAGCTGAGCGATGCACGCAAGCTCCACCACTGCATGACGCGCCGCAATGGGGCTGTCAGGCGCCAGGAGCGGCTGTTGAGGACCTGGTCCAGGTGGAGCTGCAAGCCATCGGCATGACACCGCAGCGCATTCAGATCCTGTACCAAGCCCTGCACCTGCACCTGAGAGGCACCCAGGTCCTGTGCCAGGACCGTGATCCGCTGAGTAGACCTCTGCAATTGCTCCCGCCAGCCACTCTCGGCCTGGCGGAACCAGTTTTCGGCCTCTGCACGCCCGGCCTGCTCTTGACGGATGACATCTTCAAGCGTCGAAATCCACGCCACCTGCTCCCGACTGTTGCTCTCAACGTTGCGGAGCCAGCTTTCAGCCTCCGAGCGTCCAGCCTGCTCCTGGCCTATGGTGTATTCGAGCGTCGAGATCCACCCCATCAGGTCTGTCTCACGACTCAGCCACTCTTCTTTATACTGACGCAAATACGTCTCTTGCAGTTGGCAAAACTGGCCGATCGTCCATAGTTCCATGTCCCACTGGCCACATTGACGGAGGATGGGCCAAAGCTCTTCGAATCGCCCAACGAGCCGCTCAATGCCGCAAGACAAGGCCGGGGCGTGAACATGGGCCTGATCGACACTCAAAGCGAGCAGAGTCCGATACAGACGCACCAGTTCAGGAAAACTATCCGGATGCTGCTCCAGCGCATCCAGATCGTAGGTGGCATGACGCAGCCCGGGATCAAACACTTGATCCCGAAATCGCTCCAGCATCCGCGGGTCGGGCTGCAGTCCCAGCCATGCGGCCAGCTCACCCAGAGCCGCCTCCGGCTGTTCGAGGAAGCGGTCATAGTCGACGACCACGAATCGCTTGCCGCCAGTGAACCGCAACGCCCTCACCATGTGCTCATACCAGAGCAACAGGCCTTTGCCGGTCGAGAAACCATCCCGGGCAGTCAGCGACGCCGCCACACTGAGAGGGTTTCTCAAGGGAATCAACAGCCAGTAGTCGATCTTCAGACGATCCAGCACCGGCGACCAAATATCTATCAAGCGTGGCAGACGCGGATCCTTGAGACCAAGCAGTCCTTCGCCCCTCAGCCGGGGCTTCAACCATCGGGCGATCTGCAGTTGAAAACGCCAACGAGCGCCGGCGGCCATCCGCGTGCAGTCCACCCCCAGCGTCGAGGACGTCACCCCCAACGCCTGGTACATGCGCTCGTTAAGCTCCACCACGACCCGATCTTCCCAGAACCCCTTGGGATTATCCGGGGCCGGTCCTATCAGCTCATTGCCATATTCAACGCCCAGCCCCTCCAGCGCAGCGGAAAGCAGACTCGTACCCGAGCGGTGCATACCGAGAGTTATCACCAGCCGCTTCACTGCAGCCCCCCAGCCGCTCGTCCCAACGACATTTCCGGCGTCAATTTCCCCCGGTCTGGCAATACCCATTGATCGACGACCGGGCGAGTCCTCAAGTAGTTTTCATAGAACAGAGCAAACTGCGACCGTTCCATCAGCTCAGGTAAGCGGTACACCACATCGGCAATGGCATCGATCCACGACGGCAGTTTCCGTTCGGTCTCAGACAACACATGCAGAGAATGGCAGCCAAGGCGTACCGCCAGGATCTCCGGCGAGATGTCTTCGGCCCGGCTATCCGTCCCCAGATACAGGGTAAACACTCCTTTCGGATACCGCCGATACCGTGAGGGATGCGATAGATTGCAAAACGGGTTTCCGGTCGGTCTGCGTCGATAGCCCGCCATCAACCCGCTCCTCCAAGCGGCATCATGAAACAAGCGCGGATGGGCTCGACGCAGTATTTTTTTAACTTTCCTGACCTGGTGATTTGCCAGCCCAAGCCGCGACTCACCATGCTTCCGGTAAAGCAACATCGGTTCCTTGAGCACCTTTCCCCTGGTACCCAGGCTGGCTATACGCATCCAGAAATCCCAATCCTCATACAGCAACCCACGGTCCTCACTGAAACCGCCCACCCGCACCCAATCGTCCCGATGAAATACAGCGGAGACACCAAGATGGTTGACGAAGCGCAACAAGCCGGGGTGCAGGTCAAAGGTGCGTCGGATGCCACTCTCGTTGCCAAAGAGCCTTATCCAGCCATGCACCAGGCGTATGCCCAGGTCGCTTTCAAGCATTACGGCGCACTTCTCCAGATAGGAGTCAACCAGGCAGTCATCGGAATCCAGACAGCAGATATAACGACCTCGCGCATGTCGAATCCCCAGATTGCGCGCAGCGCCCGGCCCAGCATTGGGCTGGCGTAACAGCCGAATGGCGGTCATCTGCTTGAGCAACGCCAGCAGTTGCAGAGTGCTTTGCTCCGTCGATCCGTCATCCACCACGATGACCTCGAAATCCTGCAGTGTCTGCGAGCGCAGGCTGCGCAACGTGTCCAGCAGGAATCGACCGTGGTTATGGCAAGGCACGACAACACTGATAAGCGGCTGACTGGAGTCCCAGCACTCAACCTTTACCGTCCCCTCCAGTGTTGGTATTCGAGAGTATTGATGCATGAGCCGGAGCAAAACCGAGCGTCCTGCTCGCCGGACAACAGAGTGAAGACGCCTCATGGGCATCTGGCTTCAGTAGTGGTAACGGCAACCTGCGGAACATATCCGGGAATGGCCAAAACTCCGGATTTGAAAACCTGCCAGGAGTGCCGTTGCAGCACCATCACCTGGGCGCCCAGCGCCCTTAGGCGCGCACCCTCGGCATCGCCGAGAATTTCCCGTAGGGCCTGAATAAAGCGCGGAGCCTCCGCATCTGCCGGTAGCAGATACCCTCGAGCATCGGACACCAACTCGGCAACTCCGCCCACGTCTGGCGTCACGATGGGAAGCCCGGCTGCCGCTGCCTCCAGCAGGACATTGGGCAACCCGTCATAGGCCGAGGTATAGAGAAACGCTGCGTAATGACCAGCCTGGGCGATGCTCCAGAAGTCATCGAAGGCGCCCGCCATTCGAACATTCGGCAACTCCCGCAAGCGCCGCAGCAGCTCGACATCGTATTCCGGCGCAGCCTCACCGAAGACATCGAACACGATGTCCGGAGCCGACGCAGCGATGGCATAGAGGAGTTCAGGACGTTTCTGAGAAGCCAGGCGGCCGGCCCATAGCACCCTGGCGCCAGTTAGAGAGGGCTCGCTGATACGTCCCACGTAGGGAAAATACAAGGTATGAAGATTTTCCGCCGGCACACCGTCGCGTCGCTGGATATCAGCCTTGAATTGCTGGTTATCCGTGATGATTCCTGCCAAGTGCATGCTGGTAGTCGGCACGTAGTCGGTGGCGTACCCACAACGAATGCCATTGCGATCGAAGTCGTCACAATACAGGCTGGCATACAACGCCTTACCGCTGCTGACCAGAGCTTTGCCGAAGCTTTCAAACAGTTGCCAACCCAACTGCGAATTAATGAGATGCAGGGTGGCGGCGGGTGACTGAAGCAGCAGTCGCAGCAGTACCAGGCGTCGGTCTTCTTCCGATGCCTCTCGGGCCATGCGACCGTACTCAACGACACGAACACTACTGGGCAAGCGGTGCAACCAGGGAGAAGTCACATCGCGCGTCACTACCACGGTCGTTCTCCATCCCAGCTCATCACAGAGCTGGACATGATGAAGAACACCTAGATCGGCTCCCCCACGCATCATGTGCGGAATGAGAAAGATGATCTGTGGCCGGATCTCGATGAAGTCACTCACCAGTTGTCGATACAGGTGGGCGGCATAGGTATCCTCGACGGGCTGCCAGGCATGATAGCGAGTCAGCAACTCCGGGGCTGGATACAGAGCCGGCTCGATAGCCGCCAGTTCGCGAAACTCATCGACAATCCATGTAGGCAGCACGGACGAAGCTGTACCGGATGCCCCACTCTGCACAGGCTGCGTACCAATCGGTGCATCCAGGAAATAGTGGCGACGTATCCGACGGCAGAGTCGGACAAATCGCCGCATCTGATGTTCATTCAGACACCGACGCAACACTCGCGCCAGCAGAAAATACCAGTGCCATGCGCTACGGGCGAGCATGCCATCGACTCTCAACTTCATACTATTGCCTACCGCCCCACAAAGGGGCTGCAAAGAAGGGACCGGGGCGTACCACAACCTTCTGCTGCACCCCCAGATTCTGACGCGAGCCCACAGCCTTGCGTCGATAGAAGAGCGCAGTCCTGGGAGCAGTCGTGTGCTTGTATCCCGCAGCCAGCACACACAGACTCCAGTCCCAGTCTTCATAGCCGAAGCCGTTGTATTCCATGTTGGCCTGACGATAGGGACACTGGTCGAACAGATCTCGTCGGGCGAATACCGTGGATGCCCATAGATGGTGTTTGAAGCAAGTTTCCTGGCTGCCGGCGCCGGTCAGTTGATCGGTCTGTCGCGTCATTTCCCAACTGCCACCGAAGGTCAACAGATAGTCGGTATGCACCACAACCTGACGCTGGCTGAGCAACACTCGAACCGACTCGACTATCCAATTCGCAGTGCAATAGTCATCGCCGTCCAGAATGCCTATCCACTCACCGGACGCGTGCTCAATACCGTGATTTCTCGCGAGGCCAGGATCGCCGTGCAACGATTTCAACACTCGATCACCTTCGCGCAACGTCGGATGCGATATCACCACTTGTCGGGTGTATTCATCCGCTCGATCCAGGACCGCGACCAGTTGCACCTGCAGCCCCGCCTTTTCTGCAACAACGCGCATCCGCTCGAAGCCCAACAGAGCCCAATGTGCGACGCCACCTTCTGCATGGAAGGTCATCACCACTGAGACCTGGCCATTTTCTCCAGGTGGCATCGCGAGTTCATCGCAACTTTCCACAGGAACTTCTTCATTACGAGTCATGGATACCCTACTCACAGAATGTATTGCAGACGCTCGGCTACATCGCGCAACACGCTGGCGACCAAATCACGCTCATGAGGCGGCAGCTCTTTCCGCCACGTGATGGGGGTCAGGGCTGGCAATGAGTCTTGAGTCAACAACAGAGCTGTCATCTTCTCAGGTGCAGAGACCAAATCTTCGTAGCGCATCCAGCGTACCCGTGGGCCAGCATCCAGTAACTGGACGACCAGGAAACGCCACCAGAGCGCTCGCCGCAGCGCCAGATTGCCAACATTGGCAATCTCTCTAAGTGCTGAGCGATTTCGTTCGCTGAGTGCAGGATCGTCAGGATTACCCAGCGGCTGGGACAGCAGATCAGCATTGCGTAAATGCTCGAATGTCGACGCCCAGGAGATGAGGCAGTCATAGGGGTGGCGGACCAGAGCGACGACCTTAGCCTTTGGCATCACCCGCAGTAGAGCTGGCAGGCGGACCAAGTAGGCCAAGGTATTCTTGGTTCCCAAGGTAAACCCGTACGCAGGCGAGGAAACCTGGTAAGGCAGCGCAACGTCCTGCTGACGGGCTGTATCGTCGATCAGACGGCCGTTGATGTGTTTATTCAGCACCGGCCTTCCGGCCAGAATTTCTCGCCGCAGCTCTGCATAGAAGCAAGGAATCCCCCAGGGTTCAGGTTCCTTCAAACGCTGGAATATCTGCGCTGGTTCATTGATGATCACCGTCTGCGGGTGTTCGGAAAGCAGCCGGCATAGGAAACTGGTACCACTTCTGGGCAACCCGGTTATGACGAGATCCGTATTCTCACGATCAACCTCTTGTGCAGGCATGGTAGTGCGCAGCACTGCCTTCATGTCACTGCAGACCTGACGCCAGTCCGGATAGAGTTCAAGAGTCCGAGTCAGCTCAGGCCAATGCGATTGCAGCGCGTGCAGGTCTCGCAGCAACGCCGGCTCCCGAGCCAGAACCTCGGGGTCATGGTAGTGACAGAAGCAAGGATCGTTGCCTGCCTCCAAGGGCTTGCGATGCAGCGGATAGTTGTAGCCTTCGCCCAATACTTCCGTGCGCAGCTGCAAGTGAGCCAGGGCCAGCGGCAAGGCCAGTTGATCCAGCCAAGGCCACTTATCCCCAATGTCGGTAGCGGCTTCGATCTCGTGAGCAATTCGCTGCCATTGCTGCGCGAACTCCGTCGCCCCACGTATCCAAATGAAACCGGCATTGAAATAGGGGGGCATCAGATCACCCGATAGACTGGCCAGTACCCGAGTCTCAGGCAACTCCAGCCCCACCAGTGAATACAAACGTCCCCAATAGCCCGCGGAAGTGGGTACCAGCGCAAGATCGGCAGGCTTCAGGGCAGCCTCATGCCGTTGCAGATAGACGAAGTCCGGTGCAGCTCGACAGTACATATCGCTGTCGAGGAACAAGCAGTGGCCATCGGGACCGCCGAGTGCCAACGCAGCGAACTTGTTTCCAATGGGATAGCCAGAGCCGAAGGGATTCTCGATCGGCAAGCATTCGATCTCCAGACGCGTGAGAAGCTGTTCCGTCGACGGGCTCAACGCGCCCCAAAGATGATCCGGCGTGGCCACTGCCGCGATGATGCGTAGCCTGTGGTCAAAGCCGAGCCTGGCCCGCAACGAAGCCGCCAAAATCGCCGACTTAGCCTCCAGCACACCGCCGTGGATAACAAAGACGAGAGTGATTACTCCATGTCGATATTCGTGATGAGCGCTCGGGTTCATGCGGGTAACACCTCGGCCGAACCGTGCAGATTCACCACTGCGTCAAAGCGCTTCCGCGGACTTTCCACCCGAAAGGAGAGAACGCCCACTCGCTTGTCCAACAATACTTGGACCTTTTCCGACAATGCATCGTCGAGACGCAAGGTCAATGCATAATCACCATCCTGTAAGTCCGCGACAAAGCTGAAGCGCACGCGAATCAGGCCGCTGCCATCTACAACCAGCGTGAGTCCCAACTGGCTATTGTTGACGGCATACAGGTTGTAGCCGCGAGCATCGCGCAGAACCAGAGTGATTCTGGGACAACGCACGGGCTCGAATAGCTGGAGACTCACATCCAAACTGACACGCTCACCACTGACGAAGTAGCCACGCTCCGCACCATCACCAACAAGAACCGCAGACTGGATGCGGCCATGCCCGTTGCCGAATGCCAAGCTATCCTGGCGGCTCTCCAGAGACCCTGCCGAAACGGCTCTGGTAGCTGGCGTCGTGTCTCGTAGATAAAGCTCACAACCGGTTTCGCAGTCTCCGTCGAACTGGACAAGCCCGCCTTTCAAATAGATCACCCGGTTGCAGTAGGCCTTTATCAGTTGCAAGTCATGAGAAACCAGTACGACCGTCACCCCTCGCTCAAGAAGTTGATCCAGGCGGTTCAAGCACTTGAACTGAAACTGGGCATCCCCAACTGCCAATGCCTCATCGACGATGACTATATCGGCATCAACATGGGCAGTGATTGCGAAAGCAAGGCGCACCACCATGCCACTGGAATAGGTTTTTACCGGCTGATCAATGAACTCGCCGACTTCAGCAAATTCGATGATCGACTCCTGACGCAATGCAAGCTCTTCGCTGCTCAAGCCAAGCAACCGGGCAGTGAACTCGACGTTCCGACGGCCGGTTTCCTCTGGATCGAAACCGGTACCCAGTTCCAACAATGCTGCAATACGGCCCAGACGAGTGACAGTGCCAACAGACGGCGAGACGGTACCGGCGAGCATTTGCAGCAGAGTCGATTTGCCACTGCCATTGCGCCCTATGACCCCCAATACCTCACCACGTGCCAGATCGAAAGAAATATCCCGTAGCGCCCAGAACTCTCGATGAAAACCAAAGCGCTCGCCCAGTAATGCATGCAGAAAGCGCAGTCCAGGTCTTTCGAATATATGGAACATCTTCCCCAGTCGGTCGGTACGAATGACCGAAGTCGAATCATCAGCCATGTGCAGCAATACTCATGAGAAGCAAGAAATCATCTTTTCATTGATCATCCGAACGTCAAACTTTGCCTCAGCAATTCTTCGACTTTCCCGTCCCATCTTTGCAATCAGCTGTGGATTGTTGATAAACCTCTCCATCGACTCGGCGATATGCTGCGGACTTCTTACCGGAACTAAGAATCCATTGACCTCATCCTCGATGCTTTCGCGGCACCCGACGGAATCAGTAGTAATGATTGGCCGGCCAACGGCCATAGCCTCCTGAATGGCCCTAGGCAAGCCTTCACGATAATAAGACGGGTAAACCAATACACTGGAGTTGGCCAGCCACTCCCGCACATCGGGAACTTTCCCTACCCAACGGATCGTCCCCTCACTCACCCACTGGCTGACTTCCTCCCGGAGTATCGAACCTGGATTAGCATCCACGTCGCCAACCACCACGAACTCAACCGAGGAGTATTTAGCTTTGACTAGTTTGGCGGCAGTGACGAAGTCCGCTACCCCCTTCTCACGCAATAGGCGTCCCACGAAAGAAAAGATCACCGGTTCGACAACTGGTTTCTGCTCGGTGAACCGTTGGAGATCCAGACCAATTCCCGGCAGCATGGTAACTTTTCGGCCATCGACCAAACCCCTACCTACGAACAATCGGTAGTCGTCCGTATTCAGCAGAAAGACCCGCGACGATGAACCGAGGCTGAGGCGATACAAACAGCTGACCAAGACCTTCAGAAGTGCACGAGGAAAGGACACAGCGCTCTCAGAATAAACATACCCTGCGCCCTCGATGAGGGAATAAACACAACTAACCCGCGAAAACCTTGCAGCCAACCCGCCATAGATAACAGGCTTAGTAAAGTAGCTGAGCACTGCATCTATTCTTAGCTCTTTCAGACGCACAACCAATTCCCAAATCGTTCTTATTGCGGAGATAGGGCTAAGCCCTACTCGATCCATTCCAACTGTTACAGGCGTGGCGCCAAGCGCACGAATCTGATACTCCGTTCGCTCATCGTAGTCTGGCGCAAACGCAAAAACCTCAACTCCACGCAAAACCAGGTCGCGAATGAGATCCCCGCGGAAGTTGACAATAGAGAATGCTTGATTCGACACGATGGCCATACGATGAAATTTCATCTACACAAAGCCTTTATGGAAATTTCGCACAACCAACCATTCAAACCAAAAACAAAGAAAGAGGCAGCATCCTAGCTGCCTCCTCCCACGCAGCTAATAAGTCTAGTTAGTTGCGGTTGTTGCCTGCCTTGTGATTGGTGACGGTAGAAGGACCAGAGTCACCGTTGAAGTTACCCTGCGTAGTGCCAGTCATGTTGTTCAGGCTACCGTCCGGAGCGCGGATCAGGCCCAATGCCTCACAGGTTGGGAACTCGCCTTCCATGACTAGGCGGGCTCGGCCGCCGGCACCATTCCAGTCATTGCCGTTAACACCGAAGGCAGTAGCAACTTCCTTGATGCTATACACACCCGTCTCGTGGGCTTTCAGAACGCTCTTGCCAACACTGTCGGTAATATATGCACTGCCAGTTGCCGGATAACGCTTGCCATTCTGGTCGTACAGAACACCACGCACCTTGCCATTGCGACCATCATCACTGGTGTTGGTCAAGCGGATGAAGAACGCATCCTGGTTGTTGGCTGGCGGCAGGTTGAACAGGCTAGCAACGCAACTGCTTTTCCAGAAGTGGTCGATCTGAGCACCATTGATCACACGATCCACATAGCGTACGTTACCGAAATCAACGGTCAGAGGACCAACGTTGAAGTTCTGCTGAGCCATCATTGCGGCAGTACCACTAGCGACGGCGCAGATGTTGTAGGTCTGGTTGACATCTTCGTTCTTAAGGGCGATCGCCAACTTTGAAACACCATCCACTCCTGAGCTCTTAGCAATTTCTGCAGAGCTCCAGGAATAGACAGCGGCGAGTGCACCGCTTGCGTAGTCCGAGCAACTTCCGTTAACCAGTCCAATGGACGAAAGACCCGAGAAATTACCTGCAATATAGCTCTCGAGCTTGTCACTGCCGTTGAAGCCGAATACGTTCCGACCATCCTCGTTGAGCACATCAGTGTTCACACCCATGCGGACGGATCCAAGCCGCTGGTAGTTGGAACCATAGTTCGCTGGATCGCTGGCACCGGCTTGGGCGGTGACATTCGGATCGAATGTTTTATCCTGATTTGCCAGATCCAGAGAATTGAGGACCTGATAAGACCCCCATTGATTGGTGTTCATTACATCCCAGTAAACTGCCGGCAAGGATGTGAAGACCATGAATGGAGCGGCAGAATCGTTATTGGCAGAGCTCAGTGCATTGGCACCTGTAGTGGTATCCAGCTGGGCGGATACCGTTACTTGGAATCGGCGCTCATTCAGTGGATCGTTCAGCAGCGAGACTTGCGGATTGAACGATTGGCCAACGAAAGTGGCATCGCCTTGCAGTGGTGCGCGCAGATGGTCGACTTTGGCAGGAGCAGAAGAGACACTGCCATTGGTGCGGAACAGGAAGTGAACGACACCGTGCTCGGGAGCTGTTGCAGTCGCAGCTGCGATTTCGGCGGCACCTGCAGCATCCAGAGTAAGGCTCAAGGTGTTCACACCAACACCGGAGGTAATCGCGAATCCTGCTCCCGGAGCCAAGGTACCGATCTGAATCTGATTAGGAGAGATCTGATTGGCGAACTGAGCGACTGTACGGTCGAGCGTCAGCTTGATGGTGTGCCCTTGTGCAGCCTTTGCTGCCTTGGCTGGGTCGATCGCATAGTCCAGATCCGGCAGGTCAAACTGGGTGGACTCGGAGAGGTTGCCGAATATTTCTTGGGCAATGGTGATGTTCGCAGCGCGACTGGAATAGTTCGCACCAGTCTCGACACTCACACCAGGAACATAGTTCGCCTGACTAGGCGCATACTGATCCACATCACCCGGAGAGTTCTCGGTCACAGATGGATTTGAACTCTGACCAACGATTATTTTGACTACGCCAGCATTCGCAAAATTAGCAAACATGACAGATGCAATCGCAGCACCCAGCAGCGTTTTCTTCAACATATAGATAACTCCTAATATCATCGACTAGTCATTTATTTTCTTGCCCTCAGCAAGCCTGAGGTATGGAACGTTCGACGTCCGATAGTAGGGAGCGACCATCAGCTCTCTGCATATTCACTCACTACCGCTCGTGATCCTCAGCAGTTGGCCAACTGCTGAGACTTTACCGAGCTCGTTGTCGAATACCTTTAGCTGCCCAGCCCCATATATAGCTTGGCTTACTACAGCAAAAACCGCCCCTCTCGGGATTACGATTTCCGAAGGTTTTATACAACCACAAGGGAGTTTCAACAACAGAAGCAGAGAGCATTAGCGGGCAAAACCAGAAACAAAGAAATTTCCTCAAGCACTCAGGAATAAATCCTTCAGATTCTTCCCTGGCATTTAAAGAACTTCCTACAGATACCATAAATAATCAAAAAAATGCCCCATACCAACGGCACAGGGCATTTTTTAAATATTGACCTAGATCAAACTATCAGAGATATAAAAAACCCAAGTACACCATCAGCCACAAGCCCCCGGACTCTTGTGACATGACAGCTCAGGCTCAATCATCTGCCTGAGCCTCTCAGTGACATCCCTGGCCTCATCAGCCCCCTCGATAATGTAGGGCTGTATAAGCATCACAACCTCACTCCTCGACTTGTTCACGCTACTCTTCCCAAAGAGATATCCAAGCACTGGAACATCCTTTAACCAAGGAATACCGGATTTTCCGTCATCTCCATTCTCTCGAATCAATCCGCCCATGAATATCGAACCACCACTCTGTAGCGTCAGCGCCGTCTCCATAGATGTCCTGGTTATGGTGGGAGTCAAGCTATCAGATCCATCCGATGAGCCACCACTACTTCCGCCGGCTCCGGAAGAGCTAACCTCCTGACTAACAGTCAGATCCACTCTATTATTAGAATAGACAACAGGCGAAACGTTCAATATCACACCTGTAGACCGATAAGATATCCCCTGAATAATGTTTGAAGTACCGTCTGTACTGCTTCCATCGTTCTGACGCGTTGTCGTGACGGGGATATCTGAGCCCACATTTATATTGGCTTGCTGACCACTTTTTACCAGGACCCTGGGAGTAGCCAATATTCTGGCACGATTGTTTTGCGCAACCGCGCTTAACAGCGCATGCGCACCACCCGCAGTATTAATCAGATAGCTGAACTCACCCTTTGGGCCTAGTTCAATTTTCTTGCCAATTTCTTTCAGATCACTGAAATCGCCCGTACCAAAAGACCAGTCGATTCCGAAGCTTCTATTATCAACGAGATCCACACTGGCTATGGTTACTTCAATCAGAACCTGCCGCGCCGGCCTATCCAACTGTTTAAGCATCGGCTGCAACTGTTGCCATGTACGCCCAGGCCCCCGGAAAAGAATGGCATTGCGATTCTCATCTTCGACCAACGTGCCTCCCCCCATCATGCTTGATGCGAGGCTGTCCATCAGGCCGCTATTTCCTGCCCCCCCCAAGAGCGCCTGGGTGCCCGCCAACTGCAACAAGGGCGAAACTCCAGCGTTTCTAGTGCTGCCCATGTCGCCTGAGCCAGGGCGATTGGGCACGGCACTATCGACTGCAGCACGCTTGGAGGCACTGTTGCTCAGATCAGGCGTCAAACCATAAGCGCCCCCACCACCCAAGCCAGACATCAGCGAACGCAGAGACTTCGCCAGATCAGTGGCCCGAGTGTTACGCACTTCATAGAAGAACAGCCCCTCCTTAGCGCTTCCCGATCCGTCCTCGACTGCGCTGATTGCGGGCGCACGATCTGCCTGCTCAGCCCACTCCCGAACCAGGCGGAGCAAAGACTGTTGATTGGCAAAGACAATCAGGCCGTTCGAACTTTCCAGCGGCACCAACACGATACTGCCGGACGCCTCTCCCAATCCGACGCTGTAGCCCTGGGCCACCAGCAAGGTCTTGAGTTGCTTGGCAAGTGTCTCCGACGAAACAAAGGCCGGGTCGATACGCAGGCTGTACTGCCCCCGCATGAAAGGTTGATCCAATAACTCGACAGCTTTGGCTGCCTGAGTGACGATGGATGACATCCCTTTCAGCATCAGCCCACCACGAGCACCATCAGCGGTGGCTGTAAGGCCCGATTTTTCATACGCACTGCTGAGCCAAGGGATCACATCCTTGGCATCGACATTGTGTAACTGGACAAACTGGAACACCGGCCGATACGCAATAGGCACATCAGGACGTGCATCACCACTGATGAGAATCGGCGGCTCGTCCGGGCTCAGGCCGATCTGCTTGATCTGGAAGCGCAGCACATCGCCTTGCTTGACGATTTCCACACCATAGTTCGCCATTACCTGCGAGGCCACGTTGTAAACCATCTGCGAGGTCTGAGGCTGTTCGAGCCGCAAAGTCACACGGTCCGCTTTGTTCTTCAGGTTGTTATCGATTTCAAAGGAAAGCCCCAGGATGTTCCCGAATACCTCATTGATGAAGGCAGCCAACGTCACGTCCTCAACGTTGACGGTGACATCGGCCTTTCCATCATCCAGCTTCACACGGTCCAGCTTGTCCACTACCCCGGCCTGAGCACTCCTGCCCGCCTGGGGCGTTGTCCCGAACGCGGGCCCCTGGGCTTCTCTTGAACCACCATTGCCTGTGCCGGGAGAACTTGCGTTTCCAGGCACCGCTTCGGCTTCCTCCGCCGAGGCCCCGGTACGCAGTGATTCTGGAATTTTCATCGGTTCGGTAGTACATCCTCCTATTGCGCCCCCACAGAGCGCCGCCAGAAGTGCGCGCCGCACGAATGGTAGAAGGACTTTATTCGGCTGGTACATAGAGTTTCCTTTCCTGATCGCCCCCTTCGTCAGGGAGAGAAAAACGAATTCCTTGAGCGTCAATCATCTCCAAGCGCTCGCCACCCGGCAGGGACTCTCCTGGCAGATATCGCTTGGGTTGGGCGTTGGCGTCCTCCGCTACCAGCGCATAGCGCTTGTTAGCCATCAAGACCACGCCTTTGAAGCACCAGGCCACCTTGCGCTTGACGACGGTTGAGGCCTCATGGCTGCCCTGCATTGCCAGCGACTCGTGCTTCTCTCCCCACCATGAGAGGGAAGAAATGTCTGTAGCGACGGTGGGGCCAAATGGTTTTTGCGGAGGCTCAGGCAGGCTCCAATCAGTTTCCAGATTGCTTTCCGGGGGGCCAAGCTGGGCCGGCCGGAGCAGTGACCCGACAGCAATCCCCAACCCAGCGATCAGCAGATAAGGACGAAGAGTTTTTTGCGAAATCATCAAGCATTGTCAGAACGAGGAAACTGACCGCCAGGCCAGCAGAGCCTGTAATTCTGTCATTCCTGAACCGACACAAATGACGACAGATGTGAGTGAAATTTCCGTACTTGCTGCCTTATCGGATGAACTTCGCAGCGCGGCGCGTAACCCGAGGCATACCTGCGCTAACGACTTTTCCCCAGCGAGGTAATCAAGTGCTCCTGGGAAGGCATCAGAACTGATACAGGACGGTGATCCGTGAAGCTGGCCGTCCCCCGCCAACCTTCTCCCGAGCAGGGTAAAGCCGCCGAACAAAGGGGGGACTGAACACGAAGGACCCCATCAAGGCATCGTAGGATCCGTACTGTGCAGACGTAGGGTGGATAACATTCGACGCTATCCACCGCGTGTTCTTCATCGCACACACCGGGCCCGACCATAAGCCGGGCAGGCACCGCATGCGCCGGCGTACAACCGCGAACGGTTGTACGCCTTACGGTGTTCAGGGGTTGGAGCGGGCCATCCCGGAAGAGCGGGCCCTCCATCACTCAAGGTTCCCGCAGGTCCAACACCTTCAGCGCGGGATCGGCCTTGATCTGTTCCTCGGTGAACGGCAACTCCGGCCACTGCTGCCTGGCGAACAGTTCGGTCTGGTCGCGGTAGTGCGGCGAGCCGGGCTCGCTGGATTGCGAGAAGGCCAGCAGCCCCCGTGCCTGCGGGCCGTCGTCGGTGAAGCTCACCAGCTGGATGTAGCTGCTGCCGCTGAGCACCCGGTAGTGATCGCCCTGCCACTCCGAGTGAATCGCGTTGTATACGCCCTCCTCCCCGGTGCCGCCGGGAATGCCCAGGCGTGCGTTCAGGTCGCCCACGCCCTGCAGTTGGCCCCAGGTTTCATCGGCGCGGATGTTGCGTCCATCGATTTCCTTCGCCGCCGCCAGCAGCGCCTCCCGGGCCTGGCGCCGGACCTCGGGCTGGTCCAGGGCGATACCCGATGGGGTCGCCAGCGGCAGCTTGGGGTCGAAAGGCCGGCGCCAGGCGTCGGGGATCTTCTCGAAGCGATCGACGAAGGCCTGGAAGTAGGCGAAACCTGGGTTGCTGTCGAGGTTCACATGGCGGTCCCAGGCGCCCAGCGCCGAGCAGGCCGCGGCGGCACCGTCGGGTACTGGCTGGCAGAGTTGCAGCAGGTCGTCCAGCAGCAGGTCGGCGAGGTACACGCGGTTGTCGGTGACCATTTTCCGCAGGTCGTCCGGGCTGATCTTGCCGTCGCCCTTCAGACGCGTCAGGGCGAAGCGGGTGCGGGCACCGACCGGGATCGAGTCGCGGCTGACCAGCGGCGAGAAACCGGTCAGCGGCGCCTGAGGGTTGCTCAACCAGGCGCTGTCGTTGGAGTTCTGCACGAAGTCCTCGCGCAGCAGCGCGGGCATCTGCGTCGGCGGCGTCAGGCCCGGACGGGCACCCGGCGCACCGCCCAATCGCAGGCCCGGCGACTGCCCTGCAGTACCGGCAGCCCCTGTTTCTGGAATCCGGCGACAGTGCAGTCAGCCAGTTGCTGCGCGCTGAGATAAGGCACCACCGACTGGTTGAGGTAGAGCACCTGGCCACCGGCGTCGGTGGCCAGGGTATTCACCCACGGGATGCCCTGCAGGCGCTCGATGCTGCCACGCAGTTCGTCGAGGCTACGTGCGTGGTCGATGGCGTACCACTGCTGCAGCACCCGGTCGTTGTTCAGGTTGGCGTCGCGCAGGGCGAAGGCTTCCCCGGCGCTCCAGGGAAACTTGCCGGGGACGCTGAGCAGCGGACCATATTCGGATTCGTACAGCGTATGGCTGCGCGTGCTCATGCGTCCGTCAGCCTCGCGTACCCGCACCCGTAGCGTGACCTCGCGCAGCGGGCGCGACTGACCGTCGACGCGGTAGCGGTGGCTGTCCTGCGGATCGAGCTCGAGGCGATACAGGGTAAAGTGGCTGGAGGTATCCACGGTGTGGCTCCAGGCCAGGTCACGGCTGAAGCCGATGTTCACCAGCGGCATGCCCGGCAGCGCGGCGCCCATCACGTCGAGTTGGCCGGGAATGCTCAGGTGCATCTGGTAGAAACGCAGCGCGCCGGACCAGGGAAAGTGCGGATTGCCCAGCAACAGCCCGCCGCCCTCCGCCGAACGCTCGCTGCCCACTGCCACTGCGTTGCTGCCGTGGTCCTGGTGGAAGGTCGCGCGGCGCTCCATCGAGGCCAGTACCTCGTCGTCGCTCACCACCGAGGTCGTCGCTTGCCCGGGAGGTGTGGCGGCCAGCATCGCTTCGGCGAACTGCCCGGCGCCGGACTGCACCAGCAGGCGACGGGTCAGACGCAGCAGATCGTCGGCCTCGATCGGCCGCAACCACGCCTTGCCCGCGCATTGCGTAGCGGTCGCCTGGGTTTCCCACAGCCAGCGGTTGTAACCCGCGGCGTAGCCGTCCAGCAGATCGCGGATCGGCTGCGGCTGCGCGCCGTGCATGCGGTGCAGGGATTCGCTGTCGTTGAGCCAGGTGTAGAAGAAGTCCGAAGGCAGGTTGCCGATACCGGCGGACGACTTGCCATCCGCGCCGAAATAGCGCGAACGCTCGCCACGCGCAGTGACGATTTCCTCAGCCAGCAGGCAGGCGTTGTCACGAGCGTAGGCATAGCCGATGCCGTAGCCCAGGCCCAGTTCATCCTTCGCCTGGATGTGCGGAATGCCGTAGCGGGTCCAGCGGATCTGCGCCTGCAGTTCGCTGGCGCCGGCCTGCGCGGGTACTCCAGCGGCCAGCAGGCAACCCAGCGCGGCGGCCGTTCGGAAGGTCTTGCTCATCGAATCCCTCAATCCTCGGGTAACGGCCGGAAGCCCGGCCAGGGGCACACGGTCGCGCCGCTTGCGCGGCCGCCGGTGCAAGCGGTGGATGGCGGCTCACGCCGGCCAATGCAGTGCGGTGGAATGCGTTTCGGCGTCCGTTCCAGGGCCCGTGCGCGGACAGGTTGCTGAGGGCATGACGTTCTCCTTCTTGTCATGGGCGCATCGCGGGAAAAGGCGATGCGCCTCTTCAGGGCAACGGATGGGACGCGCGCGAAATTAATCCTCGCGGGATGGCTAACCGCCAGCTTGCGAGGCTCTATCTCGGTATTCCTGCCCATTCCAGAGGCTTCGCGGGCGGTTCGACTTCAGCGCGTCGGCAGGGTTCCGGACTGACGTTTCCAGCGTCCCGGCGACTGCCCCGTCCAACGCCGGAAAGCACGGGAAAAACTCGCCGCCTCAGCATACCCCAGGCACTGCGCGATGCCCTGCAGGTCCATCGGCGACTCGCGTAAAAGACGTTCGGCAAGACGCTGCTTGATGCCATCGTTGAGCACCTGAAGACTCTGCCCTTCCTCCGCCAGACGCCGTTGCAGCGTGCGCTCGGAAAGGCCCAGCCGCTCAGCCACCTGCGCGGCGCCCAGCAGGGTCGCGGAGTCGCGCAGCAGCAATTGCTGCACCTGCCGCGCAGTGGCTGTGGCGGCCAGGGTCAGGGCCAGTTCGCCGCACAGGCGTTCGCACAGTTGCTCGCCGCTGTCGCGGGCGCTGATCTGCGCCTGGGGCAACGGCACCCGCAAATCCTCCGCGGCAAACAGCATTGCGTTGCGCGGAGCATCGAAGCTGGGCGCGATGCCGAACATCTCGCGGAACGCTCCGTCATCCGCCGGCGCGGCACAGCGCAGCTCGATGGCCAATGGTTGCAGCGGTCGTTGCAGCAATTCGCCGGACAGTTGCCAGCACCCGGCGATACCCCGTTCCACCACAAAGGCGCGGGCGTCCTCGGGCAGCACGCGGTCATCGAACAGCAGCCACAGCCCGCGCGCCTCCAGCTCGCTGCTGACCGGACAAAGGGTCAGCGCGAGGCTCTGGAAGCGCCCGAAGGTCTCGAAGGCCTCCTGCAGCGTACGGCTGGCGAGCATGGTGAAACCCAGCAACCCCAGCGAGGTGAGGTGATAGCGCCGTCCGGTAGACAGGCCAAGACCGGGCCGAGCGACCCGCTGCAGCAGATTGCGGATCACCGCCAGCTCCTGCCATGCCTGGATACGCCCGGCGCGTGCCTGCAGGTCCGCCGGCGCAATGGCGCTACCCACCAGGCACTCGTCCTCGGCCAGCCCCTCCTCGCGGGCGCTGTCGAGCAGGTAGCGTACGCCGGTGATCTCACGGGTCTGGCGCCAATCCATCGCGGGCTCCTTGGTGGTTTGCTCTGGCGGAAAAAATCAATTTTTGGCGGATTTCATCATGGAAGAAAGCCCGCGCGCTGACCATCCTTGAGTGGCCAACAACACCCACAAGAGGCATCCCCATGTTCGAGTTCTTCTACGCACTGCCGAGTCAGAACCGCGCAGCCGACTACCGCCACTTCAGTATCGTCCCCGCCACCGGCGCCATCGGTGCGGACGTCACCGGCGCCGATCTCAAGCAACTGGGCGAGGAAGGGTTCGCCGAGCTGCGCCAGGCCCTGCTGGCACACAAGGTGCTGTTCATCCGTGGCCAGTCGCTCAGCGTGGAAGACCTCGAAGCCGTCACCCTGCGTTTCGGCGAGTTTGGCCGTGAGCCCTATGTGATCGGCATGCAAGACCATCCTCATGTGGTGCGGGTGGTCAAGGAAGCCAACGAGAAGACCCCGGTGGTGTTCGGTGGCGCCTGGCACACCGACTGGTCCTTCCAGGAGCGCCCGCCCGCCTTCACCCTGCTCTACGGCCACGATATCCCGCCGTTCGGCGGCGACACCCTCTACGCCAACCTGGCACTGGCCTACGAATGGCTGTCGCCCAAGCTGCGCGCCCAGCTGGAGACCCTGGACGCCATCCACAGCCCGGAGCGCGCCTACGGCGCCGAGGCCAAGCACAACGACCTGATGGAAAACATGGCAGTGCGCTACGGCAACCACGACGGCGAGGTGCGCTCCCACCCGCTGGTGACCCACCACCCGGAAACCGGCAAGAAGATCCTTTTCATCAACCCCGCCTACACCAGCGGCATCAAGGGCATGCGCCCCGCCGAGTCGCAGCCGTTGCTGGAGTACCTGTTCAGCATCGCCACCCAGCCCGCCTTCACCTGCCGCATGCGCTGGACCCAGGGTACCCTGGCGATCTGGGACAACCGCAGCACCTGGCACTACCCGGTATCGGACTACCACGGCATGCGCCGCGAGATGTATCGCACCACCGTGGTCGGCGAAATCCCTTGCCGCTGAGGAGACGCGCCATGAGCACCGACAACCATCACGCCGCCGCCCGCGCCCTGGCCCACGCGCGGGCCAGCCGAACGCCCCTCGCCGCACCGGCGGCGACCTACGTCCTGAGCGGGCTCGACGACGCCTACCGCGTGCAGGCGCTGGGCATCGACCTGGCGCTGGCGGCCGGGGAACACCTGGCGGGCGCCAAGGCCGGCCTGATCTCACCGGTGATGCAGGCGGCGCTGAAAGTCGACGAACCGGTCTACGGCCGACTGCTCGCGTCCCTGCGCTGCCAGCCTGGCGCACGCATCCCCCGCGACCGTCTGCTGCAACCCCGCATCGAGGCGGAAATCGCCCTGCTGGTGGGACGCGACCTGCCCGCCAGCGAGCCGGACCTTGCCGACCTGAGCGCCTGCATCGACGGCGCCGTCCCGGCCATCGAGATCAACGACAGCGCCGTGGCCAACTGGCAGATCGGCCTGCTCGACTCCATCGCCGACAATCTCTGTGCGGGCCTCTACCTCACCGGCGGCCAGCCGGTCGCACTGAAGACGCTGGAAGGCACGGCGCTGGCGGTACAACTGTTGCGCAATGGCGCGCCGGCCTTTCCGCCGACCCAGACGAACATTACCGCCGTACTCGACATCGCCCTCTGGCTGGCACGGCGCATGGCGCGCCTCGGCGCACCGCTGAAGGCCGGCGATGTACTGCTCTGCGGGGCGCTGGCGCCGATGTCGCAAGTCACGCCCGGGGATGACTTCGAGCTGGAGATCGAAGGACTGGGACGGATCGGCTGCAGCTTCGAGGGTTGATGGTTCTGCAAGCACGCTCGCTCGGCTGATGCGAGCTGTTCGTGCCCCTCGCCCCCGTCAGCCGTGGCGCCTGCAGCACGCTGCTACCCGGCGGTTCGCCGGGCGCAGCGACAAGCAGATCGCCATCGCAGCCTGCACGCCTGGCGGACGCTATCCGCCGCTAGCATTCGCCACAGCTCAGGCCCCCGACTGCCCGTCCATCCAGCGCCGGTACTGCCGGGTGCGCCGTTGCGTGCGCCATTGCTCCAGCAACAACGCGCGCAGCGGCGAGGCTTGCGGATCGGGGCGGCGGCTGTCGCCCAGGCGGCGCAGTTGCAACTTGACCAAGGCCATGTAGGCCAGCGCCGCCAGCGGCTTCGAGCGCCAGCGGATCGGCCGCAACTGCGGCTGCGCATCGTGGCCGGCGCGCCAGTGCTCGACCAGCCCCGGCTCCAGCGCCAGCGCAGTGCCGATGCCGACCATGTCCAGGCCACTGTCCAGCACCTGTTCGGCGACCGCCAGGCGGCGGATCCCCCCGGTGACCATCAGCGGCATCCGCGCGCCATCGCGCATTTCGCGGGCAAACTCGAGGAAATAGGCCTCGCGGGCCAAGGTGCGCCCATCGCGTGCGTCGCCCTGCATCGCCGGCGCCTCGTAGCTGCCGCCGGAGAGCTCGACCAGGTCCACCGATTCGGCATTCAGCCAACCGATGACCTGCCGGGCGTCGCTGGCATCGAAACCGCCGCGCTGGAAATCCGCCGAGTTGAGTTTCACCCCGACGCAGAAGTCCGGCGAGACTTTCGCACGCACCGCCCGGACGACCTCCAGCAACAGGCGCGCGCGGTTCTCCAGCGTACCGCCCCAGCAATCCCGGCGCCGGTTGCTCAGCGGCGAGAGGAACTGGCTGAGCAGGTAGCCGTGGGCGGCGTGGATCTGCACGCCGCTGAACCCGGCCTGCTCGGCGAGAACGGCGGCGCGGACGAAGCGTTCGATCACCTCGGCGATATCCGCGTCGCTCATTTCCCGAGGCACCGCGAACAGCTTGGAGAAGCGCCCCATCTCCAGCGGCACCACCGACGGCGCCAGCGCGCCCTGGCCGAGATTGGCCTGTACCTGGCGGCCGGGGTGGTTGAGTTGCAGCCAGAACTGCGCGCCGGCGGAGCGCCCGATGCGCGCCCATTCGCGGAAGCGCGCCAGTTGCCGCTCATCCTCCAGCACCACGCCGCCGGGACCGGTCATGGCGCGGCGGTCGATCATCACGTTGCCGCTGATGATCAGGCCGACGCCACCCTCAGCCCAGGCCTGGTACAGGCGCAGCAGTTCGGCCGAGGGCGCCTGATCGGCGTCGGCGAGGTTCTCCTCCATAGCGGCCTTGGCGATGCGATTGGGGACTTCGCCGCCGTTGGGCAGGCGCAGGGGCTGGAAAGGGGACATGGCAGGCCTCCATTGTTGTGGTGCCGGCGAGGTTAAGTTTAAAGTTCACTTTAAGGTCAAGCCCCTTTCGGAGCCCTTCATGAAAATCGGTGAACTGGCCAGCCTCAGCGGGCTGGCGCCCTCGCGCATCCGCTTCTACGAAGCCAGCGGCCTGATCGCCCTGGTGCGTCGTGGCGCCAACGGCTACCGCGAGTACCCGGCGGAAACCCTCGACCTGCTGGAGATCATCCGTTGCGCCCAGCAGACCGGCTTCAGCCTGGAGGAAATCCGCAACCTGCTGCCCCACTCCGCCCCGGCCCTGAAGAATGGCCACGACGAGCTGCTCGCCAGCCTGCGTCGCAAGGTGGCGGAAATCGAAGCGATGGAGCAGCAGTTGCGGCAGAACCGGGAACAGTTGCTGGCGGTGATCGACGGCATCGAGAACAAGCCCGCCGGCATGGATTGCCAGGCCAATGCCGAGCGCATGGTGGCCGAGATGCGCGAACGCAAGGGACGCAGCGAGAAGCCCGAACCTGCAGGAGCGGGCCATGCCTGCGATGAGCGGACAAAGTCCGCCCCTGGAGCGAAGCGCCCTGCCCCCACCGAATCCTGACTTCGCACTCCGGCCGGTAGCCGGCCCGTCACGCAATCACGGGCATGGCCCGCTCGCGGCATTCGCGCGACCGAACTGGCAGTGCTGGAGGTGGGCGGCGTGCTCTACCCCTGCGGCGCAATTCGCCCCGAGGTCTATCTGCGGGCTGGGATGACCAAGGGCTGCCAGGGTGCTGGCCGCGACTGGCGACGTGGATACGTGGGCCATCGGCTCATGGATCACAGCACGCCGTATCTGACGGTCGATCATGGGCTTGCGTTTCCGGCGCCCCGTGGATGCTGGCCCACCGAGGAAACTACCGTGGGACGTCCGGCAAGCCCCTGGCCCCTCACCGTGATTCGGCATTATTCGCGATATGCCTTAAGATGAGCGGTTGCCGAAAGAACCGTCATGGCCATAGCCATGAAGGGCTTTCATTCTTTACAAATAAGTATGGTGAAGATGAACAAGCCTTTCATTTCGCTGTGCCCTGAAATTACTCGGGCACACGCGCTGACGCTGATGGATTGGTTGGAGGATGAGCGCGTAACCTGCTATCTGAGCGATTCGCATCATGTCTCCCGCTCCATCGAACAAGCCATCAATCGGACTCAATTGCCGATCCTGACCCATCTATTCAACCGGGGCGGCCGATTCTTCATGGCCTATGACCGACATGACACCCCGGTGGGCTTTGTCCGTCTCATCAAGACCGGCTCGAATTGCGAGATAGTCCTGGTCATCGGAGACAGCGACAAATGGGGCCGGAACCTTGGCACCCGCACAATCCGCGAAGGCATGAAACTGGCCTTCCTCGACATGCGGGCCGAGAAGCTCATCGCCAAGATCCACCCGGACAACGGGCGCTCGCTGAAGGCCTTTCTGCGCAGCGGCTTTCTGCTGGAGAACGAAACGCCGGCATTGAAGTCGTTTTCCATGACCGCGGGGCGCTATCTCCAGTTCTTGCGCGAAGGTGCCGTTGGCGACTCCACTGAGATCTACATCACTGAAATCGACAAGGCCAGGCTCGAGAGTCTGATCGCGTTCGAGCACGGCCCGGCCGTTGTTGAACTCGAACATGAGCTTGAGCGAGCCATTGTCGTCAAGCCGCAGCAGGTGGCGCGCAATGTCGTGACGATGAACTCCAGAACCTTGCTGCAGCTGGACGACGAAGAGATCGAGGTGGCCTTGGTCTACCCTGAAGACGCGGACAGCAGCGCCGGGAAGCACTCCGTGTGCTCCGACATCGGTGCCGCCATCCTGGGCTATCAGGAGGGAGACGCCATCGACTGGCGAATTTCTGATCGGACCCGCCGGATTGGGATCAGGAAAGTACTTTACCAGCCGGAAGCCGCGGGCGATTTCCACCTGTAATTGCGCCTTTAGCTCAGTGTTCGTCCATCGGCGCGAAGATTCCCCAGATGCGGACCGTCTCGCGCTGTTCACCGTCTATGACTGGGCTGCAGCGGACGGCTGGTCGAAATCGCGCGTTCGGCCAGCTCAAGGAATTTGACGACGAGCGAGCGGAAAAGACCATGGACGCATAAAACCTGATGACCGCCGAACTCAAATACGCCATGCACCGTGACGCGCCATTCTCGTGGGCGAAGTCCCGGAATGTACAGGATGGTGTGTTTGGCGGCGTAAGCAGGTTTCACACCTAAAGCCGAATAACCGTTATTTCCAGCCCTCCAGCCGCAAGGTCGCCCGCACCAGCCGCTGTTCCTCCTGCTCGATCTCCCGCAGGTTGTCGCGCACGCTGTGGATATGTTCGCGGGCGGCGCGCTGGGCCTGTTCCGGCTGGCGTTCGCTGATGGCGCGATGCAGCCGCGCGTGCTGGCGGTCGATCTGGCGCTTCTGCGGCGGGCGGTTGTAGAGGTTGTTCACCGAGGCGAACACGGTGCTGAGCATCAGCTCGTTGAGCGACTGCAGCGTGTGCACCAGCACCGGGTTGTGCGAGGCCTCGCTGATCGCCTGGTGGAAGGCGTGATCGCGCCGCGCATGCTCGCGCGGGTCCAGCGGCTGCGGTTCGTCGTAGGCGGCGTGCATCTCCTCGAAGCGCCGGTCGATCAGCACCAGGTCGGCCTCGGTGGCGCGCAGCGCGGCCAGGCGCGCGGACTCCCCTTCCAGCAGCGCGCGAACCTCCAGCAGGTCGTAGAGCGTGCGCGGCTGCGAGCGGAACAGGTGCAGCAGCGGTGACACGTCGTCGGCGCCGGTCAAATCGGCGACGAACGAACCGCGCCCCTGTTCGGTATCGACGATGCCGCGACCACGCAGCGCACGCAGACCTTCACGCAACGCCGAGCGCGAGCATCCCAGTTTTTCCACCAGCCGCCGTTCGGAGGGCAACGCCTGGCCGACCTTGAGCACGCCGTCGACGATCAACCGCTCGATTTTCTCGGCCACCTGGTCGGCGACACGCTGCTTGCCCTGTGCATAAGTCGTCATCACGGCTCTCCGTAACTGGTAGGACCAGCAGGCTCTCACCCGCACGGCTGTCCAGAACCCTAGCTGTCAGGACTGGGGCTTTCCAGTGTACGACCGTACAAGAACTGGTAGGACCAGCGCCGATGCCAGTGGACGCGACCTGATCGGCGGTCGCATTTTCAGCGTGCCGTGGCTCCACGCGACCGCCTGGCGGGCGCGAACAAAAAAACAAAATCAGAGCACCGTCAGCCTATGAACATCCTCTACGACGAACGCGTCGATGGCGCGCTGCCTGCCGTCGACAAGTCCGCCCTGCTGGCCGAGCTGCGTGCGGCCCTGCCCGACCTCGAACTGCTGCACCGCGCCGAAGACCTCAAGCCCTACGAATGCGACGGCCTTTCCGCCTACCGCACCGTGCCCATGCTGGTGGCGCTGCCCGAGCGCATCGAGCAGGTACAGGCGCTGCTCAGGCTCTGCCATGCGCGCAAGGTGCCAGTGGTCGCGCGCGGCGCGGGCACCGGGCTCTCCGGCGGCGCGCTGCCGCTGGAGAAAGGCATCCTGCTGGTGATGGCGCGCTTCAACCGGATTCTCGAGGTGAACCCGCAGGGGCGCTACGCCCGCGTTCAGCCCGGCGTACGCAACCTGGCGATTTCCCAGGCCGCCGCGCCGCACGGGCTGTATTACGCGCCGGACCCATCCTCGCAGATCGCCTGTTCCATCGGCGGCAACGTCGCCGAGAACGCCGGCGGCGTGCATTGCCTGAAGTACGGCCTGACCGTGCACAACCTGCTGAAGGTCGACATCCTTACCGTCGAGGGCGAGCACCTGACGCTGGGCAGCGACGCCCTGGACAGTCCCGGTCTCGACCTGCTGGCGCTGTTCACCGGTTCCGAGGGCATGCTCGGCATCGTCACCGAAGTCACCGTCAAGCTGCTACCGCGTCCGCAGGTGGCGCGGGTGCTGCTGGCCAGTTTCGATTCGGTGGAAAAGGCCGGCCGCGCGGTGGCCGACATCATCGCCGCCGGCATCATCCCCGGCGGGCTGGAGATGATGGACAACCTGTCGATCCGCGCCGCCGAGGACTTCATCCACGCCGGCTACCCGGTGGACGCGGCGGCCATCCTGCTGTGCGAACTGGACGGAGTGGAAGCCGACGTGCAGGACGACTGCGAGCGCGTCGACCGCGTGCTTCGGGCAGCCGGCGCCACCGACGTGCGCCTGGCCTGTGACGAAGCCGAGCGCGTGCGCTTCTGGGCCGGACGCAAGAACGCCTTCCCGGCGGTGGGGCGCATCTCGCCGGACTACTACTGCATGGACGGCACCATCCCGCGTCGCGAGCTGCCGCGCGTGCTGCATGGCATCGCCGAGCTGTCGCAGGAATTCGGCCTGCGCGTGGCCAACGTGTTCCATGCCGGCGACGGCAACATGCACCCACTGATCCTCTTCGACGCCAACGTGCCCGGCGAGCTGGAACGCGCCGAGGCCATCGGCGGGAAAATCCTCGAACTCTGCGTGGCGGTGGGCGGCAGCATCACCGGCGAGCACGGCGTGGGGCGCGAGAAAATCAACCAGATGTGCGCGCAGTTCAACAGCGACGAGCTGACCCTGTTCCACGCGGTGAAGGCGGCGTTCGACCCGGACCGCCTGCTCAACCCCGGCAAGAACATCCCCACCCTGCACCGCTGCGCCGAATTCGGCGCGATGCACGTGCACCACGGGCAACTGCCCTTCCCCGACCTGGAGCGCTTCTGATGCCCGACGCCAGCAGCGAACTGCTCGAGCAGGTGAACCAGGCGCTCGCGGCGCACACGCCGTTGCGCATTCGCGGCGGCGACAGCAAGGCCTTCCTCGGCCGCCCGGTGAACGGCGTGGAACTGGACATGCGCCCGCACAGCGGCATCGTCAGCTACGACCCGACCGAACTGGTGCTGACCGCCCGCGCCGGCACGCCGCTGGCGGAGATCGAAGCGGCGCTGGAGGCGGCCGGACAGATGCTGCCGTGCGAGCCACCCGATCATTCGGGCGCGACCTTCGGCGGCGTGGTCGCTGCCGGGCTCTCCGGCCCGCGCCGCCCCTGGTCGGGCTCGGTGCGCGACTACGTGCTGGGCACGCGGCTGATCACCGGCCACGGCAAGCTGCTGCGCTTCGGCGGCGAGGTGATGAAGAACGTCGCCGGCTACGACCTGTCGCGCCTGCTGGCGGGCAGCTTCGGCTGCCTGGGAGTGATCACCGAAGTCTCGATGAAGGTGCTGCCCAAGCCGCGGATGTGCGCCAGCCTGCGCCTGGAAATGGGCGTCCGTCAGGCGCTGGGTGAACTCGCCGAATGGGGTGCGCAGCCGATCCCGATCACCGCCGCCTGCTACGACGGCACCGCGCTGCACCTGCGCCTGGAAGGCGGCGAAGGCTCGGTGTGCTCCGCGCGCCTGCGCCTGGGCGGCGAGGAGATCGACAGCGGCTACTGGCAGGACCTGCGCGAGCAGCGCCTGGGCTTCTTCGCCAGCCCCGGCACGCTCTGGCGGCTGTCGCTGCCCAACGCGACGCCGGCGCTGTCCCTGCCGGGCGAACAACTGATCGACTGGGGTGGCGCGCAGCGCTGGCTGAAGTCCGAGGCCGATGCCGAGCTGATCCGCCACAGCGTCGCCGAAGTCGGCGGCCACGCCCTACGCTACGCACCCGGCGACGACGGCTTCCACCCGCTGCCCGCCGCCCTGCTGCGCTACCACCGCAGCCTCAAGCAGCAGCTCGACCCGCAAGGCCTCTTCAACCCCGGCCGGATGTACAGGGAGCTCTGATGCAAACCAACCTGAGCGAACAGGCCAGGCACCTGCCACGCGCCGAGGAAGCCGAGCGCATCCTGCGCTCCTGCGTGCACTGCGGCTTCTGCACCGCCACCTGCCCGACCTACCAGTTGCTGGGCGACGAACTGGACGGTCCGCGCGGGCGCATCTACCTGATCAAGCAGGTGCTCGAAGGCGCGGAGCCCAGCGCCAGCACCCGCGAGCACCTGGACCGCTGCCTGAGCTGCCGCAACTGCGAAACCACCTGCCCTTCCGGCGTGGACTATCACAACCTGCTGGACATCGGCCGCGCGGTGGTCGAGCAGCAGGTGCCGCGTACCTTCAGCGAACGGGTGATGCGTCGCGGCCTGCGCGCCGTGGTGCCGAATGCCGCGCTGTTCGGCGCGCTGGCCAAGGCCGGTCGCACCTTCTACCCGCTGCTGCCGAACAGCCTGCAGAGCAAGCTGCCGCGCCATCCGCATCCGCCCGTGGAGCGCCCGAAGCCGCGCCACACGCGGCGCATGCTGATGCTCGAAGGCTGCGTGCAGCCGGCCCTTTCGCCCAACACCAATGCCGCCGCCACGCGGGTGCTGGATCGTCTCGGCATCAGTGTGATCCCGGCGGCAGACGCCGGTTGCTGCGGCGCCGTGGACTATCACCTGAATGCCCAGGAACAGGGGCTGGAACGGGCGCGCAGGAACATCGACGCCTGGTGGCCGTCGATCCAGGCCGGCGCCGAAGCCATCGTGCAGACGGCCAGCGGCTGCGGCGCCTTCGTCCGCGACTACGGCCATCTGCTGGAGCGCGATGCACAGTACGCGGCCAAGGCCCGGCGGGTCAGCGAACTGTCGCGCGATCTGTCCGAAGTGCTGCGCGACGAGCCGCTGGAGGAATTGCACCTGCACGGCGATCGCCGCCTGGCCTTCCATTGCCCGTGCACGCTGCAGCACGCACTGAAGCTCGGCGGCGCGGTGGAAGGCGTGCTCACACGGATGGGCTTCAGCCTCACCGCCGTGCCGGACAGCCACCTGTGCTGCGGCTCCGCCGGGACCTATTCGCTGACCCAGCCGGAGCTGTCGATACGCCTGCGCGACAACCGCCTGCAGGCGCTGGAAAGCGGCCGGCCGGAAGTCATAGTCACCGCCAACATCGGCTGCCAGACGCACCTGGACGGCGCCGGCCGTACGCCGGTGCGGCACTGGATCGAACTGGTGGAAGAGGCGCTCGCCGATGCGCCTTTGGAATCCCGTCAAGACGAGGTGCAAGCATGCTCAACAAAGCCGTTCTGACCCAGCAGGAAGTCGGCCGCATCCTCGCCGCCGCCCGCGCCGAAGCGCAGCGCAACCACTGGGCGGTGTCCATCGTGGTGGTCGACGACGGCGGCCACCCGCTGGCCCTGGAGCGCCTCGACGGCTGTGCCCCGGCCAGCGCCTACATCGCCACCGAGAAGGCCCGCAGCGCGGCACTGGGCCGGCGCGAAACCAAGGGCTACGAGGACATGGTCAACGGCGGCCGTACCGCCTTCGTCACCGCGCCACTGATCACCTCGCTCGAAGGCGGTGTGCCAGTGGTGCTGGACGGCCAGGTGATCGGCGCGGTGGGCGTTTCCGGAGTGAAGGCCGGCGAGGATGCGCAGGTCGCCAGCGCCGGAGTGGCCGCGCTTTGAAAGCGCTCACGCGGCCCTGGCGACAGACAGCCACCGGCCGGGTGGAGGTCGTCGCCGGTCACAAGCGAGCCGGCGACGACACCCCGAAATGCTTGCCAGAATCAGCTTTCAAAAGCCCCGCTACGCGCCGCGTTGCGGGGCTTTTTCAATACCTGCCGGCGCGTGCGCCACCTGAAAGAGTTATCCACCGCTGACGCTTTGCCACCGACAACAACAAGGGACAAACCCCATGCAAACCTGGCAGCAGCTCTATACCCCGCTCGGCAGCCTCGGCCTCTCGGCCCTGGCGGCCCTCGTGCCGATCATTTTCTTCTTCCTCGCCCTGGCAGTGTTCCGCCTCAAGGGCCACGTCGCCGGCGCCATCACCCTGGTGCTGTCGCTGCTGATCGCCATCACCGTCTACCACATGCCGGTGGACAAGGCGCTGGCCTCAGCGGTCTACGGTTTCTTCTACGGGCTCTGGCCGATCGCCTGGATCATCGTGGCGGCGGTGTTCCTCTACAAGCTGACGGTCAAAAGCGGGCAGTTCGAGATCATCCGCAGCTCGGTGCTGTCGATCACCGTCGACCAGCGCCTGCAGGTGGTGCTGATCGGCTTCTCCTTCGGCGCCTTCCTCGAGGGCGCGGCGGGCTTCGGTGCGCCGGTGGCGATCACCGCGGCGCTGCTGGTGGGGCTGGGCTTCAACCCGTTGTACGCAGCCGGCCTGTGCCTGATCGCCAACACGGCGCCGGTGGCCTTCGGCGCGCTGGGCATCCCGATCATCGTCGCCGGGCAGGTGTCGGGCGTGGATGCCTTCAAGATCGGCGCCATGGCCGGGCGGCAGTTGCCGATCCTGTCGGTGATCGTGCCCTTCTGGCTGGTGGCGATGATGGACGGCTGGCGCGGCATTCGCGAGACCTGGCCGGCGCTGCTGGTGGCCGGCGGCACCTTCGCCATCAGCCAGTTCCTCACTTCCAACTTCATCGGCCCGGAATTGCCGGACATCACCTCGGCGCTGCTGAGCATGGTCTGCCTGACCCTGTTCCTGCGCGTGTGGCAGCCGGCGAACGTGCGTGAGACGGAGTTCTCCAGCATCAACGCCGACGGCACGGCGACGCTGGGCGGCCTCGGTAGCGGCGGCCAGCGCCAGGAGTCGCAGTACAGCTTCGGACAGATCTTCAAGGCCTGGTCGCCCTTCCTGATTCTCACCGTACTGGTGACCATCTGGACCATGAAGCCGTTCAAGGCGATGTTCCTGCCCGGCGGCGCGCTGGAGAACTGGGTGGCGGTGATCGCCGTGCCCTACCTCGACCAGTTGGTGCTCAAGGCGGCGCCCATCGTCGCCAACCCGACGCCCATTCCGGCGATCTACAAGTTCGACCTGGTGTCGGCCAGCGGCACGGCAATCTTCCTCGCGGCGCTGATCTCCATGGCCATCCTGCGCATCGGCGCAAAGAGCGGCGCAGCGACTTTCGGCGAGACGCTGAAGGAGCTCAAGTGGCCGGTGCTGACCATCGGCATGGTGCTGGCCTTCGCCTTCGTCACCAACTACTCGGGGATGTCCACCACCCTGGCGCTGGTGCTGGCGGGAACCGGCGCGGCCTTCCCGTTCTTCTCGCCCTTCCTCGGTTGGCTGGGGGTTTTCCTGACGGGGTCGGACACCTCGTCCAACGCCCTGTTCGGCTCACTGCAGGCGACCACCGCGCACCAGCTCGGGGTCAGCGACACGCTGCTGGTAGCGGCCAACACCACCGGCGGGGTGACCGGCAAGATGATCTCGCCGCAGTCCATCGCCGTGGCTTGCGCGGCCACCGGAATGGTCGGGCGCGAGTCGGACCTGTTCCGCTTCACGGTCAAGCACAGCCTGATCTTCGCCGCCTTCATCGGGTTGATCACGCTGGCGCAGGCCTATGTGTTCACGGGGATGCTGGTGCACTGACGTCATTCGTACCTGGCGTCAGGATTCACTGTAGGAGCGAGCTTGCTCGCGAACCGACTCCGCTGCGGGTGCTGGTTCGCGAGCAAGCTCGCTCCTACAAAAACAGCAGCCCCTCAGTAATCCACCTTCCCCCGCCCCGCCTTGATCGCCCCGCGCTTGCTCTTGCCTTCCAGCCGGCGCGTCTTCGAGCCCAGCGTCGGCTTGGTCGGGCGGCGCTTCTTCTCCACCTTCGCCACGCTGCGGATCAGCTCCGCCAGGCGGTTCAACGCGTCCTCGCGGTTCTGCTCCTGGGTGCGGAACTGCTGGGCCTTGATCACCACCACGCCATCGCCGGTGATGCGCTGGTCGCTCAGCGTGAGCAGGCGCTCCTTGTAGAACGCCGGCAACGACGAGGCCTGGATGTCGAAGCGCAGGTGCACGGCGCTGGACACCTTGTTGACGTTCTGCCCGCCAGCGCCCTGGGCGCGGATGGCGTTCAGCTCGATCTCGGCATCGGGGATCTGCACGGTGTTGGAAATCTGCAGCATGGGAAGGATTCAACGAAGAAATAATGGGCAGGATACCGCGCACCGCCGCACCTGTCCCGAAGCCATCTAGTTCGCCACGCAGCCCCCGTTTCTGACTTTCGCGTCAATTTTTGTATACGAACTTGTGTACAAATTTTTCTTGCAATGTCAGCAATTCACCATTAGAACCCAGCCTGTCACCGACCGCAGTTCACCCTGCGGGACGCCGGCCCCGAAGCCACAAAAAATAAGAACAACACAGAGGTGCAGCATGGTTTCTTCCGCGATGACGGCCCTTGGCGCCGCCCGCCCCCAACCCCGTTCCAGTCGCCGCCTGAGCACCGGCCGCCGGATCGCCCTCGGCACCGCGCTGGTGCTCGCCCCGCTGGGCATGGCGCAGGCCGACGATGACCGTTTCTTCGAGTGGACCAGCAACACCCTCGGGTTCCGCTACGGCAAGGGCTTCACCAACCCGAACAACCCGCACGACATCAGCAAGCGCATCTTCAGCTTCAGCCACGCGGACGGTTACCGCTACGGCAGCAACTTCTTCCACCTCGACGTGCTGCAGTCCGACAGCGACGACCCGCGCAAGGGCACCGACCACGGCAGCAGCGAGGTCTACGGGGTATTCCGCAGCCAGCTGTACGCCTCGCGGGTGTTCGACCTGCCGCAGGGCAAGGGCCTGGTGAAGGACCACGCCTTCACCTTCGGCTTCGACGCCAGCCGCAACAACAACCTCGGCTCGGCGAAGAAACGCGCGCTGGTGTTCGGCCCCACGGTGAAGTTCAACAGCCCCGGCGTACTCGATCTCTCGCTGTTCTACTACCGCGAGAAAAACCACTCCGGCATCCCCAACGTGAAGCACCCGGACCATACCTTCGACACCACCTACATGGTCAACCTGACCTGGCTGCGGCCGTTCCAGCTGGGCGACCACGGGGCGAAGTTCCAGGGTTTCCTGAACTACACCGGGGAAAAGGGCGAGGACTATAACGACAACGACACCGCGCCGGAAACGCTGGTGCGCACCTCGCTGATGTTCGCCACCCTGCCGGGCAACAAGCGCCAGCCGAACCTGTGGCTGGGCGTGGGCTACGAGTACTGGCACAACAAGTTCGGTGTGGACGGCGGGCGCGGCACCCGTACCTCGACGCCGACGGTGAACCTGGAGTTCACCTTCTAGCGTCGGGAGTGGCGGCGGTTCGCGAGCAAGCTCGCTCCTACGAAAAGCAAGCCTGCGCGATCACTAACCTGTAGGAGCGAGGGGGACGCCATCGTTATTGCTCGCGAACCCGCCCGGCACCAATCCCACCGATCGAAAGCCCATGAAAAAGCCCGGCAGGTCGTAGGGCGCATAACCTGGAACAGGTTATCCGCCGTTGCCGCGCGGCGGATAACGCTGGCGCGTTATTCGCCCTACAAAAGCTCCGCCCCTTGGCGCTGACATGAAAAAGCCCGGCTCGTGCCGGGCTCTTTCATTCGGACGCCACAAGAGGAATCAGCTCTCCTTGCAGGCCACACCATCAGCGGGTTCACCGCCTTTCCAGTCCTTGTACAGGGTGGCGTCTTCACCCTTGGTCCACCAGATGTACTGGCCGGCGGCGTACTTGGCGCCGGAGGCGGAGATGACGTTGGCGAAGACCAGGCTGGAAGCGTCGGTCACCGGCACCACGGCCAGGCTGTTGTCGCCCTTGTTCAGGTACTGCACGCTGATCTTGCGGCCGTCCTCGCACTTGTACGAGACGCTGCGCGAATCCAGCTTGGCATCGCCGGGCAGGACCAGCGCGTCGACCTGGGGTGCTTTCTTTTCTTCGCCGCCGCAGGCGACGAGGAGAACCGGCACGGCGGCCGCGAGCAGCCAAAGTGCTTTTTTCATGAGTTTCCCTCTGACGAAAAATGGCCCGGTCACTCTAGGAAAGGTCGGGCCGCACGGTCAATCGCGGGCGGCCCGTCTCAAAGTCGGGTCGCTCAGTCCGCCAACGCCGTCCGCACCTCGCCACGCACCCCGCCCTGGCGCTTGAGGCGATAGCAGCCGTACATCACCAGCAGCCACACCGGAATCGCATAGACCGACACCTGGATGCCCGGGGTGAGCAACATGACGCCGAGGATGAACACCACGAAGCCCAGGCATAGCCAGTTGGCCGCCGGATACGCCACGGCGCGGAAGGCGGTGCGCTTGCCGTCGGCATCCATGCGCGCGCGGAACTTCAGGTGCGCCAGGCTGATCATCGCCCAGTTGATCACCAGCGCGGCGACCACCAGGGACATCAGCAGCTCCAGCGCACGTGCCGGGACCAGGTAGTTCACCAGCACGGCAAGGAAGGTCACCGCCGCCGAGACCATCAGCGAACGCACCGGCACGCCACGGCTGTCCACCTTGGCCAGCGCGCGCGGGGCATCGCCCTGCTCCGCCAGGCCCACCAGCATGCGGCCGTTGCAGTAGGTGCCGCTGTTGTAGACCGACAGCGCGGCGGTGAGCACCACGAAGTTGAGGACATGGGCCGCGGTGCCGCTGCCGATCATCGAGAAGATCTGCACGAAGGGACTGCCGCTGTAGGAGTCGCCGGAGGCATTAAGCGTCTGCAGCAGGCTGTCCCACGGCGTCAGCGAGAGCAGCACGGCCAGCGCGCCGATGTAGAAGATCAGGATGCGGTAGATCACCTGGTTGATCGCCTTGGGAATCACCTGCTTCGGCTGGTCGGCCTCGGCGGCGGTGAAGCCGAGCATTTCCAGGCCGCCGAAGGAGAACATGATGATCGCCATGGCCATCACCAGCCCGCTGATGCCATTGGGGAAGAAGCCGCCGTGGGCCCACAGGTTGCTCACCGCCGCCTGTTCGCCGCCGGTGCCGCTGGCCAGCAGGTAGCAGCCCAGGGCGATCATGCCGACGATGGCGGCGACCTTGATGATGGCGAACCAGAACTCCGCCTCGCCGAAGGCCTTCACGTTGAACAGGTTGATCGCGTTGACCACCACGAAGAACAGCGCGGCGGTGGCCCAGGTCGGCACCTCCGGCCACCAGTAGTGGATGTACTTGCCCACCGCGGTGAGTTCCGACATGCCCACCAGGATGTACAGCACCCAGCAGTTCCAGCCCGAGAGGAAACCGGCGAAGCCGCCCCAGTACTTGTGCGCGAAGTGACTGAAGGAGCCGGCGACGGGCTCCTCGACGATCATCTCGCCGAGCTGGCGCATGATCAGGAAAGCGATGAAACCGGCGATGGCATAGCCGAGGATCATCGACGGGCCGGCGGACTTGAGCACCCCGGCCGAGCCGAGGAACAGCCCGGTACCGATGGCGCCGCCGAGGGCGATCAGCTGGATATGGCGATTCTTCAGGCCGCGCTGGAGCTGGCCTGCGTGTTGAGTTTCACGCGTCATGCGTCACCTGTTGTTTTTATCTGTGACGGGAATCGGCCGCCCGGCTCGTGGCTGGGCGGTGCGGGCAAGGCAAGGCTAAAGAGCGGTGGAACGAGGGAGCTTACTGGGCGTCGGGCTGCACCTCCGGGGCGGCCTGCTGGAAGGCGTCGAGGGATTCGCAGCGCGCGGCGATGGCGAGCAGGCGCGGGCAGGCGGAGAGGTCGCAGTCGAAGCGACGGGCGTTGTACAGCTGGGGAATCAGGCAGGCCTCGAAGTACCCGGGGCGCTCGCCGAGGGACAGCGGGCCGGGCAGCACGTCCAAACCGGCCTCCACTGCGCGCAGGCCGGTCTCGACCCAATGGCGAATCCAGGCATTCTTCGCCTCGTCCGCCACGCCCAGCGGACCGCTGAGGTACTGCAGCACGCGCAGGTTGTTCAGCGGGTGGATGTCGCAGGCGATGTGCAGGGACAGCGCGCGGACCTGGGCGCGTTGCAGCGCATCGCGCGGCAGCAGGCTGGGTTGCGGGTGGGTTTCCTCGAGGTACTCGAGGATGGCCAGGGACTGGGCGATGCGCGCCTCGCCGTCCACCAGCAGCGGCACCAGTTCCTGCGGGTTGAGCGCCTTGTAGGCGTCGGCGTGCTGCTGGCCGCCCTCCTTGACCAGGTGCACCGGCACCTGGCGGTAGGCCAGGCCCTTGAGGCCGAGGGCGATACGCACCCGGTAGGCGGCGCTGGAACGCCAGTAGGAATAGAGGGTCAGCATGACGGCTCTCCGGCGCCGACCGCGAAAAGCGGCCGGCGCGAGTGACGGTTACTTGGTCTCGGAGATCACGCCACGGCGAATCTGGTCTTCCTCGATGGATTCGAACAGGGCCTTGAAGTTGCCCTCGCCGAAGCCCTGGTTGCCCTTGCGCTGGATGATCTCGAAGAAGATCGGGCCGATCACCGTGTTGGTGAAGATCTGCAGCAGGATGCCGTCATCGCCCGGCGCGCCGTCGATGAGGATGTTCAGCTCGCGCAGTTGCTCCAGCGGCTCACCGTGACCGGCGACGCGGGTGTCGACCTTGGCGTAGTAGGTGTCCGGGGTGCTCATGAAATCCACGCCGTTGGCGCGCAGCTGGCGCACGGTGGCGTAGATGTCCTCGGTGGTCAGGGCGATGTGCTGGATGCCTTCGCCGTGGTACTCGCGGATGAATTCCTCGATCTGCGACTTGTCGTCCGCCGACTCGTTGATCGGGATGCGGATCTTGCCGCAGGGCGCGGTCATGGCGCGGGACAGCAGGCCGGTGAGCTTGCCTTCGATGTCGAAGTAGCGGATCTCGCGGAAGTTGGCGATGCGCTCGTAGAAGCCGGACCAGACGTCCATCTGGCCGCGCTTGACGTTGTGGGTCAGGTGGTCGATGCACAGCAGGCCGACGGCGTTGTCGCGGGCGGTGCGGCCTTCGATGAATTCGAAGTCGACGTCGTAGATGCTCTTGTCGCCATAACGGTCGACCAGATACAGCAGCGAACCGCCGATGCCTTCGACGCAGGGGATGTTCAGCTCGCCGAAGTTGGCGTGGCTGCCCACCAGTTTCGCGCCCTGGGATTCGACGTACGCGGCGGCCTGCGCTGCGTTCTTCACCCGGAAGGCCATGGCGCAGGCGCTCGGGCCGTGTTTTTTGGCGAACTCGTGGACATGGCCGGTGGGGCTGCCGTTGAGCACGATGTTGATGTCGTTCTGCTGGAACAGGAAGACTTCCTTGGAACGGTGCTTGGCGGTCTCGGTGAAGCCCATGCCGGTGAACAGCTGGCGCAGCTGCTGGATGCCCTGGGCGTCGGGGGCGGTGAATTCGACGAACTCGAAGCCGTCGGTGCCGATGGGATTGTGTTGTTCGATCTTGGTCACGGCGTTCATCCGGCCTCCTCGTTGTCGTTATCGGCTGGATCGGCGCGGGGCCGTCCAGGCGTCTGGAATACCTTCATCTCAACCGTCCGCGCCGCCGTGGACAAGCCACTCCGACACGCCGCCACCCGGCCTCGCGGGGGCGGCATGGCAAGAAAACCTTACGCCCGCCAAAGCCCCCTGCGGCGAGCCGTCGCACCGTAAAGATTTCATTACAAGGTGGTGCGCCAGCGTGCCACCGCGAGCAGCCCGGCTCGCCAGCGGGCGCGGTCAGCGGCTACCATTCGGTGCATCTCCACCGCCGAATCCGTTCATGGCCCACGCCGCTCCTCCCGACTTCGACGCCACCACCGCGTCGCTCCGCGCCCTGGCCCGCAGCTACCCGCGCGGCCTGCACATCGAGTCGCACTCCCACGACTGGGGGCAGGTGCTCTATGCGATGTCCGGGGTGATGTGGGTGGAGACCCCGCAGGAAGCCCTGCTGGTGCCCCCCAACCGCGCCGTCTGGCTGCCGCCGCAGGTGCCCCACGGCATCCGCGTGGTCAGCGAGTTGCAGATGCGCAATATCTACCTGCGCCCCGGCACCGCCGACTCGCTGGGCGAGCGGGTACAGGCCTTCGAGGTCGGCGGCCTGCTGCGCGAGCTGATCGTGCATCTGGTCGAGCATGAGCGCGCACCGGACACCGACTATTACCAGGCGCTGTCGCACCTGGCCGTGCTGGAACTGCAGCGTGCCCGCAGCCTGCTGCTGCGCGTGCCGCTGCCGGACGAGTCGGACCGCCGCCTGCTGAATCTCTGCCATGCGGTGATGACCGAGCCCTCGCAGGAAATCCCCTTCGAGCAACACGCCGCCGACGCCGGCGCCAGTGTGCGCACGCTCGCCCGCCTGTTCCAGCGCAGCCTGGGCATGGGCTTCGCCCAGTGGCGCCGGCAGGTGCAGTTGGCCACTGCCGTGGCGCAGCTCAACGAGGGCGTGCCGGTGGGCCAGATCGCCCACGCCCTGGGCTACCAGCCGGGGAGCTTCAGCGAGATGTTCCGGCGGGAGTTGGGGATGGCGCCGTCGGAGTATTGCGGGAAGTAATCGCCTCACAGGATCGCAGCAGGTTTCTGCTGCCTATGCGTTATCTGCCGTCTCGTACGGCGTTTCTGCGCCGCTTCGGCATGTGCTGAAAGATTTTGTTTCGCCCCCTCGGGCGAGTCCCTTTTGGGCCCCAAAAGGAACCAAAAGGGCTCGTCCCGACATCCGGCCTCCTGACGGGACTCTGTGCGCGCCTGCAACTTTGGCTGTTTCATGCTGGATGGTTCTTCGTAGGAGCGAGCTTGCTCGCGAACCGCCCAGCGCTGATGCAGCCGGGACATTTGTTCGCGAGCAAGCTCGCTCCTACAAAAATCGGTTTCCAGAGAAACCTCCGCACACGCCGGAGCGCCCCTTCAGGAGGCCGAGTGGAATCGGAGTTTAAGGGGTTGAGCGGCATGGATGCCGCGAGAGCCGCGATGGGCCAGGGATGGCCCTTCGCGGCGTGCCCCTGAAACTTCGATGGAGCGAGGGAAGTCCCGCGAAGCGGGACCCGGATGATGGGGCAAAGACCTTTGGTTACTTTCTGTCGTTTGAGAAAGTAACTCGCCCGAGGGGGCGAAACAGAAGACATCCGAGCACGCCGAAGCAGCGCAGGAACACCGGGCAAGACGGCGGATAATGCTACGCGTTACTCGCCCTACAAGAGCATCGCGGACGGAGTCCGCTCCTACGGGAGCCAGTGAGCCAACCCCGTCCAATCCCCCACCACACATCTGTCCGATATTCCGAAGCCGATGACCGGCGCCAGCCGGTCCCCCGCCCTAGACTTCACTCATCCCCCTTCAACCGCCGAGCCTCGCGCGGAGGACACCATGAGCTACCTGATCTCCCTGGCCATCGGCCTCGCCGTCGGCCTGGCCTACCACTTCCTCGATTTCCGTTCGCCGGCCCCACCGCTGGTGGCGCTGGTCGGCCTGCTGGGCATGCAGATCGGCGAGAACGCCCTGCCGCTGCTCAACCGCTGGCTGCACTGACTCGACCTTCCTCTCACTGTTACGGACCCGTGCCATGAAAGCCCTGCAATTCGACCGTACCGGCGACCTCGCCGCCCTGAGTTTCACCGAACTGCCCGACCCGGTGCCCGCCGCCGGCGAGGTCCTGGTGGAAATCCATGCCGCCGGCCTGAACCCCAGTGACGTGAAGAACGTCCTCGGCCGCTTCCCCTACACCACCCTGCCGCGCGTGCCGGGCCGCGATTTCGCCGGGACCGTGGTGAAAGGCCCGGCCGAGCTGCTCGGCAAGTCCGTCTGGGGCACCGGCAAGGGGCTGGGCTTCACCCGCAACGGCAGCCATGCGCAACTGATGAGCGTGCCGGCCGGCGGCGTGGCGCCGATGCCCGAGCGCATGAGCTTCGCCCAGGCCGCCAGTTGCGGCGTGCCCTACACCACCGCCTGGGACGCGCTGGAGCGCAGCCAGGTGTGTGCGGGCACCCGTCTGCTGGTGATCGGTTCGGGCGCCGTCGGCGCCGCCGCCATCGCCCTGGCCAAGGCCCGTGGCGCCGAGGTGCTGGTCGCGGTGCGCCGCACCGGGTCGCAGGCGGAACTGCAGGCGCAAGGTGTCCGGAGCATCCTGCTGGGTTCCGCCGAAACGCTGCCCGCGCAGGTGGAAGAGCACTTCCCCGGCGGCGCCGAGGTGATCTTCGACACCACCGGCTTCTGGCTGCCGGCAGCCGTCACCGCCTTGGCCACCTTCGGCCGCATCGCCATCATCGCCGCGCCGGTGGACGGCCACGTGCACCTGCCGACCCTGGCGCTGTACCGACGCGGCGGCTCGGTGGTGGGGGTGAATTCACTGCTGTACGACACAGTCGCCTGCGCCGCGATGCTGCGCGAGTTCGGCCAATGGTTCGACGATGGCAGGCTACCGCTGCCGACCGGTCTGCGCGAAGTGCCGCTGAGCGAGGGGGTGCAGCGTTATCACGAGGTCAATGAGGGGAGCAGCGAGAAGATCATTCTCGTGCCCTGAGGCTGGACGGGGCCAGGAGGTTCCCCTCTCAGCCCGCCGCCTGCTGCATCGGCCGTCGCCGCGAGTCGCCTTGCGCCTGCTCCAGCGCCATGCAGTGGTCGAGGAACATGCGCATGTAGCCATAGCTCTTGCAGATCGCCTCGCACAGCGCCAGGCAGCGCGACACCGCGAGTTGCGGGCCGCAGAGGGTGCAGATGATCTCCAGCGCCTCCCACGGATGATCGTCGTCGTAGCGGGCGTGCATCTTCAGCCAGCGCATGCCGTCCTTGCGGCTGCCCGCCGGCAGAGTGCGTTCGTAGGCGTCGGTGGAGCAGACCAGCGCCGACCACTCGCCGGTGGCGCCCTCGATGGCGTAGTTGGTGGCCGCCATCGCCAGCGCCAGCTCGTCGCTGGCGCTGGTGTGCCAGCACCAGTGGCTGAGGGCATGCAGCTCGGCCGGCACCAGTTGGACCTTGAGTTCGCCCAGGGTCACGCCGTAGGTTTCGGCCCAGCGCAGCCAGTAATCGGCGTGGTTGAGCTCGACGCGGATGTTGCGCATCAGCCAGCGCCGCGCCATGTCCTCGCCGGGGCTGCGGCCGAAGCGGGTCTTGAGCAGGTTCTGCGACATGTACAGGGGGAACTGCTCCACCACCGGCCAGCCGCCGATGAGGAAGGCGCGCAGGGTCTGGCGGCTGAGCTGGCCGTCACGCATGCGCGCGTAGAGCGGATGGCCGACCACCGCCTGGCGGCTGCTCTCGCAGTCCTGCACCAGGCGCTGGGCCCAGAGGGGATAACTGGAAAGCTCCTTGAGCGGCCCACTGCGAACAAAGGTTTCGTTCATCCAAGGCTCCGTTGCCGATCGATCCATGCAAGCACCGGTAAGACTGGCCTCAGATTAGTCCTCTGCGCGCCTGGCGTCACCGTCCGGAGGTTGTGTTCGACCCAACGGTCGCCATTTCCGTCTCGCGCAGGAAGCTCCGGTTGAAAGGTTGCGGCCGAGCCAGGCCATACCCCTGAGCGTAATCGACGCCGATTTCCCGCAACACTTCGAGGATTTCCAGCGACTCGACGAACTCGGCCACCGTGCGCTTGCCCATGACGTGGCCGATCTGGTTGATCACCTGGACCATCGCCCGGTCGATGGGGTCGTCGAGCATGTCCTTGATGAAGCTGCCGTCGATTTTCAGGTAGTCCACCGGCAGGTGCTTGAGGTAGACGAAGGAGGACATGCCGGCGCAGAAGTCATCGAGGGAGAAGCGGTAGCCCAGGGCCTTGAGCTCCTGGATGAAGCGCGTGGCGTTGACCAGGTTGGCGATCGCGCTGGTTTCGGTGACCTCGAAGCAGATGCTCGCCGGGGCAATGCCGTAGCGCGGCTGCAGGTCGCGCAGGAAGTCGAGGAAGGTGTCATCGCCGACGGTTGCCCCGGACAGGTTGATCGCGCAGGTCTGGATCGGCTCGTAGTCCCCCTCCGCCGCACGGGCGGCCAGGGTCTTGAAGGCGCTCTCGACCACCCAGCGGTCGATGTCCGGCATCAGGCCATAGCGCTCCGCGGCGGGGATGAAGTTGATCGGTGCCACCAGCCGGCCGCACTCGTCGTTCAGGCGCAGCAGCAGCTCGACGTGGGCGCCCTCCTGCGCGCGCGGATCGACCGGGAAGATCGGTTGTGCGTAGAGGCAGAAGCGCTCCTCGTCCAGCGCCAGGCGGATGCGCTGGACCCACGCCATCTCGCCGACGCGGGTCGACAGCTCGGTATCGTCGGGACGGAACACCTGGGCCCGGTTGCGGCCCTTTTCCTTGGCCATGTAGCAGGCCATGTCGGCGCAGCGCAGCGCCTCTTCCACCGACACCAGCAGCGACGACACGTGCACCACGCCGATGCTGACGGTGATGTTGAACGGCCGGGCTTCCCAGATGAAGTGCAGGCCCTGGACGGTCAGGCGGATACGCTCGCCGATCTGCTCCGCCATTTCTGGCGGACAGTTCTCCAGCAGGATGCCGAACTCGTCGCCCCCCAGCCGCGCCAGGGTGTCGCCGTCGCGCAGGCACTGCTGCAGCACCGAGCAGACCTGGCGCAACAGCTCGTCGCCGGCGGCGTGGCCGCAGGTGTCGTTGACCAGCTTGAACTGGTCCAGGTCCAGGTACATCAGCGCATGGCGGTCATCCATGTGCGCGGAGCGTTCCAACGCCTGCTTGAGGCGAAACTCGAACTCGCGGCGGTTGGTCAGGCCGGTCAGGGCGTCGTGGGTCGCCTGCCACGACAGACTGGCCATGTACTGGCGTTCGCGGGTCATGTCATGCATCACCAGCACCACGCCAACCACGCGACCGTCGGCATGGATCGGCGTGCCCACCAGGGTCACCGCCACGCTGGTGCCGTCCAGCCGCTGGATCAGCTTGCTCGACTCGCTGCCGCCATCCACCTCGCCCCGCAGGATCTGCCCCACCAGCGGCAAGCCCTCCTCCTGGTCGCTCTCGTCGAACACCCGCAGCAGCGAGCGCAGCGGCAGGCCGACGGCCATCGCGCTGTCCCAGCCGATCAGGCGTTCGGCGGCGGGGTTGAAATAGGCGATGCACTCCTGGGAATCGAGGGTGACCACGCCGTCGCCGATCGCCGCCAGGGTGGTCTGCGCACGCTCCTTCTCGGTGTCCAGGGCACTTTCGAAGGCTCGTTGCTGGCGCACCAGCTTGCGGGTCCGCCAGACCGCCAGGATGATCAAGGCCAGCCCCACCAGGCAATTGACCACCAGCAGCATCCACATCAGCATCCGCGAGCCCTTGCCCAGGGCGGCGGAGAAGGCCATAGCGGCGGGCGTCACACCGTCGTTGATGCCCTGGATACGGCTGCTCCAGTAGCTCAGGTCGCCCGGGCTGACGGTGCCGGCCTGGATCCGTGCATGCATTTCGTCGGCCACTTGCAGGAGCTGGTCGAGGTAGGCGTCCCCGACGATCCAGCGCTTCACCGCCTCATCGAAGAAGCTGTATTCGTGGAAGTAGCGGTACAGCCAGATCAGGCTTCCGACGTCGTCCGGGTGGTTGCCACCGTCCAGCGCGCCACGCCGCGCCCGCTCGATATCGGGCGGCACCTGATCGAGGGCCGTGCGGAAGGTACGGTCGCCCAGCGGAATGGCGATGGCCGCCTGGTAGCGGCGGTAATCTTCCGTATCGCGGGTCTGGCCGTAGCGCTGCAGGTAATGGATGGCGTCCTTCTGCCCCTTCGACCAGAGACTTTCGCCGCCCACGTAGGCCCGTACGCCGGAAAGAATGTACAGACTGCCCGCGCCGATCAGCGCCTGCAGCAGTACCACCGCCATGAACGGCCATACCAGCCGCAGCAGCCGGGTTCTTCGACGGATTGGCAAAAGTCCCAAGGCATCCATAACGCGCTTCGACTTCCTTTCTTCTTATCCCTGGCAAGCCACACCGGGCGGCTCGGGTTCGCGCCGCCGTGGGGACTTTCTGTCTGACTACCTTTTACTCATAGCCGATCACGGAAAATCCTCAAACCGCATGGCCGGGCGCCTGGTCGGCTGACGAAGCGTCGACCCGGCCAAACACTGGTAGCACGGTGCCTTTATTCACCATTCGTCGGAAGCCCCGCATCCGACCGACGGGCAGTGGTGGCGCGCCTTTGCGCTGCCTTGCGCGACACAAGGCCATGTGCCATACCTCAGCCAATCGTGCAATCTGCAAGGCCGGAGAAATCCCATGCCGTCTCGGGACATGGAAGCGCTGTACGACCAACTGGTGGGGCTTTCCTATGAATGCGTACTCGACGAGGGCGCCTGGCTGCCCTTGCTCTCCGGCCTGATCGATGCCACCGGCCGCCAGCAGGGCGCCCTGCTGTTCTGGGACCAGACCCGGGACGACGCCCTGGCCAGCGAGATCAACCTGTGCGACCCCAGCGCCATCGATCTCTATAACCGCGACTACTGCAATATCGATCCGTCCAAGGGCTTCATGCTCCACCGCCCCGTGGGCAACTGGTACCACGACCTGGCGGAGTACGGCCCGGAGCGGATCTGCCGCGATCCCTATTACCAGGAGTTCCAGCGCCCCAACGGGATGCAGAACATCTCCTGCCTGAAGATCAACGAGCAGACCAGCGCCGGCATCTACCTGTCGGTGCTGACCAGCGTCGGCGCGCGCGACCCCACCCCCGCCGAACAGGCCCTGCTGAGCCGCCTGAGCCAGCATCTGGTCCGCGCGGCGCAGATGTTCGAACGGGTCGGCGACATGCGCCAGGAGCTGGCCAAGCGCGACCTGCTGGTCGACCTGCACCCCACGCCGCTCTGGCTGCTGGATGGCGATACCCGGGTGCTCTACGCCAACCAGGCCGCCCAGCAGCGGCTCAGGCAGCACAAGCCGACGTTTCATGAAATCTTCGGCCGCCTGCAATGCCGCCAGCACAACGCCCGCCTGCAATCGCTGGTGCGCCATGCCGCACCGCGCCAGGGCAAGGGACAGGCGGGCTGGCTGCCACTGAGCGACGGCAGCGGACTGGAGCTGCTGGTCACCCCCGTGCCGGCCGAGGCCGGCTTCAACCAGAGCTTCCAACGCCCGCTGGCCCTGCTCGCCCTGCTCGATCCGCAACGCCAGGGCAGCCTGCTCGGCGAACTCTTCGGCCTCACCCCGGCCGAGCGGCGCCTGGGCGACCTGCTGGTCCGCGGCCTGACGCCGGAACAGTGCGCCGAACACCTGGGTACCTCGATCAATACCATCCGCAGCCAACTGCGCGCACTGTTCCGCAAGACCCAGACCAGCCGCCAGGCCGAACTGGTCAGCCTGCTGGTGCGCCTGGGGCAACGCTGATCCGGCGAGCGGCGTCATTCATTCAGATGATGGCCAAGGGCTTCGCCCGCCCTACCGTGGTAACTGGACTACCGGCCCGAAGGGGTCGGCCACGCAATCGGACCCCCGGGTGGACAGCAATGGACAATCTGACCCAGCAGAATCCGGAATCGCTCAGGCAAGCCATCGAAGAACTCGAACAGCAACTGCACCGCATCAAGGACAGCAACTCCGAGCTGCTGGCATTGGCCACCGGCCACGCAAGCCTCGAGGAACGCCCCCGTGTGCTGCCCTTCCCCCGCCGGCGAGAGCGGCCAATGGGCGAAGGCGCCGGCAATGCCGTGCTGATGGATTACCTCTACGGCATCGACAGCACCCTGCTGCCCGACGGCCCCACCGACGAGCTGTTCCGCTACGCCTGCTCCGCGCCCGCCTCGCGCGCCCTGCGCTCGCGCCGCCAGTTGCTGGCCCGGGAGATCGACCGCACCTGTGAACAGCTCGGCGGCCAGGCACGCATCCTCTGCGTGGGCTGCGGCCACCTGCGCGAGGCGGATCTTTCGCGGGCCCTGCGCGACGGGTACTTCCGCGAGTTCATCGCCCTCGACGCGCAACTCCAGCCGCTGCAGACCGTGGAGTCCTGCTACGCCTCGCAGGGCATACGGGCCGTGCAGTGCAGCCTCGACGAACTGTTCTATGGGCGAACCGACCTGTGCCATTTCGACCTGATCTACTGCGCCGGGCTCTATGAAGTCCTCGGCGACCAGGACGCCCGCGATCTCACCCGCAACCTGTTCGCCCGCCTGTTGCCGGGCGGACGCCTGTTGCTGAGCAATTTCCTGCCGGGAATACCGGACATCGCCTACCTGGAAGGGCTCCTGGACTGGAAACCGAACTACCGCAGCGACGCCGAACTGCTCGACCTGCTGCTGGGCATTGCCTACAACGACATCGGCCAGGCGCGGATCTTCCATGACCTGGGCAATTGCGTGACCTTCCTCGACGTCACGCGCTACGGCTGATCAGCTCTGCTGCAGATGCCCGTACAGGCGGGCATAGAGCCCGCCTTCGGCGATCAACTGCTGGTGGGCGCCGTCCTCGGCGATGCGCCCGCCATCGAACACCAGCACCCGGTCGGCCTGCTTAACCGCCGACAGGCGGTGGGCAATGATCAGCGTGGTGCGCCCTTCGAGGAAGCGGCCCAGCGCCTGGTGCAAGGCATACTCGGTGGCGGCGTCCAGCGCCGAGGTCGCCTCGTCGAGGATCACCACCTTGGGTTCGGCCAGCACCATCCGGGCAATCGCCAGACGCTGCCGCTGGCCGCCGGAGAGGCGTACGCCGGAGCGGCCGACCACGCTGTCCAGCCCCTGCGGCAGCGCGAGAATGGTGTCCGCCAGTTGCGCCACTTCCAGCGCGCGCCAGCAGGCCTCGTCACTGCGCTCGCGGCCCAGGGTCAGGTTGGCGCGCACGCTGTCGTTGAACAGCGCCGGATGCTGCAACACCACTGCCACATGCTCGCGCACGCACTCCAGGCCGATCTCCTCCAGTGCTACGCCGCCGTAGCGGATGCTGCCGGATTGCGGCTGGTAGAGGCCGAGCAGCAACTGTACCAGGGTGCTCTTGCCGCCGCCGCTGGCGCCGACGATGGCGACCTTCTCGCCGGGGGCGATGTCCAGGTCCATGCCATCGAGCACGCGTTCGTCGCGGTAGGCGAAACTCAGGTCGCGCACCTGGATACCAACCGTGCCGTGACCGACGAAGGGATCGCGGCGCGGCGGATACTGCGGCTCGTCGGCACGGGCCAGCAGCTCGTTGATCCGGGCCAGCGCGCCACCGGCGGCATAGAAGGCGTATTGCAGGCTGAGCAGTTGTTCGACCGGGCCGATCATGAACCAGAGGTAGCTGAACACGGCGAGCATCTGGCCGATGGACAGGTCGGAGAACAGCACGGTAAGCATGGCCGCGGCGCGGAACAGGTCGATGCCGAACTGGAACAGCAGGCCGCTGGCGCGCCCGGCGGCGTCGCTCTTCCACTGCGAGGCGACGGCGTAGTCGCGCACTTCGCGAGCGCGCACGCCGAGACGTCCGAGGAAGAAGCCCTGGCGATTGCCGGCGCGCACTTCCTGGATGGCCTCCAGGGTTTCGGTCAGCGCCTGGGTGAAGCGCGAGGTGCTGTCGTTCTCCAGCTTCTTCAGGTGCTTCACGCGTTTGCCCAGTTGCACCGTGGCGAAGATCACCAGCGGGTTGAACAGCAGGATCAGCAGCGCCAGCTTCCAGTGCATCCAGATCAGGATGCCTGCGGTACCGCAAAGGGTCAGCAGCGCCACCAGGAAGCGGCTCAGGGTGTCGCCGACGAACTTGTCGAGGGTATCGAGATCGGTCACCAGATGCGCGCTGACCGACCCGCCGCCGAGGGTTTCGTATTCGCTCAGGGAGATGTGCTTTAGCCGTTCGATCAGGCGCAGGCGAATGCGGTACACCACGTCCTTGGACAACCGCGCGAACAGCTTGGCCTGGAGGACGTTGAACACCAGCGCGCAACTGCGCAGCACCAGGGTCACCAGCAGCATCAGGCCGATGTAGCCGACCGGCTTGTGCCAGCCGTCGGGCAGCCAGTGGTTCATCACCTGCAGGGCGACGTCGCCCTTGCCCAGCAGCACTTCATCGACCAGCAGCGGCAGCAGCAGCGGGATCGGCACACTGCAGGCGGTGGCCAGCACGGCGACCAGGTTGGCGAGGATCAGGGCCTTGCGGTGACGGAAAGCGAGCCGACGAATCTCCGCCCAGCTCAGGCGGTCAGCGGACAGCTCAGGCATGCCGCCCGCGCTCCAGCCAGCGCTCCAGCAGCGGGGCGAGTTCGCCCAGCGGCTGGTAGCCGTTGGTCAGCAGGGCCAACTGGCCGTCGCGCTCGGCCAGCAGTGTGGGAAAGCCGGCGATGCCCAGGTCGCGGGCCCAGGAAAAGTCGGCCAGGGTCGCCAGATGGTTGTCCTGGCTGTCGAAGGCTTCGGCGAACTCGATGCGCGGCAGGCCGACCTGTTCGGCCAGATCGGTGAGCACCGCGGCCCGGGTGACGTCGCGGCCTTCGGCGTAGAACGCCCGCTGGATTTCGCCGACCAGCGCCCAGGCGCAGTCCTCGTCCAGGCGGCGCGCGGTGACCACCGCGCGGCAGGCCGGCTCGGTGTCGTAGACGAAGCCGTCGGGCAAGGCGTTTTCGAAGCGGAACGGCTGGCCGGTGGCTTCATGCACCGCGTGCCAGTGTTCGAGGATGTAGCGCCTGGTGGTCGGCTCCAGCGCGGCGCCCTGCCCCGTGCGCAGTCCGCCCATCACCAGCGCCAGCGGCACGCCCGCGGCGCGCGCCTGCTCCACCAACTGCCTGGCCACCGGGGCGAAACCCCAGCACCAGGAGCACATCGGGTCCATCACGTAGAGCAGGCGGCTGGTCATGGATCAGTTCTCCGCGCGGGGGTCACGGCCAATGGGGTGCGGCAGGTTGCGCTGGCGCGCCAGCTCGATCTGCTTCTGCCGCTCGCGGGCGCTGGCTCGGGTCTTCTCCGACAGCGAGTCCCAGCAGTGCGGGCAACTGATGCCCGGCGCATAGTGCTCCGAGGCGCGATCGAGGGCCGAGATCGGGTTGCGGCAGGCATGGCACTGATCGTAGTCGCCTTCGGTCAGGTCATGGCGCACGGTCACGCGGTTGTCGAACACGAAGCAGTCGCCGCGCCAGAGGGTCTGCGCCTCGGGTACTTCCTCCAGGTACTTGAGGATGCCGCCCTTGAGGTGGAAGACCTCTTCGAAACCTTCGCTGAGCATGTAGCTCGACGCCTTCTCGCAGCGAATGCCGCCGGTGCAGAACATCGCGACCTTCTTGTGTTTCGCCGGGTCGTAATGCTCGCGGATGTAGTCGGGGAACTCGCGGAACGACTTGGTCTTCGGGTCGATGGCGCCCTCGAAGGTACCGATGGCCACTTCGTAGTCGTTGCGGGTGTCGATCAGCAGCACCTCCGGGTCGGAGATCAGCGCGTTCCAGTCCCGGGGTTCGACGTAGGTGCCAACCTTGGCGTTCGGGTCCACGCCCGGCACGCCGAGGGTGACGATTTCCTTCTTCAGCTTGACCTTGGTGCGGTAGAAGGGTTGCTCCTCGCAGTAGGACTCCTTGTGGTCGACATCGGCCAGGCGCGGGTCGTTGCGCAGCCAGGCCAGCAGGCCGTCGATGCCGGCGCGGGTGCCGGAAACGGTGCCGTTGATGCCTTCCTCGGCGAGTAGCAGGGTGCCCTTCACGCCGTTGTCCAGCAGGGTCTGCAGCAAGGGCTCGCGCAGGGCGACGTAGTCGGGCAGGGAGACGAACTTGTACAACGCCGCGACGACGATTCTTTCGGTGGTCATGCATCACTCCAGTGGTCGCCCGCGTAAAGGGCGGACCGGGTTCTTTGGCTCGACAGCTGAATCAGAAGCTGAAAATGACAGCGCCGGCAGAAGCCGGCGCTGGGAGTCGCATTCTACACGGAGCGGAGCTTGCCTCACATTCCGGTAGTCGGTTGAGAGCTCGCGAGCTAGAGCCATGCAAGGCGAAACGACCAGCGGAAGTAACAGCCGAAGGCTGGCCCGAAGGGTGAGCGCCAGCGAATAAAATCGAGCGAAGTGCGGAGTTTACGTTTTGTAAATGAGCAACTTCGATCGATTTCCAACGCAGCAGGGCCGACGCGCAGCAGCTCTCAAAGATCGTGCTTGCTGCCGCCACGGCAGGTCGGCGAATCCGGTGCTTGTCCCTGCTGCGCCCACTCCTCGGGGGTGTAGGTGTGCATCGCCAGGGCGTGGAACTGGCTCATCAGATCGCCGAGCGCGCCGTAGACCTTCTGATGCCGCTTCACCGCGTTCAGCCCGGCGAACGCCGGGCTGACGATCACGGCCTTGTAGTGCGTTTCCTGCCCGCGGCTGTGCATGTGGCTCTCGTCGAACACCTCCAGGTGCTGCGGTTCGAGGGCGCCCAGGGCGGTCTGGATACGGTCACGCATGCTCATGTCGGGTCTCGCTGTAAATCAGGCGGTTCATGAAAAGCCGTAAAAGTCAGGGCTTCTTGGCCGGAGCCGGGGCTTTCACACCCAGTTCCTTGTCCATGTCGGCCATCAGCTTGTTCACCGGCTCGACTGCGGTCTGCAGCTTGGCCTGGGTCAGTTGGGCGGATTCGGCGGTCAGGCGCGGCATCTTGTCCAGCATCTTGCGGCCCACCGGCGAGGCATAGAAATCGTTGATCTGCTTGAGCTCGGACTCGCTGAAGTTGCTGGTGTAGAGCTTGACCAGTTCAGGCTTGAGCTTGTCCCAGCCGACCGCGCGATCGAGTTCGGCATTGGCCTTGGCCTGATAGCGCTCCAGTACGGCCTTCTTGCTGTCGGGCGCCTTGGCCTCGGCGAAACGCTGGGCGAGCATCTGCTGGACCTGTGCATAGACCGGCACGGTGAGCTTGTCGGCGTGAACCTGCTTGAGGAACTTCTCCGCCTCGGTGTTGGCGTCGGCCAGGGCAAGAGAGCTGAAACCCACCAGTAGAGCTGCGGTGCAGAGGGTACGAAGAACGGTCATGGGGCGGTCCTTGAGTCTGAAGGTGTGTCCGGGTGGGACCCGCCATTCTGCGCCTAAGTTCGGAAAGTGCTCAAGAGACCGCCGAACAGCAGGGAGGTGACCCATTTCTCTTGTCGACGTATCGGCAAACCGGCATGCTGCGTCGCGTTGCCACATGGATGTGTCCAATGAACACCTTCACTCACATGCCGCCCTACGCGAACTCACCGCCCTTGTGCGACCCCCAGGGCCGCCTGAACGCCAGCGCCGTCGGCTGGTCCAGCCGGCCGCAGGTCCTCTGCCACCTGCCGGGCAATCCGGGCCGCCGCAAACGCTGGAACCACTGGTGCATCAACGCGCCGGGGTGGATGCTCTCGCTGACCGTCGCCGACCTCGACTACCTGGGCTACGGCGCCCTCTACTTCCTCGACCTGGAATCCGGCCGCTCGGTGCACCGCACCCGGATCACCGCGCTGGGCCGGGGCTGCGAACTGCCCGAGGTGCCCAACCAGAGCCACAGCTTCCAGCATGGCGACCTGAGCCTGAACTTCGTCGAACAGCCCGGCCAATTGCGCATCACCGCCTGCGCCCCCGACCTCGGCGGCCAGCCGCTGGACCTGGCGCTGGAAGTCCAGCGTCCCGCGCACCTGGAGTCGGTCAACCTGATCGTGCCCATGAGCGGCCACTGCTTCCACGCCTGCAGCCGGCAGATGGGCCTGCCGGTGCGCGGCAGCCTGCAGCTCGGCCGCAGCGTCTACCAGTGCAGCGCCGGCGAAAGCTTCGCCGCCCTGGACTTCGGCCGGGGCGTGTGGCCCTTCCGCACCCACTGGACGCGCGCCGCCTTCGCCGCGCCCGGCGGCATCGCCGGCAACTTCGGCAGCGGCTGGACGGACCACACCCCGCTCAAGGAAAACGCCCTGTGGTTCGGCGGCGAACTGCAACGCCTGGAACACGACGTCGAGATCCACCAGACGCCCCACGATCCCCTGGCTCCGTGGCGCCTGCTCAGCCCCTGCAAGCGGGTCGACCTGACCTTCACGCCGCGCAAGCTGCACCGCGCCTGCCCTCGCCTGGGGCCGCTGTTCGCCGAGACCAGCCAGTGGTTCGGCCACTTCGACGGCTCCCTGCGCAGCCTCGACGGCGAGCACGTCCCGGTACGCGAAGCATTGGGCTGGGTCGGCGCCACCCGGGCGCGCTGGTGAACGGGCTCTATCAGGGCAATTGATCCGACGCGGAACCCGGAGCGCTGACAACGGCCTAAACTGCCCGAGTCATTCCAGGAGGAACGCATCATGAGCCGCACCGAAACCGACAGCCTTGGCCCCATCGAAGTCCCCGACGATGCCTATTGGGGGGCGCAGACCCAGCGTTCGCTGGAAAACTTCGCCATTGGCGGGCAGCGCATGCCGCTGGCCGTGGTGCATGCCCTGGCGCTGGTCAAGAAGGCCGCGGGCCGCGTGAATGCCCAATTGGGCGAACTGCCGGAAAACATCACCAGCCTGATCGAAGAAGCCGCCGACGAAGTCCTCGCCGGCGAGCACGATGATCAGTTCCCGCTGGTGGTCTGGCAGACCGGCAGCGGCACCCAGAGCAACATGAACGTCAACGAGGTGATCGCCGGTCGCGCCAACGAGATCGCCGGCAAAGGTCGCGGCGGCAAGTCGCCAGTACACCCCAACGATCACGTCAACCGCGCACAGAGCTCCAACGACAGCTTCCCCACCGCCATGCACCTCGCCGCCGCGCGCGCCGTGCATGACGACCTGCTGCCGGCCATCGCCGAGCTCAGCGGCGGCCTTGCCCAGCAGGCCGCCCGCCACGCCAGCCTGGTGAAGACCGGCCGCACCCACCTGATGGACGCCACGCCGGTCACCTTCGGCCAGGAGCTTTCCGCCTTCGTCGCCCAGCTGGACTATGCCGAGCGCGCCATTCGCGCCGCGCTGCCGGCGGTCTACGAGCTGGCCCAGGGCGGTACCGCCGTCGGTACCGGGCTGAATGCGCCGAAGGAGTTCGCCGACGCCATCGCCGCCGAACTGGCCGACCTTTCCGGCCTGCCCTTCGTCTCCGCGCCGAACAAGTTCGCCGCATTGGCCGGGCACGAGCCGCTGGTGATTCTCTCCGGCGCCACGAAGGCCCTGGCCACCGCCCTGATGAAGATCGCCAACGACCTGCGCCTGCTCGGCTCCGGCCCGCGCGCAGGCTTCGCCGAAGTGAAGCTGCCGGCCAACGAGCCCGGCTCCTCGATCATGCCCGGCAAGGTCAACCCGACCCAGTGTGAGGCCCTGTCGATGCTCGCCTGCCAGGTATTCGGCAACGACGCGACCATCACCTTCGCCGCCAGCCAGGGTCACCTGCAGTTGAACGTGTTCAAGCCGGTGATCATCCACAACCTGCTCGAATCGGTGCGCCTGCTCGCCGACGGCTGCCGCAACTTCAACAGCCACTGCGTGGCCGGCATGGAGCCGGACGCGGCAAAGATGCGCGAGCACCTGGAGCGCGGCCTGATGCTGGTCACCGCGCTGAACCCGCACATCGGCTACGACAAGGCCGCCGAGATCGCCAAGAAGGCCTACGCCGAGGGCAAGACCCTGCGCGAAGCGGCGCTGGAGCTGGGCTACCTGAGCGACGCCGAGTTCGATCAGTGGGTACGCCCGGAAACCATGCTGGAGGCGGGACAGAATGGTTGATGCGGCCAAGCATGGCGCCACCCCCATCGAAGGCGACGGCAAGCGCGTGCTGCTGGTGCTCGGCTCGCCCAAGCCCGGCGGCTTCTGCCACGCGCTGGCGGAGGCCTACGCCCAGGGCGCGCGCAACAAGGGCCACGTGGTGCACAGCCTGAAGCTCGGCGAGCTGAACTTCGACCCCGTGCTGCGTGGCGGTTACGAACAGAGCCAGAGCCTCGAGGCGGACGTGCTGGAGGCGCAGCGGCAGATTCACTGGGCGCAGCACCTGGCGTTCATCTACCCGGTCTGGTGGGGCGGCTTGCCGGCGCTGCTGCAGGGTTTCTTCGACCGCGTGCTGCAACCGGGCTTCGCCTTCCGCTACCGCTCGGCCGAATCCCGCGAGTTCGAGCCGCTGCTCAGCGGGCGCAGCGCCGACCTGCTGGTCAGCCACGACCAGACCCACTGGCACTACCGCCTGCGCCAGGGCGCTCCGGCGCACCGCCAGATGACCCGCTGCATCCTCGCGCCCTGCGGTATCGAGTTCCATCATCTGGAGGAGTTCAGCCCGATCCGCGGCTCCAGCGAGGAACAGCGCCAGACCTGGCTGCGCCGCGCGGAGCAGTTGGGTACGCAAGCCTGATGCGCTGGCCTTCGGCCTGGCGCTGGCGCTGATCCCCTGATCAGCATCCCGCTCGACAATACCTCGCTGAACCCGGCGCGCAACCTGGGCGAGGCGATCTTCGCCGACCCGCTGTTCATGAAGCAGCTGTGGCTGTTGCGGGTCGCCCCGCCGGTGAGCAGGGTGATCGGCGCGCTGACGGCCTTGCGCAAACGGGCGCGCCGGGGCGCCCGTTTGCGCTCATCGTTCAGAAGTACTGGGTGATGCTGAGCTTGGCGTTGCGGCCCTGGCTGTAGACACTGTCGCCGGACAGCGCTGGCTGGTAGCTGCGGTTGAACAGGTTGTCGACGGTGAAGTTCAGCTCGGTGTCTTCCAGCCCGAGACGGCGCGGCTTCCAACTGGCGAACAGGCGCTGGGTATCGTAGCTGTCGTTGGCCTGCTGGTCCCAGTAGCGGTCGCCGAGCAGGGTGCCCATGCCGCCGGAATACTTGTCGCTGGGCAGGCGGTCGGTCTTGCGCACGAACTCGCCCTGCCAGCCGATCTGGGCGTCCCACGCCGGGATCTTGCTGCCCAGGGTCGCGACCCACTTGGCCGGCGGCACGTCGCGCGCCCACACGTTCGGGCCCCACGGGTTGCTGTAGGCGCCATCGTGCTTGCCGCTCACCCAGGAGTAGGACAGCCCGCCGAACAGCCAGGGGCTGTCGTAGAAGCTCTCGATCTCGAAGCCCTGGTAGGTGACGCCCGGCAGGTTGCGGTAGTTGCCCAGCGGCATGTACTGGCGGCAACTACCGGAGACCGTGCCGTTGCTGGCCGACTGTTCCGCGCAGGCCACGCTGCGGGTGCGGAAGATTTCGTCCTTGACCTTGTTCTGGAACAGCGTGGTGCGAACCTGCAGGTTGTCGCCGTTGATGAACAGGTCCGGCAGGTTGACCACGCTGCCGAAGCGCAGTGCGTGGATGCGCTCCGGATCGAGGTCGCGACTGGTGCCGGTGATGCTGCCCAGGCCCTGCACTTCGTACTGCTCGTCCAGCACCGGTGCGCGCCAGGTGCGTGTGTAGTCGGCGAACAGGGCCAGGCGCTCGGTGGCGGTCCAGAACAGCGACAGGCGCGGCGACCAGCCGGTGTAGGTCTGCGCCCGGTAGTCATGGCCAAGCACCTGGTTGTCGTAGATCGGCGCGAGGTTGTGGTCGCCGTTGTTGCGTACTCGGTCGAAGCGCAGCGACGGGGTCACGGTCAGCCGGCCCCAGGTCAGCGCGTCCTGCACGTAGGCGCTCCGGGTATCCTGGCGGCCACTGGGCATGAAGGCCGGCTGGAAGGTGCCGTAGTTGTATTTCGGCTTGTCGTAGGTCTTGCCGGGGATGTACATCAGGCTGTCGCGGTCGTGCCGGTGCAACTGGGTGCCGACGGTGACGGCATGCTGCAGCGGACCGGTATCGAACAGGCTGGTGTTGCGCAGCTCGAAGACCTTGTCCTGGTATTCGGTGCGGGTCCTCTGGCCGCCGGTGGCGATCTGTACGAAGGCGTCCTTCTCACGCTCGTCGGTCTGATCCACGTCGGATTCCGAGTAGCTCACCATCAGGTCGACCAGCGGGTTGTCGACGGGGTGGAAGTTGTACTTGGCGGACCAGGTCGTGTCGGTGGTGTCGCGCTGGGCGAGGAAGCGCTTGAGCGCGCCTTCGTAGCCGTACTTGTCGATGTTGGTCTGGCTCGGCGGCGTCGGGTAGCTGGCCGAGGAGAACGGCGTCCAGCGGCTGGTCTCGGAGCGGCTGTAGGACAGGCCGAGGTCGTGGTTCTCATCGGGGTGCAGGTTGAGCTTGAACAGCCCGGCGTCGAGGTCCTGGGCGCTATTGGGCAGGCGCTTGGGGTTGACCGGGTACTGGCCGTTCGGATCGGGGATATGCCCGGCGAGCTTGATGTCGCGGCCGTCGCGGGCGTTGAGGTAGACCAGTGCGTCGACCTTGTGGTCGTCGCTGCGGCCGTAGAGCGCGCCGCTGTAGATCTTCTGCTGGTCGTTGGAGTGGTAGCCGTACTTGAGCATAGCGCCGACGTTCTGGTCATCCCGCAGCAGGTCCGGCGCATCCTTGGTCTCCATGTGCACGGTGCCGCCGAAACCACCGTTGCCGTTGAACACCGAATGCGGGCCCTTCTCCACCTCGATGCGCTTGATCAGTTCCGGCTCGATGAACACGGTGCCTTGCTGGTAGCGCTCGAAGCCGCTCTTGGGCGCGCCGTCGAGGGTGAACGGCACGTCTTCGGCGTCGCCGAACCCCCAGATGTTGACGGTCTGCCCGCCCGGCTTGGGCGAGCCGCCCATGCTCACGCCGGGTAGCGTATCGAGCAGGCTGGGAATGTTGTCGGCCTGGATACGCTCGATGTCCTTGCGGGTCAGGGTCGAGCGGCCGACGCTGGCGGCATCCACCGACTGCCCGGTACCGACGATGGTCTGCGAGTCCAGTTCGATGGCGTTGTCGTTGAAGCTGTCCACCTTGCCGCGGCGACGTACCACGAAGCCGTCGCCGACCTCCACCAGTTCCAGCGAGGAGCCCGAGAGCAGCCGTTCGAGTGCCGCGCGCACGCTGTAGAGCCCGCTCAGTGCCGGAGCCTGCTGCCCCTCCAACTGAGCGGCGTCGTACAGCACCTGCACGCCGGCCTGATGCGACAGGCTGCCGATGGAAGCGCTCAGCGATTGCGCCGGCAGGTCGATCTGCCAGTCGGCGGCGCGGCCGTACTCGGCCACCATCAGGCTGCCGAGCAGAACGGCGCAGCCCAGCGGGCGGGCGAACGGGAAGTTGAAACGAGACTGCATGAAGACCCTCCCCAGGGACGAAAAGCACTGCGTGTTTCGCAGCGAACGACGGGGAAGACCCTCATTCGAGAAAAATCCTCACCTGCAAATAAAAATATTTCTCAAAAAAGATTCACAGCTGTGCCGTTCGAGCTCTTTGTAGGAGTGGACTCCGTCCGCGATGCGCAACCGGCCAGCTCAGAGCTGCCGGGAGTCTGCCCCTACGCAATGGGCCAGCACCCGCAGGAACGGGAAAGTCAGCGCGGCAGGATGACCGCGCTGCCGTCGGCCTTGCGTTGCACGCGCACATCCAGCAGTACCGGCAGGGCGGAGAGGAAGTCGTCCGGGCGGGCCAGGCGCACGTTGCCGGAGACGGGTTTCTGCGCGAGGCGCTCGTCACCCAGGCGAATGGGAGCGGCACGGTATTGCGACAGTTCGTCCACCAGCGTACCGAGCGGCTGGTTACGGAAGGCGAGCATGCCGTCGCGCCATGCTGCGATGGAGGCGATAGGCACACGGTCCACCCGTGCCACCCCTACCCCGCTCGGCAACCGGGCGCGGTCGCCCGCAGTCAGCATCTGCTCGCCCGGCGCATCGCGCTGCGCCTGCAACGCCACCTTGCCGTGGCGCACGGCGACGGTCAGCACGCCGCTCTCGCGACGTACGTCGAAGCCGGTACCGAGTACGCGCACCCGGCTGTCACCGACGGTCACGCGGAAGGGTCGGTCGGCATCGTGAACCACTTCGAAATAGGCTTCTCCACGCAGCAGCTGCACATCTCGGAAGCCATCGGAGAAGTCCAGCCGCAGCGCCGAATCCGCCGCCAGGAACACCCGCGTGCCATCGACCAGCGTCACCTCGCGCTGCTCGCCCGGCGCGGTGGATTGCACCTGCTGCGGATCGGCCAGCCGCCCGCCGCTGAAATCGTTGGCCAGCAGCAATGCCGCGCAGAACACGCTGGCGGCGGCGAATCCGCGCCAGGGCAGACTGGAACGGCGTCGCGGAGCGATGGTGGGCCGGTACACCTGGTCGAGATCACTCCACAGCTGCTCGATTTCGCGGTACGCCGATTCATGTGCAGGGTCTTCCGCCAGCCAGTCGACGAAGGCCTGGCGCTCGCGGGCGTCACAGGCATCCGAACGCATGTGGCTGAACCACTTGGCGGCCAGCTCGTCGATCACCCGCTGGCGTTCCTGTCGCGGCGTCATGCCTCGCCCTCCCCTTGTACGTGCCGCTTGCAATGCAGCAAGGCACTGGCGACATGCTTCTCCACCATGCTCAGGGAAATCCCCATTCGTCGGGCCACCTCGGGCTGCGAGAGGCCCTCGAACTTGTGCAGGACGAACGCCTCGCGGCGACGCGGCGGCAATGAGTCCAGCGCTTCGGAAAGCCGGCGCAGGTAGCGCTGCCGCTCGAGCTGAACCACCGGTTCGCCTCCTTCGGCAGCCGGACGCAGGTCTGCCTCGCCGCCCAGCTCCGGTTCGCCGACCTCCGCGGCCTTGTGCTGGCGACGCCAGTGATCGCGCAGGAGATTGCGCGCGACCTGGAAGAGAAACGCGCGCGGCTGTTCGACGTCATGCCGCGAAGATGACTTCAGCCATTGGGCGAAGGCATCCTGGGCCAGGTCGGCAGCATCGGCCGAGCCGTTCAGTTGACGGCGCAGGAAGCGCAGGAGTTCGCCGTGGAACGAACGATAGACCTGCGACACCGAGCGCGAGAAACGCTCATCCATCGACGCACGCTCCCCGCCATAGCCACCCGCTTACCCTGCACACCACCACATCGCCCCCTGGATCGATGCGTCGGCGCATCGGCAAATCTCCAATCACACAAATGATAATACATATCATTTGCAAAAATGAAGCTGATTCGCCAGACAGTAAAAGGCCGCCCCGACGGCGGCCCTTTCACAGTGGCTTCAGACATCCGCCAGGCGCTGGCGGCGGGCCCGGTAACTGCGCAGCAGCGAAGGCGCCAGGGCGGTCAACGCCGAGCCGCCCACCACCAGCAACGCGCCGACGTAGGCCAGGCCGTTGAGGTTTTCCGGGTGCACGTAGTCGGGCCACCACGAAGCGGCCAGTGCCACCGAGGCAAAGGTCACCAGCGGCGTGATGGCCAGCGTGGCGCTGACGCGGGAGGCCTCCCAGTGCGCCAGCGCCTCGGCAAAGGCGCCATAGGCGACCAGGGTGTTCAGGCAACAGGCCAGCAGCAGCCAGCCCTGCAACGGGCTCAGTTGCAACGCCTCCAGCGGATACGCCCAGGGCGTGAGCAGCGCGGCGCAGCCGAGGTAGATCACCATCATCACCTGCACCGACGTCCACTGCGTCAGCAACTGCTTCTGCGCCAGGCCGTAGGCGGTCCAGACGAACGCGGCGAACACCACGATCAGCACGCCGGTGGTGTAGTCGCCCAGCGAGCCGAACAGTTCCGCCAGGCGCTGGTTGAAGAACAGCCCGAAGCCGGTCAGCAGCACCGCCAGCCCGAGGCCCTGGCCGACGCTGAAACTCTCCTTGAACACCAGCAGACTGCCCAGCAGCAGGAGGATCGGTGCGATCTGGATCACCAGTTGCGTGGTCCCCGGCGTGAGCATGCGCAGGCCGATCAGGTAGAACACGTAGTTGCCGGTCAGTCCGAGAATGGCCGCCAGCACCAGACCCGCACCGCGCCGGCCGATGGGGCGAAATGCCGGCAACTGGCGGGTCAGCGTCAGGTAGACGAGCAGCACGCCACCGGAGACCACCAGGCGAAACCAGGTCACGGTGACCGGGTCCATGACCTTCAGGACTTCCTTGAGCTTGATCGGCAGGATGCCCCAGAGCACGGCGGTGATCAGGGCAAGAAACAGGCCGAATTGCCAGCGGCCGGATGAAACATGCATGGGAGCCTCGACGGATGTGCGGTTCGCCATGCTAAGTCATGGCGGTATCACGCCATAGGAACAGTTGCGCCACGCAACTGTTCCGGTCGTCCGGCGGCAGGTGCGAGTCGCCCCTAGACCAGGCTGGCCAGGCGCAGCAGCCACCAGATCAGGATCAGCAACTGGACGAAGAAGGCGGCGAAACGAATCCACACCGCCAGCGCCGAGGTGCTGATCAGGTGCACCGCCGACTGCGCGATGCGCGCGGCCAGCAGGATCGGGGCCAGGGGATCGGTCAGCAGGGTCTGGCCGGTGGCCATCGCGTAGAGCAGCACTGCGGCGAACAGCGGCACATTCTCCACGCAGTTGGCGTGGGCCCGCACCAGGCGCTGGCCGAAGGCGCCGGGGGTATTGCTGCCATCGGCAGCGAAGGCGTTGACCTTCATGCGGCCGGACATCACCAGCAGCCCGCGCTGGTTGACCAGCAGCAGGATCAGCAGCACGCTCCAGGCGACCAGGCCGAGCAGGGCGAAGGCGGAGGGACTCAGGGACATGCGGGACTCCATTCTCTTGTTGGTTTGAGCGGAGTCTAGGGGAAGTAGAGTAATTGCTCTAGTCGTATGAAGGTGGGGTATTGGTAGGAGCGGACTCCGTCCGCGATGTGCCACCAGCCAGCTCGGAGCTGCCGGAAATCGATCGCGGACGGAGTCCGCTCCTACACACGCCGAGTGTGGAGTAGCCGCCCCCATTGTAGGAGCGAGCTTGCTCGCGAACAGAGTTCCAGGCCATTCGGTGCCGGGCGGTTCGCGAGCAAGCTCGCTCCTACGCAAAGCAAGAACGGGCAGCCCGTCGCCGGAGTGCCCGCCCTCCTCTCTTGCCCGCATCACAGCTTGGCGATGGACACCTCGGTGGATTTCACGAAGGCGATCACCTCGCTGCCGATGGTGAGTTCCAGTTCGCGTACGGAACGGGTGGTGATCACCGAGGTGACGATGCCGGCGGCGGTCTGCACGTCGATTTCCGACAGCACATCGCCTTCGACGATTTCCTTGATGGTGCCTTTGAACTGGTTGCGGACGTTGATGGCTTTGATGGTCATGGCGTAGCTCCTTGGGAGAATGAGGTTTTCACTGATGGATCAAAGCGCCCAGCGCAATTGCGTGGGCAGTGGGGATACGGGTTCCGGCTCGGGCGGCTGGGCCGGCAGCGACAGCACGCGCTCGAGTACTTCGGCTTCCAGTGCGGCCAGGCGCGCCGAGCCACGGGCGCGGGGCCGGTGCAGGTCGACGTCGAGATCCAGGCCGATCTCGCCGTCCTCGATGAGGATCACCCGGTCGGCGATGGCCACCGCCTCGCTGACGTCGTGGGTCACCAGCAGCACGGTGAATCCATGTTGCTGCCAGAGGCGTTCGATCAACTGCTGCATCTCGATACGGGTCAGGGCATCCAGCGCACCGAGCGGTTCGT